>JBLIMP010000078.1:0-16242 GCA_047638855.1 Cellvibrionaceae bacterium | reverse complement strand
TCGCCTGTTTAAATTTGGTTTTATCATAAACAACTGGCGGTTTAGCCTCGGGATTCTCGCGAAAAAACGTAATCTTTTCATCAAGTTCATTTTGGCTAATAATCCCTTTCTCTAACAAACCTTGAGTGCGAGCGTGCATCCACTTTTCATAATATGAAAAAGCCAAATAGCGGGTCGGGTCGATTTTCTCAACCATGTACCGAAAGCCGCCGGGGACACCGGCCCGGGTGTACATCGCCATCGCATACACCCGACCTTCCCACTCGCCATGAAAAACCGGCTCGTTCTCTTCAATGGGTATTTTGCCAAATCCGTGCATGCCACCCATATCATGAATGCTATTCATATTTTTTCAGACCTCCGGCTTCTAAATCTTTTAGGTGCGCAAACGTATCTTCTCAAAAAGTCAGGGTAAACAGTGTTTTTTCAAGTGTTTTCCAAGTACACAACGGCTCTACGTGAGCTGTATAGCACTTTTTTCGACCTAGCACAAATGTTCAACCCGCCCTTTTTGAGAAGATACGCGCAAACCTTACTTTACTTTTCAGCGAACTCAAAGGCTTCTGCGATTAGATCATGCCACAACTCTCGTTCTGGAATCGGGATGGTGGCCCATTCTTTAAACGTCCGGCCGTTTGGCGCAAACGCCAACGCAACCCCATCATCTATCAGTTGCTTCACACGGTCGGCCGGAACCTTAATGATAAGGTCGCTGCTGTTTTTTTCAAGTGATGCAAAAAATTTACCTTTTTCTGTTCGTAAACAAGGAAATCCCATCATAGTCCCTTTTTCGACGTTTTTACTCAGCATCAATGGTTTCGCCAAATCCCAAAACAACGTACTTTTTTCATCTTGATTCATCATTTTATTCTCCATAGCAATCACGTGAACGAGTGGCTTTTAATTTAAAAGTGACTGTCGAAGAATTCTATATTTCGGCAAGAAAAAAGTCAAGATCAAATGTTCTAAAGGGTGCGGTTACTTTTTTTGACACCTGCGATCAGCTACTCAAGGGTGAATTGGCCTGTTTGTTTGCCAGTGAAGATTGATTAAAATAGACATCCATCGCCCTTGCGGGCAATGTAACATCCATAAAAAGAGGCGATGTGTGCCAGTGCCAATAATCAAAAGATTTTAGAGCAGCTTTTTATCAGCCCGAAAACGGTCAGCAATCATATTTCGGATATTTTCAATAAGTTGCAAGATTGTGATGGTGCGTAATGCGGGCATTGGCTCATAAAACAACTCGTAAACATACACACTCTTTTAAATAAATAGCGATAACACCCTATAAAAACATGAACTTTGAAATTAAATTTGCGGAACCAAGTGACGAGCCATTTCTATGGGAAATGCTATGTGAAGCGGCCCATATGGAAGGGGAAGATGATCAAATTAAAATTGCACAGCAAACACCTGGCCTTGCCCAATATGTAGCCGGTTGGGGACAAAAAGATGACGTTGGGTATATCGCAGTAGACCCAAACACCCACGCGATGATGGGAGCGGCATGGTTTAGATTGTTTGATCACCAGAACCGGGGTTATGGATATGTAAACGACAACATCCCAGAGTTAGCAATAGGGACAGTATCTCTCTATCGTGGTCAGGGAGTAGGAAGCACATTAATCAAAGCATTGATTGACCACGCCACGGGGGTATATGCAGGGCTCTCTTTAAGTGTGCGGGATAGCAATCCGGCCGTGCATCTGTATGAACGCGTCGGTTTTCAAGAGGTGTCATCTTCTCGTACGGTTAATCGTGTAGGTGGCCAATCTTTTACAATGGCCCTGAATTTTTCTAGCTAAATGGATAGCTAGCTTAATTTGAGATCGGACAATGCTCCGGCCGGAGTCTCACGATGTCAGTGGGCAAGCTACAGCCTAGTGCTCTTGAACAAAATGAAAAGATTTTGATTTTATTGAAACTGGAAAAAGAGTGGATGAGACAAACGGCCGAAGCTATGAACACCCCGGCCGTCAATCCTCGAATAATCAGTTAGCTTACAGTCTCTCGCGTGCCATTACTTGTCCCGTTGACCGAAACCGGTATCGGGGCGCCAGCCAAGTCACCAATCACATTTACCAAATCTGTATTCCCAGGCACGATAATCTTCGAATTATGTTGCAATGCGACGCCAACCGTCTCTAGCTTTTTCAACAGCTGGGCATTGCCAACAAAGTACTTGTCGGCCGCTTCATTAACCAGCTTAATCGCCTCACTATCCGCCTGCGCTTTAAGCGTAATCGCTTTTGCAATACCCTCAGCCTTCTTGATTTCAGCCCGGCGTTCACCGTCCGCCTTTGTTTCGATGGCGGTTGCCAAGTCCAACGCCGCAATTTTTTCATTCTCAGCTTTCACGACATTGTTCATCGCCGCCTGTACATCGGCAGGGGGTTCAATCCGCTTGAGCTCAACACGCTCAACTGTAATTCCCCATTTTGACACTTCCCGATCAAGAATAATCTCAATCTCGTCGTTGATTTTGCTTCGGTTTTCGTTGGCTTCCGTCAGCGTTAACTTACCAATCACCGCCCGTAATGTTGTTTTGGCAAGAGATGGGACAGAAGAATCGAAGCTCTGAACATTGTACAGAGCGTTTTTCGCATCTGATACTTTGTAATAGACAACCCCATCAACCTCAGCGTTCAATTTATCTTGGGTAATAATCGATTGTGGTTCAATATCGACCCGCCGCTCTGTTATTTCAATCCGGTGCATTTTGTGGAGCCCTGGAATGATCCAGTTAAAACCCGGATTGGATATGCGTGCAAACTTCCCTAAAAATTCAATAACCCCGACCTCTACCGGCCGGACGATACGAATGCCTGATATTAAAAACAGAACACTCACACCAACAAAAAGTCCTATTATCGCTACAGTTAAATTCATTGTGAAACCTCCGTTTCATAAAAAGAGGGATAACAATCACAACTGGAGTCCGATGGAATATGAAATTGTTAGCTTCGTATGTTTCTTTCTCCAACAGGATTTGCTAAAAAAATTAGCTTACACTATATACGTAAAACCTTCCTTAAAGTTGCACAATTGAGGCAAAATAAATCGAGATTAATCTGTAAATTCATACCGAATCAGCGGCGGTGGCGGGTCTTGCACAAACCACTTCGCCACCTCGCATGGGTCCAAATTTTCCTTACGCGGGTCATCCTCAAAACAAATACCACAATGCTCACCCGTTGTACCATAGCGGATCATGCGCAAGGGCCAGCTTCCCCCACCACCCGACCAGATCGTGCTGGCTAAATGGTCAAACACAATCATGTCGTATTCGAGAAAGAATTTTTCGTCTTCTTGTACAAAGGGTGAGTTTTTGAATTCGGTGATAAGTGATGGGTCTGGACAATAGATGTGCATACAGCCGTTTTCCCCAAATCGTGTCTGGCCGATCCATTCGGCTTTCAATGTAGTATCCTGCATAAGTTCTTTAAGTGAAGGGTAGTCTTGGTCACAACATCGACATCGTGCAATGCCGTGAATCATGCGTGGCGGCACAACAACTACGCTTTTGTTGCAGTATTCGGCATTATCGATTTGGTTTAGCGGAAATGCTTCTTCTTTACAACTGGGCATCCACAACGTGTTCATATGGCTGTTACTGTTGCTTCCGCCTGCACCACAGTTACCCAACGGCCGGGAAAAAGCCCAATTCTGCCCATGCGTATGAAACAAAGTTGAACGGCCTGCCAAGAAGTAAGGCTGGGTGACAAAAATCGGCTGGGTTAATGCTTCGGGCTGAGCTTTGCGCAACAAAATCCGGCCGTATGGCTGATTCTCAAACGTCGGTAACACCGTCCAAATCCACGCCCTTTCATGCGTATGTTGCTCAGCCGCACGATCCATAATTTCTGCGACGCAGTGGGGGTCAAAATTCTCAAAGCAAACATCAATGGCGAGTTCGGCCGCCATTCTGTCCAAATGCGCAGTTTCAACAACCTCATGTCTCTCATTTAGGTTTCGGGCGTTTAGCGTGACCCCATTAAACAATCGAGCATAGGCGAGCGTGCAACAAGTGTTTCCTTCTTGTTGCGCATTTTCCCATTGGATAAATAGGAGTGCTGCAATGTCGTGTAGTGTTTGCACCGCAACTGGAGCAGAGGCGGCATCGGCCGTTTTAGCATCGGTGATCGCCTTTGATAAAAACAACCCTACCTCTTCCCCTTCAGTCATGATCATCTGCATTTGATTCAAAATATCAGTGGCAGCCGTACGCACGCCGGTGTCAAATTCTTTTGGAGGAAGGATTGTTGTTTTCATGTTTTTGGAAGGTGCAAAATGCAGGTTGCAAGTTGCATACGCCGATTAAAGATACGAGTTGGAAATCGCAAAACTGATCACTTGTCACTGGCTGGTCACTGATTCAAAGCTTGCTTCATTATATCGATATCAGTTTCAAACGACTCTGGTTTGAGCGGCCCGAACGAAAAGCGGAAAAAGTTACTGAGTGGAGATTTAGCACCCAAGCGGGCCATATCGCAATCGGTCCCTTTTAAGATGGCGGCCCCATGCTTGAACAGCCGTTGGTTAAATTGTTCGGCCGTCAAATCCCCTGGCAGTCGGCACCAATGGTAAAAGCCACCATTACCAGAAAAAATATCGAGACCCAACTCATAAAATGCATCGCCATATTTTTGACGTTGGCTGTCATAATAATCGGGGATCGCCTGGCGAGTTAGTTTCACTCGGTCCGGTTTGAGTAGTTCTACCGCCACACGCTGAGCCGGGTGGCTGACACCGCCCATCCCAAAAGAAGAGAAGTTGCCCAAGATTTCAATATGTTTCCGACTGGCGATAACCCATCCTACCCGAATGCCTGGGGCCTGTAACCCCTTAGTGGCCGCCCCAGTCACAATGATGTTGGTGTCGTCAATGTTGCGGATGTATTTCAAGGCACTGACGGGCGGGCTATGGAACATTTCATAGGCTTCATCGATGAGCAGCCCAACGCGTTCGTTCGTACTGGCGATGTTAACGAGTTGCGCTAATTCATCACCGGCAAATGTATAACCGGTAGGGTTACACGGGTTGCTGAGCATCATCATCGATGGGCCGTCGAGTTCGATTCCAGCGTAATCGGCCGGAGTGGGTGAAAAGCCATTGGCAACGGTGCTTTGCACTAATTTATATGGCCGTTTAAGCCGTTCGAGCATGTCGTAATACGGAGTGTATTCGGTAGATGCGATGCGCACGGTCACGGCCGGATCCAGGAAAAGCAAGCTGGCGATGAGGGCCGGACGGCCGCCAGCGAACACCATGACGTTATCAGCTGTAATGTCAGAGCCGTAGTTGGTTTGATAGTAGTTGGCAATCGCTTCACGCAGATCGGGCAGTCCCCACGCTTTGGGATACATCAAGTCAGTGCTGGGAATAGTGACATTCACCGGCAACTCTGGTCCGCCAGGGAGTTGATCGGTGCGGGGAAAACCCTGGCTCCACGGGTGGGTGCCAGGCTCGCCCATATAGGTGCCAAATGAGTCCCAAAAGGCGTAAAGTGTTTCGTAAATCCCCATTGGGGGAACGTATTTGAGGAAGGTTGAAGGTGAGGTTGAAGGTGAGGTCATATGATCCATTAGATATTTGAGAGGTTCAAACCAAAGTTTAGCATGAGGGAGTGGTTTAATAAAGGCAGAGGGTTGGTACCGAGTGTACGTCAGAAACCGCACGAGTGAGATATATGTCGCCTCAGCATCTTGTCTTTGGTTTCCTTCACGTCATCAAACACGTCATCAAATAGTTTCAAATCTGTCAATGGCACTTATTATATTTTTCTACCCATCGACTCTTTGCTATGCTTCCCTGATGAATAATTCAAACCTACTAATCGTGTTGGGGCTTGTGGGCTTATTTGCTTATGTCATTTGGTACGTGAAATCAAATCAGCCAAAAAAAGGGCCTTTACCTTACATAGCACAACCGGAATTTTTGACAGTGGACGAGCTGAAGTTCTTCCGCCTGCTTGTTTTAGCCACAAGCGATATTGGCTGCTTTGTTTTGTGCAAAATACGAGTTGGCAATCTCTTGAAAGTCGACAAAAAACAATTGGATCGAAGTCAATCATCGATAAGTTTTACCAATATGATCAAGGTGAAATATATCGATTTTGTAGTTTGTGATAGTGACATGAAGCCCAAGTTGTTTATCGAATTAAATGATTCGAGCCGCAAAAATGGCAAGTTACAAAAACGAGATGATTTCCTAAAGCGGGCCTTTCAACATGCAGGGCTCAAATACATGAGGTTTTCAGCAACCAAAACGTATGAGGTGGCAGTCATCAAAGAGGGGATGACAAAAGTGTTGGGGATAGAGGTACCAACCACCGATTTAAAGGGACCTGTTTCAGTTTAGCACCCAAGTACCAACATTTACATGTCGGCCGAACTATAATCATAAATCTACCCAAGTCAAAGGAGCAGAACAACGCCTTGCTCCCCCAACAAACTTACCGCCATGCGCAAACGCTATCTCCTATTCTTCTTCCCAATCCTGCTCCTTTCCTGCATTCGGGTAAACACCAGCAACCTCTCTTCACTCACGGCCGAACAATTAGCCAATGTCGAAATCGCTGACCACAACCAAGCCGAAACGCTCAACTTTTTGGTACTGGGGGACATGGGGACCGGCGGAGCCAATCAGCAAGCAGTGGCCGACGCGATGGTCGCCTATTGCGACTCACCAAGCACATCTTGCGATTTCATCACCGCCTTGGGTGACAACATTTACATAGATGGGGTCAGCAGCCCTAAAGACACTAAGCTATACACAAAATTCGAGTTACCCTACACTGACCTCGGCCGAATCGACATCTGGCTAACCCCCGGTAATCACGATTGGCTACGTGCCAGCTCAGTACAGAGTCAGATTGACTACACGCAGAAAAGCGACCGGTGGCGCATGCCCCACAACCATTACGCCGTACCAAACCTGCCACCGTGGCTCCACATCTACACGGTTGACACCACCATTCTACGGCAACAATGGCAACAGCGGCAACAGCGGCAACAGGTATGGCAAACAGAAAACACTGTCTTAAAGAAGAGCGTTGACGAAATGCTGTCGGCCGCCCGTGCGGAACTGTGCGGCCAACCCGGCTGGCGCATTTTGTTTGGCCATCATCCCATCTATTCAAGTGGTAAACACGGGGTTTCTGAAAACCCGGCCGGGGTCATCACCTCTATCCAACAACAGCTAGATGGGTTGATTGCAGACTGCGACGTTCAGGTTTACATGGCCGGGCACGATCATCACCAGGAATTGATTCAAGCAGATGGGTTGACGCAAATCATCCAGGGGGCTGGAGGACGTTATTTGCGCACATTGCCCGGTATGGGTGAGCTTGTGGGCCAGCGTTGGGCGGTTGAACGGTTTGGCTTTGCGGCCGTCAGCGCATCGGCCGACCAGCTTACGATCAGCTATTTTGAAGTCGATTCGTATGGCGGCGGCTGGGAAGAATTGTGTAGCTGGACGCTATCGGCCGATGGGGAATTAAAATCAAAGACAGTTGCTTGCGACCTCCGGTAAAGGTCGAAGCTCAAAGCCCATACAGTTACAATACAACCAAATCTGAACAACCAAATCTGAGACCCGCAATTTACTTATCGATTGATATAATAAATGCCACCGGCAATAAACAACACCCCGATCCCCATCCCCCACGTCACAATCTCGCCTAACAAAACAACCCCAAAAAATGTCGCTACAATCGGTACGACGAATGACACAAGCGAAAACGAAACAGCTCCAAACCGGCGGGTAATATAAAAGGCCATGAACTGCCCCCCTACTGCACCGATAAATGTCGCATAGAGTAAAGAGAAATATCCTTTACCCGTTATGCCAGCAAGTTCGGGTGTCGTGAATATCAGCATCGCGGCCGTAACCAACACAGCCCCAGTAATCAAGCGAATCCCAGTCACATGATACGAGTCCATTTCACGCATGCGTAAACGGACAAAAACAGTGTTCGCCGAATCAGATAATAACCCGATCAAAATCATAAGCGGCCCCAACGGGTTCACCCGGCTGACATCGGCTAAGCCACTCTCACCCAAAAGAGTCAAGAAGATCGAGCCGAGTAACGCCAGTCCAACCCCTAGCCATTTAACCCCATTCAGTTTTTCTTCTGGTAAAAAGAAATGTGCGGCCAAAGCGATCAACGCAGGTGCGGCCGTTACAAAAATGCTGACCAGCCCGCTCGACATAAACTGTAGTGACAAAATAAAGGCCGACATCGGAATAGCTACGCCTAAAATTCCGCTGACAATTGAACGTCCCCATGTTCCCCAATCAGTTGGAAACGTCCGGCCGCCGGTCACCATAAATGGTGCAAAACAAACTGCGGCTAAAGAAAGTCGGAGCGCAATAAACATAAAGGGCTGGAACTCCCCTACCCCAAAGCGGGCGGCAACTAAATTTGTCCCCCAGAAAAAACCCAACAAACCAATGTACGGAAAAGCTTTTGTGTGCATAAGGGTGGAGTGTAGAGATGAAAGGATAAAAGGGGAAGGATCGCAGAGAAATAATTATCAATAACCAACAGACAATCGGCCGATGCAGAAGGCGAACAAGTGTGCTAAAATTTTACAAGTTAGAACTTTGTCCAAAATGTACGAGGTTCTAAAAAAGATTGAATTGTCCGATTTCTTCAGACAATTGTTTATCGCAATATAAGCCGTTCCACTTTGGAACGACTTTGCAGGGCATTTAAGTTTATGAGCAACGAACTACTACCCATCGAAGAGTTTAAGCAGTTTGAAAGAATACGCCGAATTCAGAATGAAGAAACGGGTGAGTATTTTTTTGCAGTTGTCGATGTAATTGGCACTTTGATTGAATCAAAATCACCATCTGATTATTGGCGAAAAATGAAAAAGCGAGATGAATCAGGGCAACTCCGGACAATTTGTCCGAAGTTGCCGATGGCTAGTGCTGAAAATGGGAAAATCTATCAAACAGAGTGCGCCACCATCGAGGGATTGCTCCGCATCATTCAATCGATCCCTTCTAAAAAAGCGGAACCGTTTAAACAGTGGCTGGCTGAAGTCGGCCGGGATCGCCTCGAAGAGACGGCCGACCCATCCAAAGCGATAGCCCGAGCACGCGAACTTTATCGCAGGCAAGGGTATTCAAAAGAGTGGATCAGCAAAAGGCTCAAGCATTCAGAGGTCCGTGATTCGCTCATCGCTGAATGGCAGAAGCGCAACGTCGATCAAAGCCAGTTTGAACAACTGCTCGATGTGATCGCCCAAGAGACGTTTGACATTAATATAGAAGAGCACAAAAAACTCAAGGGGCTGACCGATCAGAATCTACAAGACCATATGACAGACGTCGAGATGGTGATCGGCATGTTGGGAGAAGTTGCCACGGCCCAAATTTCAAATGCGGCCGACGCCCAAGGGCTTGACGAAAATCACAGTGCGGCCAAACGCGGCGGTGCCATCGGCCGGAATGCGCTCAAAGAAATCGAGGCGCAAACGGGCCGGCCGGTAGTGTCGTCAATCAACTATTTGGAAGCACCCGAAGAAGAGGTGCGGAAAAAGTTATCGGCCGGTGATGAAGTGGAAAGTGATTCAGTTGTCAGTGATCAGTGATCAGTTTTTCGCCTTTCAACTTTAGCCTTCATCCTCTAGAATCCCTGCATGACAACCGAAATCTACACAGCCCCGGCCGGAAGTGGAAAAACCACATTCGCCATCGAACAAGCCACACTTACAAGCGCAAACCTAAATAACCGTGTCCGTGTCATCGTCGCCAGCAGCAGCCAAGCCCGCATGTGGCAAAAGCGTTTGGCCCAAAACGGTGGCGCGATTGGGGTCGAAGTCATGATCTTTGACCGGATGGTGGCCGCGATTTTAGCCGAAGCCGGTGAAGCCTGGACTCAGCTGAGCGAACCGGTCGAATATCGGCTCATCCGCTCATTGCTTGACCAACTTGATCTCGATTACTACGGCGAACTCAGCGGCCGGGCCGGATTTGTCGACGTGGTGCAACAGCTACTCCCCTTACTTAAGTCAGCACTTATTCATCCAGACGATTTTCAACAAGCGATAGCCGATCTAAGTAATGAACCCCGGCTCAAAGAATTGGGAATCTTTTATTCTGCCTACCAAACAACCCTGCAAAAAAACAGTTGGGCCGACCGTGTGGGGCTGCATTGGCTGGCACTAGAAACATTGCGTTCAAGCGGAAAAGAAGATGAATTGAACAGTCGTTCGGCCGTTGGCTCAACTTGGCCTTTGCTAATTATTGACGGGTTTGATGACTTCACCCCGGCCGAAATCGCCATTTTCACCGTTTTGAGCCAGCGGGTTGGCCGAACCGTGATTACGCTGACCCAGCCGCTACATCCGTTGCCCCGCTACAGCGAAACACTTGAAAAACTCAAACGGCTGGCCAATGTCACGATTCAGCCACTGCCGAGCACCATCTCCCCCACCCCACTTTCGAGTTTAGCCAACAGCCTATTTTCGCAACAACGGCTGGCCGAACACGATTGGAACCAATCGGTCCAACTGGTCGAAGCGACCGACCGGCCGACTGAAATTCGGGCCGCTTTGCGCTGGCTCAAACAGCGCATCGTGCAGGATGGGTTGAGTCCGGCCGATGTCGCTTTAATCGCTCGGGACATTTCGCCATACCGACCGTTCATCGAGCAGATCGGCCGAGAGTTTGGCCTTCCGATTCGCATAGATACCGGCCGATTGTTAAACAGTTCTCCCATCATCAACGCTCTACTCAACTTGCTCCGGCTACACGTGCCAACCAAAACCGGCCCTGAGTTGGGCCGCCGCCAAGTGGTATCGCTGTGGCGATCCCCTTGGTTTGATTGGCAACAAGCCGGTTTAAAAGATTTGGGTGCGCTGGCCGACTCGCTCGACAATTTGGGGCGCAGTCAGCGGGTGATCGGCGGGCTGGAACAATGGTCGGCCGCATTTGATGCCCAGATTTCGGCCCACGATCAAACGGCCGACTTGCGCCAAGAAGACGATGAACCGGATGAACAACAACGCTCCGGCCGAGTGCCAACTGGCACCGAAGCATTGGCTCTCAAAAACAGCTTTGACCTATTCCTAGAAAAAACCGCCCCACCCCCAGATGCCACCACATTCGAGGAATTTGTGAGCTGGCTCGAAGGGCTGATCGGCCGGGATGAAACAGCCAACCGTTCAAAATATGATCGTCAAGAAGAAGCAGACCATTCGCTTGCCATGATCCGCTTAGCTCGTAGTGAACCAGCGACTGGGCCAGCGGCGGTAGCGGCATTGACCCGCCTGAAAGATGTGTTGCGTGGATTGGTGTGGGCGGAACAGGTGATTGTGCAAAATGCCAAGATCGACTATGCGACGTTTTTCAACGAATTAAGTGGCAGTATCAACACGGCCGTTTTTGACCTTCCTATAGCAAAAGGGCAGATTTCGCTGGTCGCCACAAACATCAACAGCGGCCGAGGATTGCGCTGGCAAGCGGTCGCCGTGGTTGGACTAAGCGAAGGTGAATTCCCCTCCCCCATCGGTGAAGACCCGTTTTTACGGGACGAAGATCGCAAGCAACTACGCGAAGCGTTTGGCTTTGAGCTAGATGATTCAACGACAAGCCGTGAACGTGAGCTGTTTTATGAAGCGGTTTCGCGCGGCCAGGACCGGCTGCTACTCACCCGGCCGGTGATCGCTGACAACGGGGCTGAATGGGTCGCTTCCCCCTACTGGGAAGAGGTGCGCAAAAAAACGGGCGTGGAGCCAAGCAAAGTTTCGGCCGATACGCTTTTACAACTTGATGAGGTTGCCAGCGAGGTTGAACTGCTCGAAGTGGTGGCAGGGTCAGCCGGTTCTAATCAGATTGAGGCACTGAAAAAAGAAATCCCAGCTTGGCCGTCTGTGGCACATGGTGGCGGGATTCTGTTACAACGCGAAGCGGTCGGCACGTACAACCCCATCGTTCCCAACAAAACAGAGCATGATGGCGACCTGTCGGCCGTAGCCGGAGAGTTGGCCGAACGCTTTGGCCCAGAGCATGTCTGGAGCGCAAGTCGGCTGGAAGCGATGCGCCAGTGTGGCATGTTGTTTTATGTGGCGAATGTGCTGAAAGTGGAGCCTCGCCCAGAACCGGCTGAAGGGCTAGATGTGGCTCAGCTGGGGTCGTTGTACCATGATATTTTTGAAAAATGCTACGGGGCGGGGGTGCCGGAGACGAGCGGGCCGGATGAGATACGTGCGTTTGTGGCCGGTATCGCTGGACCGATTTTGGACACAGCCCCAGAACAGCACGGTTTCCGGGAAACGGCGTGGTGGTCGCAAACAAAAACCGACATCATCGACAATGTGACAAAGTCGATTTTGGAGTTGGCGCAGGACAACTGGACGTTCTTGGCGGCCGAAGCGTCGTTTGGGATGCAGTCAGCTCCGCTGGTGATTCAGCGGGATGGGGATTCGCTAAAACTGCGGGGTTTTATTGATCGGATCGATCAGAATGAAGCGGGTGAACTGCGCATCATCGATTATAAGCTGGGGGGCAAAACGAACTTTAGCCAAAAGGCGTTTGAGTTGGGGGAGAAGTTGCAGTTGCCGTTGTATGCGTTGGCGGTGGAGCAGGCTCTGAACATGGGGGTGGTGTCTGATGGTTTTTACTGGCATTTCCGGCAGGCGGAGGCGAGTCCGTTTACGTTGGGAAAATATGCTGGGGGGCCAGCACAGGCGGCCGAAACGGCGGCCGGTTATGCGTGGCAAGCGGTGGAGCAGGTGCGCGCGGGGCGGTTTGAACCAACTCCGCCGGAAAAAGGATGCCCCAGCTGGTGTCCGGCCGCGCAGTGGTGTTGGAAATACAAGCCAAGCAACTGGTAAGGGTGAGATACCCGGCTTGTGCTCTAAAGCTGCGCTTGCGCACAAGTTAGGGGAACTCACCCGTGGCATGGCAACAATTTTTCCATAACCCAAACATCAGCCATTCCGTCGGGAGAGTTCCGCCAGCAGATTGATTGCCCTTGTCAGTCGGTTCGGGCGTATCTCTCCCGACCGCAGGGAATGCCTTTGGCCTACCAACGTTACGGTTTACGGTGAACGCTCGGTTTTACATTTTCCCATGCGGCAAATTCGGCCGGATCAAAGGGGTCTTCACCCTGCAAAGCCAGCTCAAAGTGCGGGAAGTCATCAAAGCCCCAGAATAGTTCTTCACCCACAATCATTGACGGCACACCAAAAACGCCCCGTTCAATCGCCTGCTGGGTATTGTTGATCAAAATCTTTTTGACATCAGGATTTTGCGTTTGCTCGATCAAGTGTCGGCCGTCTAAGCCCACGCTTGAAGCCACTTCCGCCACAACATCAGTGGAAGTGACATCCTGACTATCAACCCAAACCGCTTTCCACATCGCATCGATTAGCTTGCTCTGCTCGGCCGGATCTGCAACGGCGCAGGTGGCCCGTAATGACAAAAGTGGGTTAAATGGATGGGTCGCTGGCGGATTGAGCGGTACATTTAAAAGTTTCGATTTGCGCATCACATCTTTGGTCATCCAATGTATTTTGGGTGGCACTTCGGCCGGGCCAAGGGTGTTGTTATGTTTGAGCACCGCTCCGAACAAGATCGGAACCGGCTGAAACGTGACGTTGTGTTCTTGGGCCAACCGGGGGAGTTGGGTCCAAGCGAGATAAGCGTTGTGGGAGATGTAGTCGAAGTAAAAAGGGATTTCTTTTGTCATAGCGAGTCCTGTGGTCTATTTTGCATCAAAGTGGTGAATGCTGTTCAATCTTTATAGATGTTCAGCACATCTCAAGATAACAACAATGTAGGGATGAAAGAAGCGGAGGCGGATTTGTTCCCTGCGTCTAATATATCTTCCCGCTTCTTACATCCCCTGCTGAACAATCAACAATATTGAATCACAATTATCAGTTAGAGCAAAAACTGGAGCAAAAATATGGCAGATTACGTCAAGTGGATTAGAAGTAAAGTGGGACATGACCCGATATTCTTAAATGTTGCAGGGGCATATGTCACTGACGATGAAGGGCGCATCCTACTACAAAAGCGCTCCGCAACCGAAGAGCTTTGGGGGTTGCCGGGTGGTGCAATGGACTTAGGGGAGTCGGCCGAAGAAACAGCGATTCGAGAAATGCGTGAAGAAACAGGCCTAGAAATCGAGATTGACCACCTTGTTGGCATCTACACGAAATATATCCACAGTTATTCCAATGGGGATGTGGTTCAACCGATTTATCATTCGTTCAAGGGGACTATTGTCGGCGGAGAGCTGTATATCGATCATAAAGAGACGTTTGATTTGAAGTTTTTTGCGCCGGATGAGATGCCGAATCTGTTTAACCAGCAGATGAAGGATGCAATGGAAGATATTTTGGCAGGTAAGCGTGGGGTCTTTCGATAGAGCCTAGATTCATCGGATCAGCCCATTCTTGAATTATGGTCCATCTAAAGTATAATAATCTTCATGGACCATAATTTTTTCGGCCGAAAACAAGAACTTCACCTGCTATCAAATCTAAATAGCCGTGAGCGAGCGCAATTCTTAGTGCTTTACGGCCGACGGCGTATCGGCAAAACCTACCTCATTCGTCATTGGCTCAAGCATGCGATTGACCATCCAAATGTACTTTACTGGATGGCAACTCAAACCTCAACCACACGTCAACTACGAGACTTTTCCCAAACCCTATTTCGGTTCAGTAACCCAGATGCCTATGTTGCGCCTGATTTTAGCTATCAGTCATGGGAAACCGCGCTGGCTCAAGTCGGACAACTGGCTCAAGAAAAAAGGTTTATCCTCGTTTTAGATGAGTTCACCTATGTCATGCAGGCCAATCCCGAAGTTCCCAGTATTTTGCAAAAGCTTTGGGATCAACAACTACAAAATAGTCAGCTTTTCCTAATTTTGACCGGATCGCTGGCCGGAATCATTGAACGAGCTACGCTTGACTACAAAGCTCCATTGTACGGTCGAGCAACCGGCCGAATCAAACTCAAGCCGTTGCCATTTGGCGCACTGTCCCAATTCTTCCCAAATATGACAACTGAACAGCGGATCGCCATTTACACAGTTGCCGGTGGCATTCCGGCCTATCTCAATCTGTTTAGTGACCGCTTAAATATTCGAGAGAACATCGAAGAAAACCTCGTGTCACCTGCAAACGTTATGGCGAGTGACGCTATTTTTCTATTGCGTGAACAATTTGATGACCCTAAAAACTATATGGCTGTCATTGAAGCGATAGCCAACGGGTCACATCGCTTAACGGAAATCAGTAAGATGGCAGGAATTCCTACAAACCATCTAACCAAATATTTAAAGCTTTTGAAAGATTTAGGTTATGTTGATCGGCTTGTACCTGCAACGGTACGTCGACCAGAGCAAAGCAAAAAAGGGCGTTACGTCATCACCGATCCCTATTTACGCTTTTACTTTCGCTTTTTGCGCCCGTACATGAGCGAAATTGAGTACGGCCGTACCCGACCCGTCGTTGATCTGCTTGAAACCCATCTGGTTGACTTCATCGGAACCCACACCTTCGAAGAACTATGTCGAGAATGGGTCCATATCAAAGTTGATTTAGGTGAATTCCCATTTTTGCCCGAAACAGTTGGCAGTTTTTGGTCAAAAGAGGCCCAGTGTGACGTTGTGGCAACCAGTTGGCGAAGCAAACAAATTTTGCTGGGGGAGTGCAAATGGGGGCAAACGGCTCAGGGGCTAAAAATGGTAGAGACCCATCTAGAAAAAACCGACTTAATCGTGCCAAAAGATGGGGATTGGCAGGTGCATCATGCCTTTTTCAGCCGCAACCCGCTTACTGAACCGGCTCAGGCTCGTGCAAAAGAAGCTGGAGCCATTTTGGTTTCTCCACAAATGATCGAAGATGATATTGTTCGCTGGATGAATTTAGAGGGTTAAAGATAATTGTTCAGCAGGGGATGTAAGGAGCGGAACTAAACATCTCTTTTCAGCGCAAAAGCTCTTCGCCGCTCCTTTCATCCCTACAAATGTCGTGCAATCATAGATAGTCCAGAATAGATACGATGACACCACTTCCAAACATCCTCAAAAACTACCCACTCAGCCCTAGCCAGCAAACGGCCGCCCTCACCCGCACCGGCGACGTCGTTGTGCGGGCCGGAGCAGGCACCGGCAAAACCCGCACCCTCGTCGGCCGGTATCTCGCCCTACTCTCCGACGAAGTCCCCCTACGCAACATCGTCGCCATGACCTTCACCCGCAAAGCG
>JBLIMP010000077.1:0-16243 GCA_047638855.1 Cellvibrionaceae bacterium | reverse complement strand
TGGGTCGTCTTTATTTGACTCCTGACCTTTTTGGATGGCCAAATTTAACACCACCAGCAGTTGTTGCTGATTATTTTGCCAACCGTTGGCAATTCTCGTTTGTACGTGCGGATGAGAGCTTTACCGTTTATGATCAACCGATGGTGATGGTTTTTCGTAATATCGGCCGATTGACGGCTGATGAAATGGCAGAAGAATTTGATCTAAACATAGCTGGAAAATAACCAGTATTAGTTTTTTTTGAACCCTTTCTGGCTGAATGTTATACTTCACTATGATTCGGTATTTTTTACATGAATAGAGACAATCAACTAAACACCTCTGTACCTTCACCCATCAATGATCGCAACTTCTTGGTTTCTGGGAAAATCATTTGGATTTCAGTTGCCGCTATTGCAATTGCCATGATTGGGCTTTTTGCGTTTGTTATTTGGCTGGCCTTTGCCTATCCTGATCGGATTGAAGCGATGCGCGATGTGTTCATTATGTTGTTTGCGTTGGTATCATGTTCGGCCGTTATTGTGATGGTCATGATGCTGGTCGCAATCATTCGATTGATTAACATGATCGACTATGAATTACGGCCGATTTTAGAGAAAACCAATGAAACCGTTGGTCTGGTTAAGGGAACAACTCACTTTGTTAGTAAAAACGTGGTTCAGCCCGCAATTAGAACAACTAGCTTTATTGCCGGAGTCAATCGAGGTCTACGAACCCTGTTTGGCAGGCGCAGTCGAAACCTGCCAGATTAATGCGGTTGGTTGACAAAATAATAATAGGATTTAAATTATGAGCGAAAAAAATGAAAGCGAGAGCAGTCTAGGAGCATTTTTAGCTGGGTTTATTATTGGCGGTTTAGTTGGTGCTGCTGTTGCACTCATTCTTGCGCCGCAGTCAGGCGAAGAGACTCGAACTCAATTTACAGAGCGAAGCAGCGGTTGGCGTGACCGGGTGAATGAAAATCGTCACAGTTGGTCCGAAAACGTAAATCAAATGGCCGCTAGCGCGTCGGAAACACTAGGTGGCATTGACATTAATTCAATGATGGGGCGAAAGGATACCCAAAAAGAAGAAGACGAAAGTGCAGATTCTTAAGAACGAGCATTTTTCCGCTATTTGTTAATTCACGAGCGTCTTCTATCAAGCTAGGAGACGCTTTTTTTTTGTTTTTGTTTTTGATTTAGATGAATAACCAAATCCTTATTCCATCATTGGAACAAATTATCGCGCTTTTGCCAGCTCCTGTTTCTGTGAAAACAGAAGCTTTTTTGATCCAAGCCCACCAGTTTGCCAAAGATATTCACCAAGAACGAAAACGGCTATCAGGGGAGTTATACATAGAGCATGACCAAGCTGTTTCGTGGCAACTTGCCTCAGTTGGGTTAGACCCAATGACAATGGCGGCTGGAATGGTGCATGATGTACTTTTTGATGAGTTTTATGATGCTGATAAAAATGGAGCGTTGCTGCGGGATGCTCTGGGGAGCGATGTCTATAATTTGGTTCATGGTCTGAATCGATTGGTACCTTACACAAGCCTGCTTGATAAAAAAAATGACCCAAGACAACTGGAAAAATTACGCCGTGCCATTTTGAATTCGATAGATAACGATATTCGGGTACTGGTTATCCGGATGGCTGATAATCTGACAGATTTAAAATTTGCTAATAAGTTGGAGAAACAGCAGCAGTTTTATGTGGCGAGAGAGGCGGCTGAAATCTATGCTCCCATTGCCAACCGACTGGGAATGTGGTCTTTAAAATGGCAACTTGAGGATTTATCATTTCGGTATTTAGATGGTGAAAAATACCAAGCATTAGCAAAGCAGATTGATGAGAAAAAGCAGGAACGAGATGCTCGGATTGTTCAGCGAATTAAGGATATCCAGGTGAAACTAGAGGCTCATCATATCCAAGGGAAAGTCATCGGCCGGTCTAAACACATCTATTCTATTCATAGAAAAATGGAGAGAAAAAAGCTTCCGTTTTCCGAAATTTATGACCTGAGTGCTTTACGCATTGTGCTTGAAGATGACAATATGGGGCAATGCTATCAAACGTTAGGTCTGATACATGGTATGTGGTCTCCTATCCCTGAAGAGTTTGACGATTATATTGCCAACCCTAAACCAAATGGGTATCGCTCTTTGCATACTGCTATTTATGATTCAGATGGACAGATACTGGAGGTTCAGATTCGCACCCGAGCGATGAATGATGATGCTGAGCGTGGGGTGGCGGCTCATTGGGCGTATAAAGAGGGAGGGAAACCTTCTAGCGAGTTAATAAAACGGGTCAAATGGTTGCAACAACTGTTGATTGACTTGAGGGATGAAGCGCCAGAGGATACTCCGGCCGAAAATCGGATGATCAATGTCGATGACCTGAATCGTCGTATTTACGTTTTTACCCCGAGTGATGATTTAATTGAATTGCCAGAGGGTGGGACCCCTATTGATTTTGCTTATCGCATCCATTCTGAAGTGGGTCACCGTTGTAGGGGGGCACGTGTAAATAAGCGGATGGTTCCACTTAATTACACGCTTCGGCCGGGCGACCGGGTTGAAATCATCACAACTAAACGAAGTGGACCGAGTCGGGATTGGATGAGCGAAACGGCCGGATATGCGCAAAGTGGCCGGACTCGAAGCAAAGTGCGTCAATGGTTCCGTGATAATGAGCGAGAAGAAAATATTTTACGGGGTGCGGAGCTAGTTGAAGAGGAACTGCGCCGTTTGCGCCACGGTGCTTCTGTATCTGTTCCAGAGCTTGTTGAATTTTTTGAAGAAAAGACGGTAGATGATTTTTATGCCCGCATCGGTTTTGGGGACATTTCGTATACTCAAATCACTGGGACGATTGGGCTGATCATTGATCGGAAAAAATCGAAAGTAAAGCTTGAGGCTGAGCCAGACCAAGAGGCAATTGAACTGAGTAGTGACCTTTCACAAAGAAAGGCTAAAAATCCATCAAAAGGGTTGATTATTGAAGGTCTGGCGGGGCTGGCGTATCACATGGCGAACTGCTGCATGCCGATTCCGCCGGAGCCAATTAAAGGTTATGTGACACGCGGCCGAGGGGTTACTGTTCATCGAGTCACCTGCTCTCAATTCCAGAAAATAGGGTCGGCTGAGCCAGCAAGAGTGATTGATGTCAGTTGGGGAGGGGATCAAGCGAAATCTTGGGATGTTCCGCTACAGATTAAGTCTTATAGACGGCCGAATTTGACTGAGGACATTGTAAAATTGATTAGCGGGCGGCAGATTAAGCTAACTGGGACAAAGGCTGAACTAATTCAAAAAACCGGTTTATCTATTATGAATATGACCGTGACGGTTCAAAAAATGCATGATCTTGAATGGTTAACTCAGAAATTGCGCGGTATGCAAGGTGTGATTGCAGTGGATTGGAAACGTTGGTCATGAGTGGTCGTGAGTAAACGCCATCAGAAGTTAGCTGAAATATTTATTGAAATAAAAAGGTGCTGCGGTTTCGAAAAACCTCAGCACCTTTTCAGCATCTACTTGTATCGATGCGGTTACTCATCAAGTAAGTAAACACTCTCTCTGTAAAAACGGACGTGATTTCCTTGAACCTTGTCCTCTAAATGACGACGTAGCCAGCGATTCTTTTCATTCAGCGACATTTTTTCTGATTTTAAAATTTCAAGATCAGCGTTGATGCGCAAGATACGGCCGGGGATAATAAAGCGAGTGATTCCTGCCGGGAAATACCGACCGCCTAAAGTCACTTGCATCACTTGTCCTACTGTATATTCTGGAAAAACGACCAGAGCGGTGATATCTGGATAGTCTGATTTGAGACGGGCGATGTCGTTTTCAAGGGTTCGATCAACAAATGAGGCTTCGATGTAGGTTTCAGTGAGCAAGTTGAGTGCATCTAGCCGGTTGACCCCCACCTCTGGTTGGATGAGATAGGCATCGCCATTTCCAAAGTGGATATAGCATAATGCTCCGTATTCAAACATGCGGTCGGCCGCTTGGCCCGCTTCGACCGGTTCAAGCGAAATGCCCGTTAACCCCTCGAGTAGATGTTTAAGAGCGGCTGAGTCTATTTTTTGAATGACGTGGAACCAAGTATGAAGATCAAGCCCCTCTTCCTCTGTCGTGATTTGCACCACAGCGTGCGGGTAGCCCAACTGCTTTAAGGCCGCCGTCCGTGTTGCCCCATCAAGCACCATGTATCGATCTTCTAGTGGTGTCACAATGGGCGGATTTGCAAGTTGTCCCGCTTCTTGCAATCGACTTTTTAGGCGATCTACTCTTTTTTGATCAATACTTTCATGCGGCATGATTTTGTCTAACGGTACGACCATAAGGGGCAAGACTCCGTTTGGCTCATTATGCTCTAGAATGTCAACAACTTGCTCTGCAACAGAAATTGAAGCCTCTTGGCGAGCTTCTTCAGTTCCGGCCGCGATGCTTGGGGTTGCTATAACATTTGGATGTTTTGCTAATGAAAAATCCTCTGCTGGCTCATGCGCAAAAGAGTCAAGCCCGATGCCTGCCAATGCTCCCTCATCGAGTTTCTTGATCGCTTCTGTCGAGTCGATATAACCAGCATTAGCACAGTTGATTAAATAGGCTGTCGGCCGCATCATTAAAAGCTCGTTTTCGCCAATGAGCACTCCTGCATCATCTTTAATATTTTCATGCAATGAAACAAAGTCAGATTGTTGGAGCAGGCTGTTTAACTCAACTTGTACAATGTTGGGCATTTGGTTTAACTCAACATTGGCTAATTTTGTGGCGACGAGAACGTGCATGCCAAATGCTTCAGCGCGTATAGCAACTTGACGGGCGATTGCATCAAACCCAACCAGCCCCAGTGTTTTGCCTGAAAGGCGAATCCCTGGGAGTTCTTGCTTGAGCCATTGGCCGTCTTTCATTCCCGCATTTGCCGTATAAATGTTCCGGGCTAATGTCAGCATCATTCCCATAATAAGTTCTGCAACAGAGATAACGTTGACTTCAGGAGCATTGACGACTCGTATTCCATGTTTGCTTGCGGTCAGCACATCGATCCCATTAAGCCCTGCTCCTGACCGGCCGATGACACGTAAACGCTTGGCCTGATTCAAAATTTCGGCCGGTAGCGGCGTTGCCCTACGGACGATAATAGCGTCAAAATCGCCAATAATCTCGGCAAGGTCCTTTTGATTGATACCTATCTTTTCAACTACTTCGGCATGGTTTTTAAGCAATTCTAGACCGACTATTTCGATCTGATCACAAATTAAAATTTTAGGTAACTGTCGTTTTGGCATTTGATTTCCTCGAAAATATTTTAAGCGATTAACTGTTTTGTGTAACCCGTCTTAGTTACGCAAGATATATCAGAGAGCCTGCTATTTGGGAAGGGTATCTATCATCCAAAGATTTAGACAATTTTCTGCTAATGATTATTTATACTGATGAAAAGTTTGTTTTATTTGCAATTTTTTTTCTTACATACTCATGCTTGAAATAGCGGTGTGCTATAATTCCTGCTTCAAAAGGAACCTGACCAAATCTAGATTCATGCTTGCCCCTTTAAAGAGGGGCATTTATTTGTCTAGCGACCGAAATCTCCATAATTAGCGAGTGAAAAAATGAAAATTGTTGTAACGGGATCAGTCGCATATGACTATCTCATGAAATTCCCTGGAAAATTTACCGACCATATCCTCCCAGATCAACTTCATCAAATTAGTTTGAGTTTTTTGGTTGAGAGCATGGTTAAATTGCGCGGCGGAACTGCTGCTGGCATCGCATATACTCAGGCATTGCTAGGTGGTAATCCAACAATTATGGCGGCAGTTGGGAATGATTTTGCTGACTACGGTGCATGGTTAGAGGAAGTTGGTGTAGATACAAGTGCGATTCGAGTCATCAAAGACAAAACTTGTGCATCATTTTTCGCTAATACGGATAGTGAACAGAATCAAATCGCCAGTTTTTACACAGGTGCAATGGCGCATGCAGGTGAATTGTCTTTTGAAGAAGATGCCCCATCGGCCGATTTGATAATTATCTCTCCCAATGATCCAGTTGCGATGCAGAATTATGTGCGGGAAGCCAAACAGCTCGGCCTTGATTACATCTATGACCCTAGCCAGCAAACAATCTGGCTCTCTGGAGATGATCTGAAAGAAGGATTAGAGGGTTGTTACATGCTTGCTGTAAACGAGTATGAGATGGGGATGATCGAAGAGAAAACCGGTCTGTCCCGTGTTGAGATCAGCGAAAAAGCTCGTGGTGTGTTAGTGACAAAAGGGAAAAATGGGTCTGAACTTTTGTTTGATGGTGAACGATACGAAATACCGATTGTTCCGATTAGCGAAGCCGTTGACCCTACAGGTGCCGGTGATGCTTATCGCGCTGGTATGATGCGTGGTATTCAATTGAGCATGCCGTGGGAAATTTGCGGCCGGATGGGTGCGCTCGCTTCAGCTTATGTTTTAGAGTCTAATGGACCCATTGGGCACTCGTATACAATTGCTGAATTTATTGAACGGTATCGACAAAATTTTGATGATAATGGGGCACTTGATGCCCTTTTGAAATAAAAAAACAAATGTTTTTGTTGATTAACAGACTCGGTTGATAATAGATTTTAACTGTTAATCGTCAAAAGTTTAACTTTAAGGAGTTAATTAAATATGGAATATTCAATTAAAGACATTGATCTTGCTCCAGGCGGCCGTCATCGGATGGACTGGGCTGCTCAAGAAATGCCTGTTTTAGCAAGCATTGGCGAGATGTTTGGAACAGAAAGGCCTTTTGATGGTCTTCGCATTGGCGGTTGTATGCATGTTACAACTGAAACCGCTAACTTGATGGTTGCCCTTCAAAAAGGGGGCGCAGACGTATTTTTGTGTGCAAGTAACCCACTTAGCACGCAAGACGATGTAGCGGCCGCTCTTGTTTCTCAATACGAAATCCCTGTTTACGCAAAACGTGGGCAAGACAACGAAACGTTCTACAAATACATGAACGCCGTTTTGGACCATAAACCACACATTGTGATGGATGATGGCGCAGACGTTGCAACCGCTATTCATAAAGAACGCCGTGAACTGCTTCCCCATCTTTATGGTGGTACAGAAGAGACAACAACGGGCGTAATCCGCTTGCGGGCACTTGCGGCCGAAGGGAAACTTGAGTACCCAGTTATCGCTGTGAATGACGCATTGACGAAGCACATGTTCGATAACCGGTATGGTACCGGCCAATCAACTCTTGACGGTATCATTCGGTCAACCAACTATCTGTTGGCTGGGAAAACCTTTGTTGTCGGCGGATACGGCTGGTGTTCGCGCGGTGTCGCTACTCGCGCACGTGGTATGGGCTCAAATGTAGTTGTTACCGAAGTCAACCCACTTAAAGCCCTTGAAGCTGTCATGGACGGGTTCCGTGTCATGCCGATGGCTGAAGCGGCTAAAATTGGGGACATCTTCTTGACCGCAACCGGTGATATTCATGTCTTCGACTTACACCATATGGAAAACATGAAAGACGGTGTACTTTTGGCGAATTCAGGCCATTTCGATGTTGAGATTAATATTGAAGCGTTGTCTAAAGTATGTGCTCCACCAAAACAGGTGCGCCCATCTGTACAGCAATACACTATGCCAAGCGGCAAACGTATCAACATTTTAGGCGAAGGGCGTTTGATCAACTTGGCTGCGGCCGAAGGTCATCCAGCTTCCGTTATGGATATGAGTTTTGCTGGCCAAGCAATGGCAGCGAAATATTTGGCAGACAATAAGGGCAAAATCACAAATGAAGTTCACACCATGCCTGTATCTTTAGACATGGACATTTCAGCTCGTAAATTAGCTGCGATGGGAATTGAAATTGACGTTTTAACCGATGAACAAGACAAGTACCTGAACTCTTGGGAAGAAGGGACATGATCTTTCTCAGGTAGCAGGCCTTAGAAGAAATTTTCAACCCTCTGGATAATATCCAGGGGGTTTTTTTTTACCCAAAACAGAAGAACCTTTGGTAAAATTTTAACAAGGTGAAAAATTGAACTTGAATACCCCTAAACAACCCAGAGATTTTGACGAAGCTAATCGAACAGGGCTTGTCTTATTTGCAAGGCAATACTCAAACTTTGTTAGCCCCTCCACTATATATGCAGCCTTAGGCTTTGCGATCTGTTTTTCAGTGATGCCTTTTTGGTCAGCAATTGGCTGGGGGATCGCTTATGGACTATTGGTATCCCTGTTTCCGATTATAGTTGTATTGTTGATGCTGCACTTTGGCTATGTTGAAGAATTGCACATTAGTAACACGCGCGAGCGACGTATCCCTTACTTGGCCGCGATTTCCGGCTCTTTGGTAATGTGGGGGCTGGCTTATTATTTTAATTTGCAAGACCGTTTTCTGCACTTTGCACTGTTTAATGTGTTGAACTTAGTCATGCTTTTTTTAATTACGATCTATTGGCTGATTAGTATGCACACGGCGGGTGCGGCCGCGTTTTCTGCGCTGATCGGTGTGATTTGGGGGTGGGTTCCTGCTTTTCTAATCGGGTTGCCCGTTCTTATTTCAGTGACAGCCGCCCGATTGTATTTGCGTCGTCATTCTCCGGCCCAAGCCTTTGGTGGCATCTTTCTAGGGCTTTCCACTGTGGGTTTTATGCATTGGTTGGGCTATTTCTCTTAACGGTTTAGCGTTTCCTATATATAAACTTCCCTGTAGAATAGGCCAACTTACCCAATATCGATCCACTGGATACCCAATACTTTCCCTTATGAATATTACCGACGGATTGCTCATCGTTTGCAAGCGGGACTGCGAAACCTGTACTATGCTTTCGCCCGTTTATGAACAGATCGCGCAAGGCGATTTACCTTTAACCATCTATAGTCAAGATGATCCCAAATTCCCCAATGCTGATGCGATCTATGACTCAGACCTAGAAACATCTTTCCGTCTCGATATCGAAGTTGTTCCGACGCTAATCCGATTTAAAGATGGAAAAGAAGTCGCTCGTACATTTAGTTGGGACCGGACAGAGTGGGAAGTCATTTCAGGTGTTGAACAACTTGGCGATGGCTTAATGGCGTCGAAACCAGGCTGTGGTGCATTGAATGTGATGCCTGGTATGGCTGAACGGTTAAAGCTGAAGTTTGGAGATACTGGAATCACAGCCCGCCAAATCTCTATCCCACCCTTGCAAGATGATATTGAAGCCTGTTATGAACGGGGCTGGACAGACGGTTTGCCCGTTGTACCACCCACGCCAGAACGTGTATTACGCATGCTTCAAGGTACCCAACGGGATCCGGCCGACGTGCTGGGTATTGTGCCGCCAAATCTTGTTCCGTGTACAGTGCAGAAAGTAGCTATTAATGCGGTAATGGCAGGCTGTTTGCCAGAATATATGCCCGTTGTATTGGCAGCGGTTGAAGCAGCGTTGCTAGACGAGTTTTGTATGCACGGCCTGCTAGCAACCACATGGTTTTCTGGACCGATCGTGATTGTCAATGGCCCCATTGCTCGTAAAATCGGAATGAATTCCGAAGGGAATGCATTGGGGCAAGGCAACCGGGCCAATGCAACAATAGGCCGAGCATTGCAACTGGTCATTCGCAATGTAGGCGGTGGAGTTCCGGGCGGTATTGATCGTGCGTGTATGGGTAATCCTGGAAAATACACCTTTTGCTTTGCTGAGCGTGAGCATGACTCTGAGTGGGAATCTTTGGCTGAGGAACGCGGGATAGAGTCTGGCAAATCGGCCGTGACCTTGTTTGCCGGGGACGGCGTTCAAGGCATCATGGACCAGCTTTCACGCACCCCAGAATCACTCGCTATGAGCTTTGCCCAATCGTTGCGAACTGTGACGCACTACAAACTGTTTATGGCCTCAGATGCTATTCTGGTTGTGTCGCCCGAACATAGCCGTGTCTTTTTTGAAGCGGGCTGGAGTAAAGATCGATTAAAACAAGAAATTGAGTCGACTTTGATGACACCGGGCGAAGAAATTATTCGGCGGCCGGAAGGCGTAGCTGAAGGGATACCTGAGCAATTTGCCAGTGCGGTTGTCCCAAAATTCAAACCTGGCGGACTGCACATTGTTCGAGTGGGTGGGAATGCTGGATTATTTTCAGCCATTATCGGTGGATGGGTTGCAAGCGGGCCGACGGGTAGCACCGCTGTTACTGTTGAGATTAAAGAATAAGACTATATCGTAAAGGCTGAGTAGCGAGTGTCGATCTTCTCGACATTTCGTTATTGCTTCAGACCATAGGACAAACACAATGATGAATTCGAATATTTTGCTTGACCCAACTGCAGAGTTAACTTCTGCGCATAGAAATAGACTCCCCAGACCCGATTCGATTAAAGATAAAACGATTGGGTTACTCGATATTTCAAAAGCGAGAGGGGATATTTTCCTTGATCGTATTGAAGCACAACTCGTAGCCGCCGGAGCGATAGTTAAACGCTATAAAAAACCGACATTTGCGCGTATCGCACCGACACAGCTCAAGCAGCAAATTATTATGGAGTGTGATGTGGTAATTGAAGGATTGGCTGATTGAGGCTCATGCACGTCATGCAGTGTGCATGACATCAGTGACTTAGAGCAACGCGGCGTTGTAGGCATGTTTGTTGCCTCTAGTGAGTTTGTAACCGCTACAAAAGCTCAAGCTGAGGCATTAGGATATGATCCGGCCGTGGTTTTTGTACAACATCCCATTCAAGACCGTTCAGACGATGAGATGAAAGAGATTGCTGATAATGCATTTGAGGATGTTTTGAACGCTATTCTTGCAAGTAGTTAAGCCAGTAGGTAGGTATTTAGTCTGTTATTCTTTCAGATTCTAAAGTTCTTGATATAATTTTCGTATGACTGTTGCAACTTGGTTTTACACCACTTTTGATGAAGGAGCTGTTTTATCAAAGGTAATTAAAGATAGAACAGCCTGTTTAGTTATCACGTCTTTTGCATCTGTTCAAGCGGGGCTGGCCTTCTTTGGGTTAAATGGCTGGCTTTGTCCCTTTCGTCATTATCTATCTTGTCCATGCCCTGGCTGTGGTTTAACACGTGCTACAGTTTCGATGTTTAAAGGGGATTTTAAAGGGATGGTTGCTTATCATGCCCTTGCCCCTTTCTTTGTAGTTGGCCTTTTTATTATAGCTATGGGTGCTGTCCTTCCAACACAAGCTAGAAAAAAATTAGTTTCTTTTGTAGAAAAAGTTGAAGTCAGAACAGGCATTGGTATTGTATTTTGCGTTGTTTTGATTTCATATTGGTTAGTGCGATTATTTATATTTACTGACAGCTACATGAATTTAATCATGAGCTGACATTTATAACCTAATTGGAGGTTTTTGATGATGGGAATACTTGGTGGAGTTGCGGCAATCGTGAATTTGGTTTGTTTTATCATGGTATTGATAAAATTATTTCAGTCCGAAGGTGTACTAATGGGCATTTTGGGCCTGATTTGTGGAATTTACACATTTATTTGGGGCTGGATGAAGAATGAAGAACAAGGAATACGTCAAATAATGACATATTGGACAATTGCGATTGTTGCCCAATCCATTCTTTTAGGTTCTAGTATGACTTTCTCCTAGTATAGGATTGTTTAAGAATGATAAAAAAAGCTACTTTCTGCAAAGAGAGTAGCTTTTTTTATTAATAGCCTGCATCATCATCTAATTCTGAATAACGAGTAAAAAATTTATGCTCTAATGTCAGTGTGGGAAGCCTGAGATAGAGCGGGCGGCCGTCATCCACTTCAAATGCGACATGTGCTTTCCGGCTGATAAGCTTATAAACCATTTGCCAATATTCTTCAGTGTGCATTTCTTCAACAAGCCCGTTGCCTGCTTCATCCTCTTCTTTTTTTCCTAATAGATTTTGCAACCGAATAAGGTAACGATCAGCGATCAAATCGATGTCGAGTACGACCGCTTTGAAAAGTGCTCGAATGTAGTGTTCATTTGGTAATTTCCATACAAAATGGATATGGAAGCTCTTTCCAACTTCGTAGTTAGCCTTTGGCATATATAATCCTGTAAACAAAAAAGACGCTATCAAACTGATAGCGTCTTTTGATTTGAAGAATAAGGAGAACTAGCGAATAGTTTGATCAGTCTCTTTATCAAACAAGTGCATATTATTCATGTCAACTACTAGCTCGACATTGTCATTAACACTTGGCGCCATACGTGTATCAACTGTTCCAACAAACGAACTTTTGCCGATGGTCAAATAGAGATGTAGTTCGTGACCGAGCAACTCAATGACATCGATGGTTGCTTTTAGTGGGGCTGCATTGATGCTTGGTGGTGCAAAGTCAGCGGCATGAATATGCTCAGGACGAATACCAAATGTGACTTGCTTGCCAACATAATCGCTGTAAGTTTTCATTTTGTCAGTTGGTACTGGCAAACGGAACGTGCCTGTATCGACATACATTTTATCTTCTTCTTTAATCAAGGTTGAATCAAAGAAGTTCATGCTGGGGCTACCGATAAAACCTGCAACGAAAATGTTATTAGGATTTTCGTAAAGGTTACGAGGACTATCGATCTGCATTAAATCACCAAAATTAAGAACGGCGATTCGGTCACCCATTGTCATTGCTTCAACTTGATCATGTGTGACATAGACAAAGGTGGTTTGGAGCCGTTGATGAAGCTTGGAAATCTCAGCACGGGCTGTTACACGTAGCTTTGCATCAAGATTTGAAAGAGGTTCATCCATTAAGAAGACGGCCGGTTCGCGGACAATAGCACGGCCGACAGCTACCCGCTGACGCTGACCACCAGAAAGAGCTTTAGGTCGACGATCTAATAAATCTTCGAGACCTAGAATTGCGGCTGCTTCATTCACTCTTTTTGCGATTTCAGCTTTTGGTGTTTTGCGTAGCTTAAGACCAAATGCCATGTTGTCATAAACGGTCATGTGAGGGTAAAGGGCATAAGACTGAAACACCATAGCGATGTCGCGATCTTTTGGTGGTACATCGTTTACTTTGCGATCACCAATCCAGATTTCTCCACCTGAAATCTCTTCAAGACCAGCAAGCATGCGCAAGCTAGTTGATTTTCCGCAACCAGATGGCCCAACAAAAACAACAAACTCTTTGTCGGCTATTTCGATACTTAGGTCGTTAATGACAACATTGTCGCCATAACTCTTGTTCACATTTTTATAACTCACACTTGACATCGGGATGGTTCTCCTATTTTCACTGCTTGAATTCTTCTTAAGATCGTAGTCGGGGGGGCTAGATTAATTTATCATTAATTATGCAGATATTATACTCTAAATGTGCCCCTGTCAAAACTAAAGTAAATTATGGAATCGATGCTACGTTTAATCTAATTATTGACCCGCCTAACTCTTTCTTGTTTAACTATTTCAAATAATTCGAATAATTGTAAGCAGAACAGCGACCACAAACAACCCAGCCACGGCTACGGCCGCAATGCGATTCGCTTTAATTGCGTTTGAGAAGCTATTTATGCCTTCTGGCTCAATTGAGCTTTTTGAGATTTCACCTTTCAAGGCTCGTCTAAAAGTAACTGCACTATCAGGTCTGTTGTCTGGGTGCATTTCAAGCGACCAAACTATCGCGTCGGAAACAGCCTTGGATAGTTCAGGGTTAATTTCGGCCGGGGCCCTAAGTGCATTCGAATTTAGAAATCGCTCTTTTGCTGAAGCGGGTGGACTGCCGGTCAAAAGCGTAAACAAAGTCGCGCCTAAGGCATAAATATCAGATCTGGAATCGGTGCGATCAAATTCACCAGCATATTGCTCTAGTGGGGTGTACAAAGCCGTCCCTTGACCTTGAATTACTGTGATCGTACGCATATCGTCGGTAACTAGTAGCTTGGCCAGCCCAAAATCAACGAGTTTAATACGGTTGTCGGGGGTAAGTTTGATATTAGCAGGTTTTAAGTCTCTATGAAGGACCGGTGGATTATGATTATGTAGATAGGTAAGAGCGTCAAGAATTTGATTTGTCCAATCGAGTGCAACCGCCTCTTCAACAACGCGGCTATCCGCGATAGCATCATCCAAAATCTCTTTTAGATCATTGCCCGGAATATAATCCATAACAAGGTAGTCTCGGCCGTTATCTGAGAAGAAATCGGAAACTTTCGGTAGATTTGGATGATCGAGCCGAGCCAGAATACTGGCTTCTTGCAAGAATTGTGCTTGTGCCTGAGCCCTCAACTCTGGCGAGGCATTAGGATCGGGCTGAACTTCTTTGATCGCACAAAGACGGCCCGGCAAGCGTTTATCCATTGTTTTATAAACGGAACCCATCCCGCCTTGACCAACAATAGCGGTAATAGTATAGCGGTTTCGTAGAACGATTCCGGAGACAAGAGGTGGCAACATAATGATAAACGAGAAAGTATTGACCACCTGAATTGGGTCAGGTTGTCATAAAGATATTGAACAATATAATTCTACCAGATTGGAAAAAGTCAGGCTTAAATTGGGTCAGACTAGGCTAATTTAGTAAGAACAATCAAAGAAGAAAATCTGAGGGATAAAAATATGTCAGGAAACCCTGTTTTAATCGCAAGAGAAGGCCAGCTTATGGGACAACGCTGGATTATTGAAGATGATGAATTTTTGATCGGCCGAGGGGCAGATTGCCAAATCATGTTGCCCGAACGGCAAGTATCTCGTCATCATGTACGGATTACGCCGGGTGAAAAGAGTGGCTACGTATTGCATGATCTAGGAAGCAAGAACGGAACCCACATCAATGGTAAGCGAATTACCGGTTCTGTCCCTTTGTCAGATGGGGATACGATCCAAGTTGCTTTAAGTGTCACTTTGATGTTTGTTGGAACCGAGGCGACTTTACCATTGACTTGGGAAGTACCTAAGCCAGAACGATTGTTAATGCTTGAAGAAGAAAAACGTACGGCGATTGCTCACGGAAAAGAACTTGATCCCCCATTGTCATTGGCACAGTTTAGATTAATGAAACTACTGTTTGATGCTGAGGGTTCTGTTGTTGGCCGGGATGCGATTATCGATGTTGTTTGGCCTGATACCGAAGGGATAGGGGTGTCAGAGCAAGCGATTGATGCCCTGATGCGCCGCTTGCGTGATCGTTTGGTTGAACTTGATGAGCATAACTTCATTGTGACGGTACGTGGGCATGGCTTTCGATTAGATAACCCGATGTAATTGGCTTATACAAGAGTCGATGCTGTCGGAATGAGTTTTGAGTTCTTCAAATGAAAGGACACACCTAACCAGGAGCTGAACAATTACAAAACACTTTAGTGAAACTAAGGCAAATGGGTAACAAAAAAGCTGCAAGTTTTGATAAATTCAAAACTTGCAGCTTTTTTGTTACCTAACGATTTACCGCCTATTTACCGCCTATTTAGCGCCTATTTAGCGCCTATAGAAGTGTGAGAGCCTTTTGCAAACGCTGTGCTAATTCAGGGTTTTCGGCCGCAGCTCGTTCGATTACCGAGCCAATCATCTGTTTGACTTCCGGCCGAGCTTCGGCCGGGATCTGATTAATTACTTCACGCATCTGATTTTCATCGTCGGTTGCTACAAGTGCATTGATTAAACGTGCTTCGGGCGGCATTTGGTTTTCAGCCTCTGCCATAATCGTTGTGTAAATCGGTCGAAGTTGCTCAATACGCGCGTTATTTTGCTCGCTTTCTGCCGCCTGCAATTGAGCAGCGAGAAACTGCATAAACGTTTCATCAATCCGGTCCAAATTTTGTTGAATAGCTTGTTTTGGGTCGGGGCTGGCCAGTAGGAGCTCTAATGTCTCGTTAGCTGATGCCATCGCTTCCTTTGCTTGGGCTTCCATCTGTTCGTAAACGACAAGAAGACGCTCGCGCAAGTTTGTTAGTTTTTCAGCTTCTGTTCCGGTACTGCTTTCAATACGATCAGTAATCATTGTGAAAAGGTCATAGCGGATCGCTTGATACCCCATTCTCATGATCGATGCTTGAACCCCTTCGTTTTCATCGTTTGCAAGCAAATGTTCAAGGAAAATTTCGTAGGTCAAGCCCCCTTGTTTTTGCACAGCTTGCTGGAACTTACCCAAAGCCATTTGCTCAGCTTCAATCTTTTTTCCCGTTTCCGTCATGGTGAGCAGCCGTGCCTGTAAATTGGTCAGCATGACAAATTGTTTGTTAGCTTCAGGGGCAGGATTTTGCTCAAGCATTTGCAAATTTGATTGCAACATGGCAAAAAATGTTTCATCGATGAGATC
>JBLIMP010000076.1:0-16296 GCA_047638855.1 Cellvibrionaceae bacterium | reverse complement strand
GATGACGTTTAAACCCACCAGGGTGAGACATTTTCTGTTGCATGAGTAAATCGATTCAAAGTATAAGGAGAAAATGCCTAACCCCTACATATACTGGTTCCCCCTCGAGATCCCAAAGAGCCAATTTTAATTCAATTTATCTATTAGCATTTTTCTTTACATAATGAATATCAATGAATTTCTTCCAGCCCCAAAATTTAGTGATGTCAACAAAACCCAGACTTCGAAATATCTCAATGTAATCCTAATCAGCACTTTAATCGCTAACCCGATCTACTGCCTTGTACTCTTCTATACGCTTCATAATCCTATAAAACCGCTAATAGCAAATAGTGGCTTATTTTTGATCCAAGCCACTTCGCTGCTCCTATTACATCAAAAACAAGTCAAAAAAGCATCGGTTTTCAACATAGCAGGTTTCTGGCTTTATTGCAGCTTCTTAGTTTTTACTCTGGGTGGCCCTAACAGTCCTGGAATGCTTGGTTTCTTCGTTGTTGTTCTCATGGCAGGGCTACTCTTAAACAGTAATTGGGCGTATTTCTTTACGGCACTCAGCATCACATTTGCGATATGCGTCTTCTTCATTGAAGAATCAAATCGATTACCAGAATCAGTATTAGAGATTACGCCATTGCTTGCTTGGGGAAGTTTTATAGTTGCGATTCTTACTCTCGTCACTATTTATAAGCTTTCAACAGAAAAGCTCAACTTAGCTCTTGAAGCGACCCAGCAAAATGTTCAGGCTTTAAACGAAAAAAATAAATTGCTCCAAGAAACTCAAAGTGCTCTTCAGAATAACTTATCGGAGCTTTCACGCACAGAATCTGCGCTACGATTAAGTCAAAACCATTTGAAAACAGTTGTTCAAAGTGCACCGGTAATTTTATGGACTTCTGACATTAAGGGGAAAACAACTTTATTAGAGGGATCAACTCTTTCAAGCATTCAGATCACTTCGGATAAGTTCCAGGGCATTTCGATTTTTGATGCTTTGGGTGAAAGAGTACAAGGGTTGAAAAGCAAAATGCATCGAGTCTTGCAAGGGGAAACGGTAATTTCTATCGAAAATCTGAAGGATCGTATTTTCGAGATCCACTTTTCCCCTTTATTTGATGAAGGTAGTGTCAATGGAATTATCGGGGTGGCGATTGATATAACCGAAAGAATACAGGCTCAAGATGCTGTGATTTATTTGCAAAAAATTGAAAGCTTAGGCGTTTTAGCAGGCGGGATTGCTCATGATTTCAACAATCTACTCGTTGGCATTTTAGGACAAGCCTCTGTAAGTTTATATAAAATGGAGGATGATCACCCGTCGAAAAAACATATAGAAAAGGCGGTATTAGCTGCTGAAAAGGCTGGGGGACTTACTCACCAACTGTTAGCCTATTCCGGCCGTGGACGTTTCAAAATAAAGGCTTTTGATCTAAATGAATTAGTCAAAGAGAATATCACCCTTTTTCAAACTGCAGTTTCGAAAAACGTAAATTTTCAAATATTGTTGCAAGACAACCCGCTTGTTGTTGATGGAGACACAACACAATTACAGCAAGTTATTATGAATCTTATTATCAATGGAGCCGAAGCAATTCATCAAGATACAGGTGAAGTTATCATAGAAACATTCCGAACAACTATCTTAACAAGCTCAAAAGAAACAGACTGGGCCGGAAATTCCCTTGTAGCCGGCACCTATGCGGGGCTAAAAATTACAGATAGTGGATCAGGTATGACAGATGATGTTTTACAAAAGATATTTGATCCGTTTTTCACAACCAAAAAAGCGGGTCAGGGGCTTGGTCTAGCAGCTGTTCAAGGGATTGTAAGAGGCCATGGAGGAAGTTTGTACGTGTCTAGCCAGCCTGATGTAGGCACCACATTTAAAGTACTCTTACCATTGGCGAATGATCAAAACCCTCGACAAGAAGTACAGGATGCGACTTCACCTAATCTGTCCTCGCATATCTCAACTGTCCTTCAAATAGATGATGAAGAATCAGTGTGCGAAACTTTAATTGATATCTTAGCAACACAGAATATCAAGGTCCTTTCGGCGCTCACACGACAACAAGGAATAGATTTATTCAAAATAAATCATACGAAAATAGATTTAATTATTCTAGACATGACTATGCCTGGAATAAGCTTAAAAATCTTGATCGATCAGATTCAAAGTATTAATTCACAAACACCGATCATTCTTTCATCCGGTTTTGACCGAGAGGAAGTCTCAAGCCAAGTTGACACAAATATGATTCATGGATTTATATCAAAACCTTATTCTATTAAGGCTTTTATAACACAGTTAACACAAATATTAGAGCCGCTATCAAATTTGTAGATAGATAGAAAATGGGAAAACAATTGGTGACAATTAACTCTGTGTCTATTTGTTTGAAACTAGAGTAACATTCAAGCTTCACATTAATTAACTCGAACTAAACTGCAGTAGGAGATTAAATGGCAACTTTAATTATCGGAGAAAACAGCTACGAAGTCGCAGACGGGACAAGATTAACAATAGCGATTGAGAGTCAAGGGATCGATATTTTGCATCGCTGTGGCGGGAATGCCAAATGTACCACCTGCCAAGTTACTTTCAATGAAGGCGAGCCAGAGTCGATGACCGAGAAAGAGAAAGGCAAACTTGAAGACAAAGGGGATATGGGAAATTATCGGCTTTCTTGCCAATGTCTTTGTGCGGGAACAATGGATGTTAACGTACGTATGACCATGACGAGTTCAGGTCTTGACGATGCGGGTCCTGCTCTTTCGCAAACACGTTAAAAGCAGCTATTCTATCTGGCTAAAAACAAAAAGGGCACGATTGAAATTTCAATCGTGCCCTTTTTGTTTTTAGCCATCAAATTTCAAAAATTTGATGGCTTGGAATTTAATACGAGCTTAGGCTCGATCTACTGCTTTTGTGATTGCGCGTTTGACAAAGACAGTGGCCATCGCTCGACGATAATCTGCACTTGCATGGATATCGCTAAGAATGTCGTCTCCAAGATCATTAACAACGGCCGCGGCCGCTTCTGCAATGTTCTTTTCATTCATCGCTTTGCCGTTAAGAGCCGCCTCCACAGAAGCACAGCGTTGTGATGCTGGAACCAGTCCACCGATCGCAATTGTCGCAGACTCACAAACGTTGCCTTTCATCTTCATAGATGCGGCCGCGCCTACAATTGCATAGCGTGATGCTGGATTAAACAGCTTGGCGTAAGCGGTTCCGGTCCCGGCCGCTTTTGCAGGAACACTCACCCCAGTTAGAAGTTCATCTTCACCTAAAGCTGTTTCAAATAACCCGGTGAAAAATTTATCTGCACTAACTGTTCGGCTTCCGCTTTCCGATGCAATCGTCATCGAGCCGCCCAAAGCAATCAATACCGTTGGCAGGTCAGAAGCAGGATCTGCATGCGCAATATTGCCGCCGACGGTACCCCGGTTACGAACCATTGGATCACCGATCCAACCGGCCGCTTCTGGCAACGCATCTGGTAATTCATCAGAGCTTTCAACCATACCATGGGTTGTTAAAGCACCGATTTTGACCGAGTCACCATCTGGGCAAATGCCCTTTAGGTTTTCAATACGGCCGATATCGACAATACATCCGGGGTCAGCCAAACGCAGTTTCATGACAGGGATCAAACTATGACCGCCCGCCAAAAATTTTCCGTCGTGTTCTTTTCGAAGTGCAATCGCCTCTTCTACGGACGACGCACGATGATAATCAAATTTTGGTGGATACATATAAAATCTCCGATTTTTAGCTAATCAGCTTGTCAGCTAATCAGCAAAACTTTCTACCGATTACTGATCACTGGGTGCTGACTACTGGTTTTTAGTCGGCCGCGGCCAGTACTCCATGTAACTGAGAAGCGGTATGTGGCATATTTAGGTGTGTGACACCCATTTCAGACAGTGCGTCCATGACAGCATTGGCAACAGTCACGGTCGCCGCGATAGTTCCCATCTCACCGCACCCTTTCACACCCAATGGGTTATGTGGAGATGGTGTTACGGTCCGAGCAATGTTCGCCATTATAAAATTGTCAGCACGTGGCATAGCATAATCGAGCATTGAACCGCTCAACAACTGACCATCGTCGTCATAAACGGCGTGTTCGAGCAATGCTTGGCCAATACCCTGAGCAATACCACCCTGAATCTGACCTTCAACGATCATCGGGTTGATCACATTACCCACGTCATCAACGCCGGTGTAATGCAAAATCTTGACTTCGCCTGTATCTTTAGAAATTTCGACTAGCGAAATATGAGCAGAATTCGGGAAGGTAAAGTTGACTGGGTCATAGAAGGTGCTTTCTTCGAGTCCAGGCTCCATTCCGGCCGGAATATCGGCCATCAGGGCAGAGACACAAAGATCTACAAAGCCGCGTGATTTATCTGGAGACCCTTTCACAGAAATAGACCCAGTTTCACGATCGTAAACCATGTCCTCAACGGCCGCTTCAAGCTGATAAGCTGCGATCTTAGTCATTTTTTCACGAATCTTCTGACAGCTCACCACAAGGGCAGAACCTCCGACAGATGCAGAGCGTGACCCATACGTGCCCAAGCCAAACGGTGTCCGGCCGGTATCTCCATGAATGACTTCAATGTCTCCAAAGTCGATACCAAGCTCATCAGCGACGATCTGAGCAAATGCGGTTTCATGACCTTGACCATGTGAATGGGAACCGGTCATGACGGTGACTTTGCCCAATGGATGAACCCGTACGATGCCTGATTCCCACAAACCCACACCAGCACCTAAACCAACCGCCACTTGCGAAGGAGCAGGGCCAGACGCTTCGATACAGCCACTTACACCCAACCCAACCAGACGACCTTCTTTGCGAGCCTTATCACGCATTTTTTTCAGCCCTTCATAGCCTGATACTTCAACAGCTTTATCAAAGAGTTTGTCATATTCACCACTATCATACACAAGGGCAACCGGGGTTTGATATGGGAATTCATCGGGTTGGATAAAGTTTTTACGCCGTAAAGCGATTGGGTCCATGTTCAGCTTGTGAGCCGCCATATCAACCAACCGTTCAACCAAATAACTCGCTTCCGGCCGACCCGCCCCACGATACGCATCCACTGGAGTCGTGTTGGTCATTGTGCCAAATGCTTCACCAAAGATGACGGGGATTTTGTATAGTCCCGAAAACAAAGTGATGTACAACGCAGTCGGAATCATTGGGGCAAATGTTGATAAATAAGCACCCATATTGGCAAATGTGCTGACATATAACCCTTGGAAGTCACCATCATTGCTTACCGCCAATTTACAATGGGTCACATGGTCACGGCCGTGAGCGTCTGTCAAAAACGCCTCAGATCGCGAGGAAACCCACTTAACCGGCCGACCCAATCTTTGGGTTGCAAACGGGACCAGCACTTCTTCTGGATAGTGGAAAATTTTTGATCCAAATCCACCACCTACGTCGGGTGAAATCACGCGCAGTTTGTTTTCAGGAATTCCCAACGTTGCCATGCTCATCAGCAAGCGGATGATGTGTGGATTCTGGCTTGTCGTCCAAACGGTCATCTCATCGGTAAACTCATTGTACTCAGCCACACAGGCACGTGGCTCCATCGCATTTGGAATTAAACGCTGATTAACCAGTTCAAGATCAATGACATGATCTGCTTTTGCCATCACAGCATTAACTTCATCAGGGGTTCCCAATGGCCAGTGGAAACTAGTGTTATTTGGGATTTCATCATGCACCTGTGGCGCACCAGGCATGGTCGTCTTTTTCGCATCGACAACTGCATCAAGCGGAGTGTAATCAACTTCGATAGCGTCGAGGGCATCGTAGGCGATGTACACGCTCTCAGCAACGACCATGACGACACCATCACCTACATGGCGCACCTTATCGGCGGCCAATGCCATGTGTGGTGCCGATTTGATATCAGGCGGATTAAATCCGCAAGGAATCGATCCGATCCCCGCATCAATCAGATCTTGACCAGTATAAACAGCGATAACACCATCCATAGCCAAAGCGGCGCTGGCGTCGATGCTATTAATTGTTGCATGCGCATACGGGCTACGTTTAATCGCCGCATATGACATGTTACTGAGTTTGAGGTTGGCAACATATTTGCCTTTTCCCTGAATAAACCGGGGGTCCTCTACTCGTTTAATCGATTTGCCCATGTACTTAGACATTAGTCGCCTCCTGCCATCGCAACCGAGGCAGATTGAACAGCTTTAACAATGTTCTGGTAACCTGTACAGCGGCAAATATTTCCTTCAAGACCATGCCGGATTTCGGCCTCGGTCATATTTGGGTTGTTCTCAACCAGTTTTGTTGCTGACATAATCATGCCGGGTGTGCAATAACCACACTGAAGGCCATGTTCGTCCCAAAAAGCTTGCTGCATCGGATGCAACTTATTCTCTGAAGTTGCCGCCAATCCTTCAATTGTTGTTACGCTGGCTCCATCTGCCTGAACGGCCAGACAAGTACAAGACTTAACAGCCATACCATCCATATGTACAGTGCAAGAGCCACACTGACTGGTATCACAACCGATATTGGTCCCGGTTAGATTCAGGTCTTCCCGAAGAAAATCGGTCAATAACCTGCGAGGCTCCACATCACGTGTATGTGATTTGCCGTTTACAGTAACAGTAATTTCCATTTATACCTTCCTTTTCTAATTCCATAGATGGTAGAGACACAAAATTAATAGCCTATTATTTTAAACTATCAAAACTAAGAACCACGATGTAGAAAACAAAAAGACCCAAGTTTAGAACTTTGGGTCTTTTTAATTACAGCTTATTTATTTTTATATCGGTAGCAAAGACAGGCATAGCCAGCCAGCTAAAAACTTCGGTGGGGGTTTTTAAAAACTTGCAATTACTGAATTTCTTTTGCATATCTCGATTTAAAATAATTTTAAGGAATAATTTACAATGCGGAAAATATTCTATTCCATATGTTTAGTATGTACAAATAGCTGGCGTGTTTTTCTAGCAGGTTTGTAACAAAGTCACAATATGCGGGATATGGTGAGGAGCTTAGGAAGCAGAGATAGTTCATAAACCTTTCATATAGCTACCTAACTATCGAATGAACAAGATACTATTGGCAATATGAGAAAAAAACACTTCCGGTTTGTTATGATCTGCCTTATCGGTTTTTTAATGTTAGCTGTGATAGGTAGCCGTAGTCAAGAAGCTACCGCCCAAACCAATCTTGAGGCAAAAGCATTCCTACCGTTCATCATGCTGCCATCTAGTACGCCAAACACACAACCTGAAAGCCTTGAATGGGGCATTAATTTCATGAACTCAGTTGATCATCCGGCCGACAGCGATATGCTTAACGCCGGAAAATCTACAGGAGCTGGTTGGAATCGTTGGCCTCTATATTGGCACCGCATTGAAAAATCCCCAGGGATATTTGATTGGGCTGAACACGATCTAGTTGTAAATAGCGATATAACAAATGGATTCAAAATTGATGGGATTTTATTAGGAACACCAGGCTTTTACCTCACGGGTCGTGCCCCTTTTGAAGAAAACCCTAAAGAAACAACGGTTGTTCCAGCTGGCCCCATCCAGTTAAACACTATTCATACAGCCACCCCAAAAGGGGTTTACGAGCCGATTTTCACTGATGGAAGCGATGTTTACAGTACAAGTAAAACAATCAACCCAAATAATAAGTGGGCTGTTTTTGTATTTGAGATAGTGAACCGATACAAGCCCGGCGGAATTCTAGCGATCCAAAATAATTGGGCGGCCGGGATTGGCATCACCCATTGGGAAATGTGGAATGAACCGGACTTTTCTATTTTTTGGGACGGAACTCAGGAAGATTATGCTCGCCTGCTTAAGGTGGGATACATGGCGACAAAACAGGCTGATCGCAACGCAAATATCCTGACCGGTGGATTGGCTAACGTTGATGATCCTGAATATTACAGCAAGCTATTAACCATCCTTCAAAATGACCCAGACGCGGCCGCTTATGATTATTTCCACGATATTTTTGCAACCCACAGCTATTCAAATTCATGGCAATCATGGTTTCACGTTTGGAAGGCTAAAAAAGATATGACCGATCATGGGATAAAGAAGGATGTATGGCTTAACGAATCTGGGGTTCCAGTTTGGAACGATTACCCAGGGCCGGTTTGGGATAGTAAAAGTCAGTTTAGAGGCTCGCTGATTGAAACGAGTGATTACATCATTCAATCAGCCTTTTACGGCCGGTATGCTGGGGCAAACGCGATTTTTCACTTCCAGCTTTTTGATGGATGTGGCAATCAACCGGCCTTTACAGATTTCCCGCCACACAATGGTGAACTGTGTGATGGCAGTGGTAATTACAATGGCAAGCCATGTGCTGGAGATGCATACGGGCTGTTCCGTAATCAATCTGATACGATTTGCTTTAGCCAACATCCACAAGCTGGCACCGCCCGGCCGGAGTCGCTAGCGGCGTTCCAAATTTTAACCAACGACATCGGTGAAGGAGTTCCCTACTGGCGTACGCGTCAGGGTGAAGCAACTGCGTTGGGTCAACCAATTGAAATCATCGGCCTATATCGACACGACACAAAACAACGAGTATTGGGTATTTGGAATCGTTTTGGAACTGATCAAACCGCTTCGATTTTGGCAGTCAGCGACTCAGCTATTCTCATCGGCTCAGATGGAATACGCCAAACAATTACGCCAAATGGTGGGAATTATGTGATTCCGCTACGAGGAGCGACAAATCAAAATTTCACGCCGGATGGCTATAACTCTTATATGATAAGTGGAGAGACATTTGTTTTGATTGAAACGCTGAAGTAGCGAAAAGGCATGTCTTTTCGCTACCAATTTAACTGATTTAACTCAAGCCATGCTGAATCGCAATGACGGCCGCTTGCGTTCGGTCTGACAACTCAAGCTTTGCCAAAATCGCACTGATGTGATTGCGTACCGTCCCTTCTGACAAATTGAGGACTTCAGCAATGACATATACTGAAAAAAGTGGCTCTTCCGCAAATTGATGTTGTTGGCGAACTACAAATCAGACAGCTAAGCGAGCAAAGCGAGATTGTGGAGTCGTGTGGCGCAGGAGAGGTATAACTAAAAGTTGTGGATTGGAATTATTAGGCTAACCAGAAAAACGGCGTATCCTCCAAGGTAACTAACCAAACTCGGAGAAATCCGAAAGGAGAACACACCGTGGAAAATCGTATCACAACCGCCTCAGAAATCGAAACCCTGCAAACTGAAACAACGATCACGTTGGATACATTTGCGCACCACCAATGCGATCGAATCAGCATTCTTGACTGTCAAACAACATTAGCTAATCGATTGCCAGTTAATCGAACGCAATGACCTTGCCAGGGTTAAAAATATTCTTGGGGTCAAACAGCTTCTTGACGCTGCGCATCGCCTCAACCCCACCTTCACCATGTTCATAAACCATATACTTTTGCTTGCCGATACCAACCCCATGTTCACCCGTACAGGTTCCATCCAGCTCAATCGCTTTTTGCACCACTCGACTATTAAACTCTTGAAGCTTGGCCTGTTGAATTGGATCATCTTTAGGTGCAAAGGTGGTTGTATGCAGGTTTCCATCGCCCGCATGACCAAACAATGTCCCTCTGATTTCCATTTCAGCAAGCAGTCCGTTTGTGTACGAAGCCAAAATGGGGAAGGCGGAAATAGGGACAGAAACATCGGTGATGAGGTAGATATTATCAGGGTAAAGACCAAACAGGATTTCCCCTAAGGCATGACGACCTTCCCACAAGCGGTCTCGCTCATCACGGCCGGAGCCTGCTTCAAAGCGGGTACACCCCCCCTCTTCACAAATCTCTTTCACCAATTCAAGTTCGGCCGCCAACGAGGCTTCAGTCGCCCCGTGGAACTCCATCAATAAGGTTGGTTTTACAGGCAAATCGGTTACACGCGTATTCATTAGGCGCACCGCTTCAGCATCTAGCATCTCCAATGCGGCCGGACCTACTCCTGAGCCAATCACACCATAAACGGCTTGGGCCGCTTCGTCGGCCGTTTCGAAGGTTGCCAACACGGCCGAAAAATATTCGGGCAACGGGCTCAATTTTAACGTTGCTTCTGTGACCAACCCCAATGTCCCTTCAGAGCCGATAATCAGATGGGTAAGGTCATATCCGGCCGACTGTTTGATTGATCTCGAACCGGTGCGAATAATTTCACCACTAGCCAAAACCACTTCAAGAGCCAACACATTGTCACGGGTAGCACCATATTTCACAGTGCGGGTACCGGCCGCATTGTTCGCTACCATCCCACCAATACTGGCATTTGCCCCTGGGTCTGGTGGAAAAAAAAGCCCATATCGAGCCAGCTCTTTGTTCATATCTTTGTAAAAGATGCCGGGCTGCACGATGACTTGAAAGTCTCCTTCATGCATTTTCACAATCTTATTCATCCGGCCGAAGTTAATCACAATACCGCCCCTGACAGGGATCGAATTCCCTTCCAAACTGCTACCAGCCCCCCAGCCAGTGATCGCAATTTGATTGGCCGAAGCATATTTAACAATCTCACTGACCTGTTTGGTATTTTCGGGCCAAACCACCACATCCGGCAAATGGCGAGCATGGCTAGATTGATCTTTTCCGTGCAAATGCACAATCGATTCGGCCGATGAGGCATGTTCGATTCCAACGATTGCTTGTATCGATTTAAGTAGTTCTTCTTTCATGGTTTTTCCTAAAGCTAGTTCAATAATGGCGAGATATAAGGTTGCTGATTAGTTTAGTTGATCAAACTCATCTCGACAAAGTTAGGCGATTTGTTAGAGCAAGTAGGTACCAAGTGATTCTGACTCATTTCGAAGTTTTTGTTTGATTGATATGATTTTAGGCAAGCTAGTGACTGACTATGCGATGCTAAGGATTTTTTTCTATTTCTTAATGCTATGATGAATACTGTTGGATCATGCTGAGATTAAAGTTTGCTTTTTCGAAAAGGATCACCTGACATGCATACTGTTACAAACCGCTTTTTAAACTTAAGGCGATTTCCGAGAATAAAACATGCAATTGCATCAACAAAATCGCCTCACAGTCAACCCCTGAGCTAGTTTGCTAGATAATTGTTTTTCGGAGTTGGCCTAATAGCCGCATTAATCGTTGCAATTGGCATATTTGCCCTAACCCTAGTTCGCAGTGCCAAAAGTGGCTTACACAACCTCAGAATCTGATCAAATAGCAAATGTGTTTTCACCTAATACATGTAACGATGGCCGGACAGACTTAATCTTAGGTAACTATTCAGGTGCGCCACCAGCATGTAGGGGCTATGTCATTTTTGTAAACAAAAATGGCTCGCCCCGTAACCCAATATTGTTATTAACGGGGCGAGCCACACCTTTAGGTGTGACATAGCCCTTACAATCGGCCATTCACGACACCACCTGTACAGTTACAATCTTAGAAGGATTCGAAAACTTTAACCTTGGTCAGATCACTGTGTTTAAAGCAGCCGTGGCGATCACGGAGCCTGTTTTCATCCTTGTTGACGGATGCGACGGACAAGCCCTTTCGATTCAATATGATCTCAACATCACCGATAGCAAAGGGGTCAGTTGGATTGTGGCTCAAGTCAGCCTAAGTTCAACTGTCTCAATTACACCATTCACTCATATTCGCATCGCAATGAAAGGTGAAAATCTAAATAGTCATGAATATGTCGAAATCAAACCGACCGATAGGACGACACTACACGCGGTCACATTAGAGAGCATGACCGATCTGCCCGTTTGGCGGCCGATCTATATCGATCTTCGGGAATTAACCGGCACCGGCTTACTTGATCTCACAAAGATTCCCAGCTTTGAAATCGCCATCCACCGATGCAATATAGATTGTGAACAGGCTGATTTCCCGAGTGATCACAGTACGATCCCATCTGCTGAGCATACCGGAACATTGCTCATCGATGAGTGCGCCTTTGTCGATTTAAAACCCGGCGCAACCCACCGGCTAACTCCAACCAGCATTATGACTGTGACTCAAAACCTAACCGTTGCACAACTGGCCGCTACGTCAATTGCTATGATAATGCGGTCTCTGAAAGTTTTTTCGGGACGCTCAAAACCGAATTGGTCCCTAAGTCTGGCTACCAGAAACGGGCGATTGGTAGAAGCGACATCTTTGCATATATCGAAGGATTTTATAATCGCTCACGGCTCCACTCTTCAATCGGCTATTGTAGCCCTGACGAATTTGAAGCCATTTATTGGAGAAATCAGGCTATTAACAGCATGACTTCTTCTCGTGTCCATTAAATTCAGTAAGGATCAGTTTTGGCCCGTTCCAAAACAGACCACAGGGTTCTGAGTCCTGTAGGGGCAAACGGGCAGGTGTAAAGATATGTCGGCTATTTACACATCTCCCCTAATTCGATCACAAAAAGTAGTTGCAATTAGACCAGACCGGTTTTGAACCATCCATCTCGAGTAAGTAGCCGCTAAAACCAGTCTGGTCTTCAAGAAACTTGTTGTGGTTTACCTAAGGAACGGAAATTAAATAATACAACGAAGTTGTTTTCCCCGTTCCTCCACAACTGAAGATTTAATCCCTTGTTTAATATAATCGTCAGTCCTAAACGCTCTCATCCAACACCCAGCTCATGTCGTATCTGGGCAACTGCGGGATTGCGGCCTCATCCCGTGCCCCTCTCTCCTCGGCCGAAAGGAGAGCTAAGTGACCCTGAATATCCAACGCTTCGCAGCACATTTCCCAATTCGCAAACCAAATGCCCAAGGCCACGGCCGCGTAATAACGGGATGCTGTGGCCGCATAGAAGTCAACTCTCAGCACACGGGGTTCACGCTTTTCAGCCGTCGCAATTTCCACCTCATCTTGTTCAGATACAGCCACACACCGGGTTGTTTGCCCATTAAAAGAGGATGGAGACCATTGGCATATTTCATAGCTACGTCCAAACCGATTAAACGGGGCCATGTCGGTGTCCAAGGGGAACTCAAAGCTCGAATCTGCGAAAAAGAGGGCCGAAAGCGGCAAACGACGCCGTTGTATAGATTGAATAACGCGCAAAAATGCAGGCTTGTACCATGACCTGTACCCAACGGCGCACACGCAGATGATATGGTCTTCTTTGGCGTTAAAGCGGTCACCTAACTGTTGCGCAATACTCGCTTGATCTGCACCTGGCCCGATCCAACAGGTTGCCAAGCCGATACGGGTCGCATCGATCACGATTTTTTGTAAGCTGCGGCCGACGTCGATAATGGCTAGGCGGTTGTACTCGCTTGGGGCAATCGCCACCAGGAACTCAGTTGCCCCAACCACCGGCCAAACGGTAAGCGGGGCAGCCGCATATTCAAATCGAATCGGGCCTTTGCCAACCGTGGGTGCGTCACTGTGCAAACGTACCGCCTGCATCAGCGATTCATGATCGGCCAGTGTTAATTTACGGCCCTGAAATGAACGACACGAGCGTCTGGATCGAATGAGGTCAAACATTGCTAAATCATCGTTTTGCTTGGGAAGCCCCTCACGAGGATGCAGATGAAACTTTACAGTGACCAGATCAAATAGAAGCACCGTCAATAAAAGCAGGCCCACAAAAGTAAATGGAACCGCCACCCACCTACTCTCCAAAAAGCGTGCGAATAGGGCGATGAGTAAAAATAGGATGGCAAAAATCGCAGTGGGAATATATTGCAGCCAGCCGGTAAATTGGAGCCTAATCTTTAAGCGAATTAAATATGAAAGTAACATTGTCCAAGTCCTCAAATATGTTCAGGTTGGTTTTCCAGAATCGATAGGTGAAATGAATGTACGACCTTTCTTTTGCGAGTGATCAGTCGCAAAAATAATAACATTGAATTTATTGCGAGTCAACACTCGCTTATGATACAATGACCTTCCACATACTTTTTTAAGGAGATGTTGATGCCCAAGATAATTAATGAAGAAAAAGTTTTTAAAGCGGTGCTTAAATTGCTGACCAAACGAGGGTATGACAGAACCACCACGAGTGACATGGCGGCCGCGGCCAATATACATGAAGCGACCCTGTTTCGAAAATATGGGAGTAAAGTTGGCTTAATTGAACAGGCCATCGAGCAGCAGCTTTCAACGACACCACTCAAGCAAGTGCGCTATTCGGGTGATCTTCGAGCTGATTTAATCGCGATCTTAGAGGCTTATCTCATAACGGTTGAAGAGCATGGGGAAATTATGCCGATGTTACTTTTGGAGATTCCACGTCATCCAGAATTGAAAAACACATTGCAGATCCCATTGGCAAATATTCAAGGCATTATGCAAATTCTAGAAAGATATCAAAATGAGGGTCTTTTGAAAGAAGAGTCAGCTCTTGTGAGATTTAATGTTTTCCTGGCTCCCATCATGGTTACCAAAATGTATCGGCGCATTCAAACAGATTCATTGGCCATCGCCATAGATGTGCAAGACTATGTCGATGCGTTTTTGCAGGGCAGAAAGCGATAGCCGCTCCCTCTAAGGCGATTTCCGAGAATAAAACATGCAATTGCATCAGCAAAATAGGTCATAGCGAACACGCTTTTAGCGGCCGCATGAGGGCACAGAAAGAGGAGATTTTTTATTTGTGTCATGGTTTTTACTTTAGATTTTAATCCAGGTTTTAATCAGCTATCCAATAACAAGAAAATAATAAAATAAGCTAATCACCACACTGCCGAAAAGGATGATAAGCATGTTGAGCTTAAATCTAAACAGGGCGACAAAAGCGGCAATGGCGATGAATAGAGCCACCACATCAAGCGTGCCCCATTCCGGTATCAGCAAACGCATCGGCCCAAGCTGGCGTTCATTCACGGTGCTAAACAGGGTTTGCAGAGCAAACCAGACCGCCAAGTTGAGAATGACCCCTACAACGGCGGCCGTAATGCCCGACAAAGCCGTCGTGAGTGATTTGTTATTGCGCCAAAATTCGATAAACGGAGCACCCAAAAAGATCCACAAAAAGCAGGGGACAAAGGTGACCCACGTGGTAATCACAGAGCCGATCACACCGGCCTGCAATGGAGTAAACGTGCTAGGGTTGCGATACGCTCCCATAAAACCGACAAACTGTACCACCTGAACCAATGGGCCGGGCGTCGTTTCTGCCATCCCTAAGCCGTCCAGCATTTCACCCGCCTGCAACCAACCAAAAACCTCAACCGCTTGTTGAGCGATGTAGGCCAATACGGCGTACGCACCGCCGAAGGTAACAACGGCCGTCTTGCTGAAAAATATCCCTTCTTGCACAAAAACGTGGGATCGGCCGAACATCGGCCAAGTGATCAGCAAGGGCAGGCTCCACACAACTAATCCGATCACCAACACACGCAGGGCATAGCTCATCGATGGCTTTTGAGCTTGAGCCACAGAATCTGTGATGACATAATCGCCTTCATTCTCGCCTTCATTCTCGCCCTCATTCTCGTCACTTGTCTGACGCTGTTTAATCACATCAAACTTTTCGAGCCACACTTTTCCGCCGATAAATCCGATGATTCCGGCCGCCAGTACGATGATTGGAAAGGGGATATTGAAAAAGAAAATACCGATAAAGGCCAAGCCAGACAATGTGACCATCACTTCGTTTTTGAGCGCACGCCGGCCGATCCGAAAGACCGCCTCAATCACAATCGCAAGCACGGCCGGTTTTAAACCATAAAACAACGCCTGCACAAAGGTAACCTCTTGATAACCGGCATAAAGCATGCTCAGAGCCAAAATCGAGACAAAGCCAGGAAGAATAAATAACCCACCTGCAATCAAACCCCCTCGGGTTCCATGCAACAGCCATCCCAGATAAGTCGCAAGCTGTTGTGCCTCTGGCCCTGGCAACAGCATGGTGTAATTCAAGGCATGCAAAAAGCGATTTTCACTCACCCAGCGCTTTTCTTCGACTAATAATTTGTACATGACGGCGATTTGCCCAGCCGGACCGCCGAAGCTGTAAATCGCCACCTTTACCCACACCCAAAACGCTTCTCGCTGTGTGATATCGTGCAACGGTCCATTCTGTGGACCGTCACCGGATGAGCCATTTTCCGGCAAATGCTCAGCATGAACCGACGCACTATCGTGTGCGGTATCTAATTCAGTCATAAAATTTTTCCTTTTAGGTTTATTGCTATCGCTGTGTCACGAACGGTTTGCCAAGGTCTGATAAATCCCATCAAAGAGTGCCAATCCCCTGATTTCAAGCTCTTGATCCTGTAGGTTCTCAAGTAGCCAACCCCGCAGAATCGC
>JBLIMP010000075.1:0-16701 GCA_047638855.1 Cellvibrionaceae bacterium | reverse complement strand
TTTAAAAACCGCACCACGATACAACGGCATTTATTTTTGACTAGCCCTAGTTTCTAAGCGAATGAGCCGGTGAATGAGCCGGCAATGTACATCAAAGTTTATTCTACGAACTCGCCTACTTCGATGAATGAATTGTTCTTCAGCTTCTGCGGCTTTGGTGACCATGATTTTTTGTAAGTTCTGACTGACTTTGCTTATCCCCTCTATATCCCATCTAGGGTGAATTCGGGTATCTAGAGTTTGTTTTTTGTTAAATCATAACACCTGAAATCACTTTTTTGCTTAAGTTGATAGCAATGGTAGCCCTTAATCCACTGCCCCTATAAAATACCCTTGATGTCACAAGGAAAACTAACCCCCAGCCGCAAACAATACCTAGATATGAAAACCGAATACAGCGAGGAAATTCTTTTCTTCCGTATGGGTGATTTCTATGAATGCTTTGATGAAGACGCCGAAACGATAGCACGCGAGCTTGACTTGGTGTTGACAGCAAGGCATCAAAAGGGAGACAAAATCCCGATGGCGGGAGTTCCGCACCATGCGGCCGAAAACTATATCGCTCGCCTTGTCGCAAAAGGGTTTCGGGTTGCGCTATGCGAACAGACATCGGCCGTCCCGATCAATGGGCTTATGCCACGCGCTGTTGTACGTGTTTTCACGGCGGGCACCGTTATTGAAGAAGGGATGCTTGATGCGGGGCGAAACAACTATTTAGCGGCCGTTATCATCGAAGATGGCAAAGCGGGGCTTGCTTATGCTGATATTACCACCGGGGAATTTGCCACAACCACCTTGCCCAATCGTCGGGCCTTAGTCGAAGAAATCGCCCGCCTAGAACCATCTGAATTGGTACTAGGCGATGGAGAGTTTTCTTTAAATGATGGGTCTATTCTTGTACGAGCGATTTCACGCATACCCGATTGGCGTTTTGAAATCGGCAACGCCCGTATAACGCTCGAACGTCATTTTGGTGTCACCAGCCTGGATGCATTTGGCTGTGAAAACAAGCCGCTGGCGATCCGTGCGGCAGGAGCCGCACTGTTTTACCTACAAGAAACTCAGAAAGGGGCAATTACACAAATTCAACGCTTATCAACTTTTCAAGTTGATGGCTACATGGCGTTAGGCTTAACCACACGTCGGAATTTAGAGTTAACTGAATCGCTTAGCGGTGAAAAGAAAAACTCACTATTTGGTGTACTTAACCAGACTGTTACCCCAATGGGGGCGCGTCTTTTGCGTGATAGGGTGACCCGGCCGTTACTTAATATCGATCAGCTTAATCAGCGGTTGGATCAAGTTCAGGGGTTTTTCAATGATGGTCTTTTTCGGGCAGAACTACGGGGTGTGCTTAAAGGGATGGCTGATTTAGAACGGCTGACAAACAAAGTTGTTTCCGGCCGGGCCAACCCCCGTGACGTTGAGCAAATTCTCAAAGCACTTGAAGTCATTCCTGATATTGAGCATTTGGCTAATAATTTGTTTGGTGGAGACGACAAAATGGTAGCCACGGTTCAAGCCTTGATTTCAAGCCTTGATGGGTGTGAAGACGTCTGTGATTTAATCGGCCGGGCGATTCAGCCAGATGCGCCGAGTAACACCAGTAAGTCCGGTTTTGTCGCGGCCGGTTTTGCTCCGGAACTAGACGGCGTGGTCAATGCTTCAGCACATGCCCGAACTTGGGTGTCTGATCTTGAACCCCGTGAAAAAGAGCGGACCGGAATTAATGCCTTAAAAGTTGGCTTTAACAAAGTCTTTGGCTATTACATCGAAATTACGCGTGCCAACAGCCATCTTGCCCCAGACGATTACATTCGCAAACAGACCCTAACCAATGCTGAACGCTATATCACCCCAGAACTTAAAGAGTACGAAACCTTGATCCTTAACGCTGAGGATCGGATGTTGGAAATTGAGCGACGCCTGTTTATTGAAATTTGCCAGGAGGTTTCGCGATACGCAGAGCGTCTATTGGCAACGGCGCAGACGATTGCCCAGCTCGATGTTGCGGCCGGATTGGCAGAAACGGCCGCCAACCAAGGGTATACCCGGCCGGAAATTAACGAAGGGGATGGGATTACGATTACCGCTGGCCGCCATCCTGTCATCGAACGCTCGCTTAATTTAGAGCGTTTTGTGCCAAACAACACGCTTTTCAGCAGCGATGAGCGTATCCAACTGATCACGGGGCCAAACATGGCGGGTAAAAGTACGATTTTGCGCCAAGTGGCCTTGATCGCACTGATGGCCCAGATGGGGAGCTTTGTCCCGGCCGAAAGTGCCGAGATCGGATTGGTAGATCGCATCTTTACCCGTATCGGGGCACATGACGAACTGCACGCAGGCCGGTCAACGTTTATGGTTGAGATGGTAGAAGCGGCCGAAATATTGAACCATGCCACCCATCGTAGCTTACTGATTTTGGACGAGATCGGCCGAGGGACAAGCACCTACGATGGCTTGTCGATCGCGTGGGCCATTATCGAATATCTGCACAACCACCCTCGCTTAAAACCCCGCACCCTGTTTGCAACCCACTATCATGAGCTAACCGGCCTCGCCGATTTGTTGCCGCACGTGGTCAATTACAACATTGCAGTGGCGGAAGAAGGGGAAAACATCGTCTTTTTGCATGAATTGGTCAGAGGGTGGGCTGAACGTTCATTCGGAATTCATGTGGCCCAACTGGCTGGAATGCCCCGTGACGTAGTACAGCGGGCCAAAGAAATTCTAAAAGACCTAGAGGAACACGCGGTCACAACTTCAGTTGAACCGAGTCATTTGAAACCGGCCCAACAGGCGGCACTATTTCCCGAAGCCAGCCCGATTTTGGACGAGTTAAATGAGCTGGACATCACAACCATGACACCACTTGAAGCAATCAATAAATTATACGAGTGGAAAAAGAAATTTGGATAGCCTGTAAAATCATAAGAAGATGCAACAGCTCTTTTTTAGTAACCGTTCAGTCCCCCTGTCATTGATACGCATAACTTCGTAGGGGTGAAAGGGGCGGGGCGGTTTTAAGCTCCGAAGAAGAGATTTTCTTCCCGTCCCGACCGAAGGGGATGCCTACGGCCTTACACCCCTCTGAACGGTTACCTTTTTTAAAGAGCTGTTACAAGACAATTGGGAATATGTTGTAACGGTTATCGTCCTATAAAAGCCATCTGGTATGATTCCTCGATATGTCAAAAACAGAAAACCATCAGGCAAAAATACTTGAAACGGCCATGTTTAGTTGGTCACGCATGTTGCGTTTATCCAGCTTTCAGATCGGTTCGGCTATGGGCGATATTCTTGTCACTAGTATTTGGAACCGGGTGATGATTTCGAATTTTGGCATGCCCGCTTGGCCTATTGGCATGTTAATCGCCCTTCGCTATTTCTTGTCTCCTTTAAGCCTCTGGGCCGGACATCGTTCTGACACGACCAAACTATTTGGTTTTTACCGTACCAGCTATATTTGGTTCGGTCGGGGAATGATGGTGATGTCACTTCCGTTTCTGGTGCTGAGCTTACAACGACTTGAAGGGCAAACAGATGATGTTCTGGGCTGGCTATATGCGATCATTTGTTTTGCTTTTTATGGTGTTGGTACCTTGCTCTCCGGTAGCCCCTTCTTAGCCCTCGTGCGTGATTCGGCCCCAAAGGTAAATCAAGGGTTTGCAATTAGCGTTGCCGAAACGGTTTTAATTATCTTCTTTGCTATTTCTGGCATTACTTTTAGCTATTGGATGCAAGAATACGATCCGGCGATTTTTCGGCAAATGGTAATTGTTACCATGCTCGTCGGTGGTTTTTTCTGGTGTGTCGGCATTTGGGGCATCGAAAATCAAAGCATTCCCCCAGCCGTTAAAGATCAGTTTGCATTGGGCAAAGCACAAATAAAGTTTGCCCCTACAATCAAAAGAATCTGGGCAGATCCTCGTACCCGCCTCTTCTTCTTCTTCCTTTCTACCGCTACTTTAGCAGCATGGATGCAAGATGTTATTTTAGAACCGTTTGCGGCCGAAGTGCTCGACAAATCGATGCAACAAACAACCCGCTATAACAGCTATTGGCAAACAGCCACCGTTATCACCTTAATCGGCGGGGCTGCTTACTGGCGTCAACGTGCCCCCGAAGAGCAAAAAGGGATTGCAGGCTGGGGATTGTTAGTGATGGCTTTAGGAATGGGCTTTCTCTCTTTAGAAAGTTTTCTGGGTGGGGCGCGTATTATCGAGACGGCGCTATTTGTTTTTGGGGCCGGATTTGGTATTTACACATTTGGTGGTCTTAGCCTAATGGCGGTTATGTCTTCTGATAAAGAGTCTGGGGCTTATTTGGGACTGTGGACAATATCGATTTTGATCTTCAAAGGGCTGGGCAATTTCTTAGGCAGCGTTCTGCGTGATGTGTTTTTGGCCGTTGGGCTGACGGCCGAAAACGCCTATGGCATTACCTTCTTAGTGGCTACGCTTGGGCTTGTGGCGTCAGTAATCATACTCACACGTATCGACATTGTTGGCTTTGCACGTGACAACGGCCGCTACAAAACCACACCAGAAGAAGTGCAAGCGGCCGGGGTTGAGCTTTAGCGATTGCGTTTTAGAAGTTAGTTTGCCTTCAGAAACCCCTTAATTGACTGTATGTTCAATTTGGAAAGAAAACCCGATGTCAAAAAATCGATATTCAACTAGCTGGCCCCTACTCGTAGGGTTCAGCTTATTAATCCTACTTGCTGCATGTCTCCCAAAAGAGAGTCTCGAAACGGACGTTAATGATCCTGAAAGCGAAACATATTTGCCCATACTCGTGGCAAAAGTGGACGCAGCCGACACGATTTATCATAACGGGATCATTCTAACCATCAACAAAGCCCAACCAAAAGCACAGGCGGTTGCCGTCAAAGAGGGTGTCATCATCGCCGTTGGCTCCGACGCAGAGGTCTTAGCTTTTGCTGGTGACACCACTCAAATCATCGACCTGAAAGAGGCAATGATGCTTCCTGGCTTTCAAGATCCCCATCTGCACGTGCTAGAAGCCGGTTTAAATGAAACCCTCTGCCTTGTTTCAGATTTTGCGACATTAGACGAGTATGCGGATGAAATTTGGGACTGCGCCCAACAACAGCCTGGGACCGGATGGGTGCGTGCGGCCGGGGCCAACATGTCTAATCTGCTAGATCAAACAGACATGCTACCGATTGAACTGCTCGATGATGTGATTCCAGACCGGCCGGTTATCGTTTTAGACGATTTGGGGCATGGCGCATGGGCTAATACATTGGCGTTCAAAGCGGTTGGCTATGACCGCCTAAAAGGCGATCCTCCTGGTGGAATTTTGGTTCGTGATCCCGATTCAGGGGCATTAACCGGTGTCGTTTTAGAAAACGGACAACAGGCTTTGCGGACCGCATCGCTACCACCTACTGCAGAGAATATTGAGCTTGCTTACCAAGGGCTGTTGGTTGGGCTAGAAACGGTCGCACAAAACGGTATCACTACTGTTAGCGATGCAGGGGGCTATTGGACCCGAGGGCATCAACTTGCATGGCAACGGGCCGAGGCCAAAGACACCCTTACCGCTCGGGCAAGCAACGCTCTCTACCTGTTTCCTGATCTAGACTTTAACCAACAGTTGGCCGATATTACCGCCAATTACTCGGATGATCCTGATAGTTTGCTTCGTTTTAATCAGGTCAAGATTTATATTGATGGGATTTTGAGCCAAGGGACAGGTGCGCTTTTAAAGCCTTACCAACAAGATTTTGGCATTCCCGGTGTGCCAAACGATGGGTTTCTCTATTTTGATGTTGAAACGCTCAATGAATATGCGCGTGAATTTGCGGCGGCCGGTTTTCAAATGCACTTCCATGTGACTGGAGATCGGGGTGCCCGTATCGCCCTTGATGCTATTGAACAAAGCTCGGCCGATTCAGCCAACATCACAAACGCTCGCCACCGTCTGACTCATTTATATTTGCTAGATGAAGCGGACCGCGGCCGCTTTGCCCCCTTGAACGTGGTTGCTGACTTTCAATTTTCCGTTGCATCAGTAGAAGATGAATACATCGACTTTATGGTCCCTTTTATTGGCAATCGAGTGGATCAATTGTTGCCTCTATTTGAGATGGTTGAAAGCGGGGCGCACGTTACGCTCAGTAGTGACTATGATGCAGACGATCTATCTCCCCTCGCAAAAATCGCAACGGTGCTTCAATACGACGAAGCTGAAAACTTAACGGTTGAAGATATTGTCCGTTTGATGACGCTCAATGTTGCGTATCTGCTCCATCAAGAAGATTCAACAGGCTCGATTGAGGTAGGCAAATTGGCCGATTTGGTTGTATTAAACCAAGATATTACGGCGATATCGATCAGAAACATCGGCCGCACCAAAGTTTTGCTCACGATTCTTGAAGGGGAAGAAGTCTACCGCTCTCCGGCCGCGCCTGAATAGTCGCCACTTTGCATTTTCAAGTACAAACAACTCTTAGTCATGCAGCACAAATCGACCACACGCTTTCGGCTGCAGAACTTCTAAAAAAACTCGACATCAGATCAAAATCTATCACAATTCCATTTGCCCATTGATACTTTCGCCTGAGCGTATCCTCAAATTTCTAAAGTAGCTTGAATGCCCTTCACTCAAAACGATCCGCACTCCATGCTATTTCTTCCACACCGCATGTTCATAATTGCCCAAAATGACTTGGTCCCTCGTAATCAGCCTGTTTTCTTGCAGGGCTGCATTTGCTGTAATCATGCGGTCAAAAGGATCACGGGTCCAATTAATCGTACAGGCAAACGTAGCAATCGCATCAAAGTTTTTATCGCAAACGTTTAACCCGATGCGGCTTGAAAGCTCAGAAATAATCGATTCTGGTTCATCCGAAATTCGATCTATTTCATACAAATATTGAAGCTCTAGACGGCAAATAGGTGAAATAAAAATGTCATTGTTGTTGATTTCGTTTTTAGCAGCCTCGCTCAGTTTGTTAGTCAACCCCGCATAAAGCCACACAACCACGTGCGTATCAAGGTAAATCAAGAGTAAGCTCCTCTTCCCAAGAAATTTGCGGCAAATCATCAGGATCACCTTGGATGAAATCGGGCCGATAAATCAAATTATCGAGTTTGTCTGGTTTTTCAACAGACACAATTTTTAATAGCCGCCCCCCTTTATTGATTTCCAGAGGGACCCCTGAAGCCAATACATCATCTAGCAATTTATAAATATTGCTTCTAAGTTCAGTTGGTGTAACAGTTTTCATAATTGTTCCCTCGCCTCAAGCACGTACGCCGAAAAAAAAAGATACGTACATGATAGATTTTTCAAGCTCCTTTGTCAACAAGGGGTAGGGGTCGAAGGGGTCGGAAAGAGAGTAGCTCCGAGGAGAGTAGGTGGTTCCGACCCCTTCGACCCCTACGGTAAATATCGCCCCATTATCACTGATAGACGACATAGACGGCACTTAGTTAACAATTTAGCTGTATGCCGATTTTCCCTACTTTTCAAGCCCGATCCGCTTGCCGATGCTCTCCGGCAGGATGTCGCCCAAAATCTTACGCTCTTCATCCCCAAAAAAGCCAAGAACATAAAGCCCGGCCGGATATATCGCTGCCCCTACAATCACCGCCAGCCACAAGTTAATCGGCGATAACAACCACATCGCAGCCACCATCGCGCCGGTGATCGCCAAAAGCTTCCAAATCAGCCCTAACCAGCCGACAGGCTCCATCTTTTGCACCAAGTAATAGTTAAACAGCCCCAGCAGGATGATTTCAGATGCAATCGTTGTTAAACCTGCCCCGACATAGCTCAAATACGGAATTACAATCAAATTACCGATCAGGTTAAAGCCAACGCCGATCACAAACGCCCGGGTCATAATGCGCTCTTGCCCCAATGAAATCAACACGTAGTTGGTGACACTATTGAGCCAGCCAAACGGAATTGACCAGATCACCACTTGTAGGGCAATCGCTCCATGAGGCAAAAACTCATCGCCGCCCAAAATGCCGATCATGACCGGTGCCAAGAACGTCACGACGGCCGCAATCGGCAAAGAAACGAGCGACAGCAATTTGATCGCCATCCGAAAAGTGCGACGGGCATCGTCGATGTTTGACTTGACCTGGCGCGAGATAACGGGGAAGAGCGCAAAGGTGAAAAACGACGGGATGACGTTAAGTGCATTTACATATTTGTAGCTACTGTTGTACCAGCCCACAACCGCCTCGCCCTGCATTCGGCTCAAAATGAGCACATCAACTTGCCAGTAAACGGTGGCTAAAAGGTGGTTGAGCATCAGCGGATAACTGTCGATGAGCATCTGCTTTTGCAAGCCGTAGTCTATCGTCCACGGCCCGTTGAGCGGGTAGCGACGACGCACGGTAAAGATGAGAATGATCAGGGTGATGGCGTTGACGATGATCGATACGGCCGCCAATCCGACAAAGCCAAAGCCGACAAGTAACACCACAACCCCGAAGCCCACTTTCATGATGGTAGTCACCGTCTGCACGGCGGCCGGAATTTCCGCCTCAGCCCAAGCGTAAAACAGCCCGGTCAGCCCAGAGGCCATCCCTGAGAGTACCATCCCAACCATAATAAAAATCACGGCCGTGCGCGTTTGCGGGTTGCTCTCAACGGTAAATATGTACAGCAGGATGGGCACTGATGCGATTAACCCGGTCCCCATGCGGAGCAAGGTTGTGTTTAGCAGGAACTCAGACGCACGTTCACGAGCTTGTGACACTTCACGAATCAAATAGGCGTTTAAGCCAAAGTTTGACAAAATTTCGTAGATACCGGCGATGGCGATGGCGGTTGCATAGCCACCCGACCCGGCCGGACCCAGCCACCTGAGATAAAAAAGTGCGAAGAGAAAGTCGATGCCCCGATTAAACAGATTGAGCGTCATCGGGGCGACGCTGTTTTTGGCGATGCTGGCGGTGTTGCTCAGTTCGCCTTCTGGCCGGTAAAAGCTGCGCCACGCCCAAATCACGGCCGCAAATCCGATAATAACCAGCCCCATCGCCGTGGTCAGTGCACCGATCCAGAGGGAAGGCGGGCTATACTGAAAACGGACGGTCCATTCACCGGCGTTGAGTAAAACACCCCGGAAGTTGCCATTCACTTTATAGACAGGGGTTTCAGTTTCGGCCGATTCAGGTGCGCCAATCGGCCGAATATACGCCCGCCAGCCAGGAAAGTAGCTGTCGTTCAAAATCAGCCACGAGTCTTCGCTTACGGCCGCATCGACAAACACCCGTCGGTTTGTTTCTGTTGTGATGGTGGCGGTGGCCCCATCGGGCACCTGCATTGTAAAGTTTTGATCAAATGTCACCCCAAACGCCTCCGCACCTTTGCGGAACTCATCCTGCGAAATAATCGGACGAAAACGTAAATCAATCTGTTGGATGGCATCTGCAAATTCTTCATCGGCCGACATGACATAGGTTTCAATGATTGAAATCGTATATGCTCGATCAAACGACCCCAGATTTTCATAGACTCGCAGATTTTCGCTTTCATGTGCCAATTTCAGTTTGGGCAACGGTAGCTCTTCATGGGTGATGATGTATTTGACTCCCAACAAATCAACGAACGGCGAGTTAATCGCTTCGATATCGCCCAGCGGCTGAATCCGATTGAAATCAAGCTCGTTTTGTGGCTCGATCAGCTTCATGTAGTTGGTGTACTGTTTGGCAATAATCGAATCGTAGCCACGCACATCGTTAAAACCGGTTAACCAAGCTGAGTTGGCGTTAAACGGCTTGGCTCCTTTGTTGTCAAAGCTCGTCACCCGCCACAGATGGCGGTCTGGCTGTTGTTCAAGCCATTGGACCAGCTCGGGCTTGAAGTCGAGCAAGGCGGGATCAACAGAAGCGTTAAAGCCCCGGCCGATGGCGAACAGGTCCAACGTGATCACCAATCCTACAAAAAAGATGTAGACGGGTGATTTTCCAATCACTTGAGGCCAGTAAATAGGACAACGGCTTGTGCGCAGAACACAACCACACATGATCAAGATCAGGGCCAGATGTTGCACTTGCGGAAACAGGTAGCCGTAAAAAGCGGCCGTATTTGGGAACGCATCCGGAGCTTGCGCCAGCCCGACAAAAACCGATTCGATGAGCGGTTCGAGCGAGCTATACATGGCTCGAGAAAGATAAAGGCCGATGAGCACAGCGAGGCCGCCCCAAAACGCCAATCCGGCCGACCATGTGATCAAAGATGGCGATCCCCACAAAACCAACGGCCGTTTCCACATTGGCTGAGACGCATCTGACGCAAACATGTTTGGCGTAGTGTTGTTGTTTGCGGCTGTGTTTGCGTCAAATCGAGTTGCTGCAAGGTACTCCATTCCATAGCCTGCCAGTAACGCCACCGAAACCGACAGTGGAAAGACCCAGCGAAACGGTGAATGCAGTTGATTTAACCCTGGAAAGCCATAGTACAAAACAGCGTATAGGGGCGTGCCAAAAATAAAGGATAGGGATAGAAGAGAGAGAAGGGTGAAAAACCAGGTTGGGAACGTAGGGGCGGAGCGTGCTCCGCCTTGTTGGAGCCAGCCCTCTGGCCCCCTACGGGTAAACCCCGAAATAATCCCAATTCCAGCTAAAAACAGGGCGAGAATGCCTAAATACGTGCCACCCTCAACATAGTTTTTAATCCCCCAATTGCTTGTGCTGGCTCCGTGTGGATTAGGCTCGCCGTAAAAGTTTGTTGTGAATGGGATCTTTTGACCGGTCAAAGCATTTTGGTAACTATGATCGGCCGGATTGCCAAAAAAATCTGGCAATAAAAAGGTTAGAATCCGTCGTTCAGGAAATCCCCAGCTACGCACTTCTTGAAAACTGGCAGATCCTTCACGGAAGTTGCTGGCTCCTACTTCATAGAATGGGATAAATTGAATGCCGCCGACCATGAGTCCAATAAGGACGGTTGCCAACAGCCATGCGGCCGGTTTGATCATGGCCTGAAGGCCACGGGCGTAAGAGGTGGTATTGGAACGATTTTCTTCGGAGCCTTGGCTCGCCCCACCTCTTTCGCCCCTACTCAGGTTTGCCGCTTCGACGTTTGCATCTTGTGTTTTGCATCTTGCAATATCCACTAGCCGCCACGCTGCAAAAAAGGCTATAACAATCAAGCTGTAATAGGTGATTTCAATGTGCCCGGCTAGGATTTGAATGCCTAGCACAAACGCCGTAAGGGCTGCCCAAGGGAGTGTTTTGCCTCCACCATCGCCAACTTTGCTGGTGCCGTTGCGAATCACCATTTCAACGCCACCTATGAGCAACGGCAACCATGCTGCCGCCCCGATGATCATCGGGAAGACGGCAGCACTCACCAGCATGAAGCCACATCCTTGAAAGATGAGGCCCGACATGAAGGCGCTACCTCGCTTAAAGCCGAATATTCGGCCGCAAACGTACATGAGTGCCCCGGCTAGCCAAAGTTGACTGACGGTGTACCAGCCGTATGCTTTGGCTAGAGGCATCGCTAAAAATAAAATGCTAAATGGATACCAAAAGGCGTTTTGGCCTGTGGCGACAAATGGCGCGCCAGCAAATAGATGAGGGTTCCAGAGGGGTAAATCACCGGCCGAAACTGTCTCTTTAATATAGCTTTTCCAAGCGTAGTTTTGGATAACAAGGTCGCTGAGCAGGTGGTTTTGCGGATGCTCACCCAGGCCGAATTCGGCCGCATGGCTTTTCCAAGGCTCCCATTGAAACAGATTGTCGGCCGGGATCATCGTATTTGATCCTAGCGTTACATCTCCATAAATCAAAAAAGGCAGAATCAAAAACCCGGCCAAGATGATAATTTCTCGAACTATTTTGCGTCTATCCATAGCTTTTTGATATGTCGGTAGTTTGGCTAATCAAGCAGCAGTTTTTCTGCTTACCAGCCTGCGGACCCAAAGATAGAGCAGAACAAAAAGAGGGGCAATGTCTGTAGGGGATTCGTTGTGAAGCCAAATGGTTAACATTGGACTGTTTGAGCTGCTTGAATAGAGGGCCGTGCCATCTGCGCTCACTCTGCCGGATTTCCAGTGTATTGGTTTAAACATTCACCAAATTTCGGCAATAAAATGTTTGACATTACCAGAACATGTGTGCTAGTATTGCTAAATCTCACAAGAACACTTGTTCTAAAAAAATTGTAATCGATTTTGGCAATAAAGTCAGCCTCAATTTTTGTGTAGATACCTGTTTTGACGCTAGGTCTATGAGGACAAAGAGAGGTTATCATGACATTCAGGAACAATATTTATAGGAAGCAAACATCTGCAACCCTTCAAAGAATGGTCACAATGCTCGGCGGACGTGGTTCGCAGCAGTGGCTGATCGGTGGAATTTTATTTATCGCTTTAATCGCATTTGAAATTTTTAATTTCGATACGACCCGCTATGCCTTAGACAATCTACTAGGCGGGATTACTTTCGGCCGATTGCCTTGGTCAGCTATTTTAGCTATCGCATTTTGTAGCATTGACTTTGCAGGGCTGGCACGGTTATTCACCCCCGAAAAAGGGGCTGAGGAACCTGCTCAAGTATGGTACTTGACTGGAGCATGGTTACTCGGGGCAACCATGAATGCGGTCATGACATGGTGGGCCATTTCTTTGACCCTTCTTAACCACCCATTGGGTAATGAAATCTTAGGGCGTGAGCAACTCTTAACCTTTGTCCCTATTTTTGTGGCGACGTTAGTGTGGGTGACCCGCATTTTATTTATCGGGTCGATTGCGGTAGCCGGAGATCAGCTATTGCATCCCGACAGCCCTTCAGCTAGAAGTCGTACAAAAGGTAATGCTCGTCCCAAAGGGGTGGCTCGACCAAACGGGGCAAATGTACGTTCTCCGGCTGGCCGGGCACCTGCATTTGCGCCAGCCAATAGTCGGCCGACTTCAGGAGCATCGTTTTCTAGCCCAGCTAATCCGGTTCGGCGTGGTCAAGGTCAGCAACCCCCTTCCCCAGTTAGAAGTAACGGTGGATCACAACCTACTCGCGTTAGCCGGGTCACCCGACAACCGGCCGCGAGTGGTCCAAACCGCCCAGCGCCTGTTATGAGAGCAAAGGGGCGCGGTTAAAATCGGTGTAGTAAGACCATTACGGACTTTACCGGTTTTAACCATTGACTGTTTTGTAAACAACCGACTCCGACATAAGCAAACTCAAAGTTTTCAGAAAAAGATTAAAATCCAATATTTATCTGAAAGAATCGTAACTTCTCAAAAAGGGAGGGATGTATTCTTGGGCAAGCTCAGGATGCGCACCCTGAGCTTGTCCAAGGGTGTTTTTTCCCAGATTATTGAGAAGATACAAAGAACCTTTGTAAAGTCGATTGTTCATAAAACGGGAGAGGTGTAATATGAACGAAAATAATCGCTCAAGGCGTAGTCAGCAGGCCCGAAGCAGCGCGGCTGATCGTCGTACACCGTCCGCTCATCCAGCAAATCATGATGACCACCGCTCAAACATTTATCGCTATGATGCTCGCATCCAATCATCAGAATTTTCATTTGAAGATGACGAGGATGATTTTGAAGAAGAGAACGAGCTTCAATATGTCGATATTGATAGTGAGCTAGAGTACGAAGATGACGGTGATTTCCTTGATAGTCAGGGGATTCAACCTCAGACAAAGCCACCCGCTGCTCCAAAACCCTATACCAAGCGGCTTTCGAGCAATCGGCCAGGCAACCGACCCAGCAACCGACCGGCCACGCCAGCGGTTTCCAAATACCCTAATAACACAAAACCACAACCCAATAGGCGGCCGATGGAATGGCAGAATGATGAACCGTTTGATGATGAAGTAGATGACCCGATTTTTGATGAGGCGGGGGATTATGATGAGTATGATGAGGTTTACGATACAGACGGGTATCAAACCAACCCCTCTCATTCATATAGACGATCGACGCTTAGAGCACCACAACCGGTACAAATCATTTTTGGACTTGTAGGCCTTATGATTGTTGGATTGTTGCTGATGAGCCGTCCATTAACGGCCGGGCTAATCGACCGGATGGCCCGTAGTGAAAACGAAAGAAAAGCTTTTGGTGCTCAAGCTGACGCCGTCACAAACAATCTGCCTACCACAAGTGGCAATATCATTTCTGCACAACAGTTATCTCCATTTTTTTCACAATCTGTACTTTATTGGGAATCAGACATTCTCCAGTGGGCAAGTCGGCACAATTTAGACCCTAATATGGTCGCAACTGTGATGCAGATCGAGTCTTGTGGTGACCCTCGTGCTCAATCAGGTGCGGGTGCAATGGGATTGTTCCAAGTCATGCCTTTTCACTTTCAAGCTGGGGAAGATGGCTTTGATCCAGATACGAACGCTCTACGTGGTATGAATTATTTGGCAGAGCGATTGATTCAAACGAGTGGTGAAATTGGACACGCATTTGCAGGTTATAATGGTGGTCAGGCCGCAGCCGCAAGTAATTGGAGCAACTGGGCAAACGAGACTCAACGTTATTATAAATGGACCACGGGCGTTTATAGCGATGCATTAAATGGTAATAGAAGGAGTGACACGCTTGATCAATGGATCACGGCCGGAGGTGCCAGCTTGTGTGCTCAAGCGGAACAACGATTAGGGTTGCAGTAGCTGTTTGATCGGTATGTATGGTGGTAACTTCTCAAAAAGGGACGGAGGTATCCTTGGACAAGCTCAGGATGCGCACCCTGAGCTTGTCGAAGGGTGCTTTTCTCCAGATTCTTGAGAAGATATGTATGGTAGATGTTAAAGCAAAATGCCGGGTACAGACTAAGAGATGTCTGTACCCGGCATTTTGTTTTATGCATGTAGGCTTTATCTACTTATTCTAAAATAGGTAAAGTCGTAAAGTCTGTTGATGACGATAAGTATTTTCCACTTGACCAACCGACGGTGCCATCAGGATGCTCGATCTTGATCCAATAAGTGATTGAATCTCGTCCAAGAAGGGTTACTTCTTGATTGCCGACAATAAAGCCGATCGCGTCAAAAGTGCGGTCCGGCCCATTGCGAATCGTTAATGCACTCGCATTTTGCAAAGTGGCTGTATTGCCAGAAGATGTGCTTGCAGTGCTCGTGGATGTGCCGGAGCCGTCACTTGGCTCCCAACCGGCCCAAATCTCAGCCATCACATCCATTTCCAAGTACTCAACCCTGATGTCAGCGTTTCCATCCGCCACTGTAAATGTTCCGGTTAGCCAGTTGCCGGTGGCCCTTTCCCAACTGTCTATAACAATTGCATCATTGACGTATACGCGTGCGCCATCGTCGGCATACACCCTAAACAGGTAAGTACCGGCGTCCATATTGACAGTCTTGGTCCAACGCACTGAAAAGAAATCGTCATTTATCACATTTGGAATAGGTGAGCTTGTTCCCCAACTCCAGTTGATGGCAGCGTCATTACGAGTTACCGACGGTGACCCCAGTAATGAACTATTGTTGAAATATTCGCCTTTCCAGTCAGAAATAACTTGTGACGAGGCGGTGTTCTCAACTTGGGCGGCCGTAGCCGCATCGAATTTTGACCAATTTAGGATCGCTACCGCCATTCCGTCGAAGTCGTAATATTCCATGACAATTGGGGTCGAACCGCCTGTCAACACAATATCGGCCGAAACCAATGTTGTGGTCTGTAGTTGCCAGCGGTCCATAATTTGTTGGCCGCCTACCCACAAGCGAACGCCGTCATCTGTGCGGGCTGTAAAGCGGTATGTACCGGCTTCAAGAGAAATATCTGCACTCCAACGTACAGAGAAACCATCGGCCGAAACACCAGTCGCCGGAACACCTAGCCAAGTATTATCGATTTGGCTTTCATTTTGAGTGAGAACTGGGGTTCCACTTAAAGCAGTATTGTTAAAATACTCAGCCTTCCACAGTCCTGCAGTTGCACTACTGGCAGCAACTTTTTCCCATCGTACTGCGGCAGTTGCTTGCCCACCACCTTCATAATATTCAACTCTTAAATCATGATTGCCCGCAGAGAGATGAACATCAGTATTAACATCATGCTCTTGACTGTCGTACCACACGTCGATGATTTCCTCATCATCAACATAAACAATCATTCCGTCGTCTGCAGTTGCAAAAAAGCGATAGGTTCCTTCTTCAAATTTAACAGTCGTTGTCCACTCAGCAGAGAAATTATCTGTATAAACATCTTCATGAGGAGAATCATCCCCCCATTCGTTATCTAGTCCAGATTCATTTCGTACAAGAACTGGGGTTCCCCACAACAGTCGGTTATTGTAATATTTTGCACGCCAAACAGCTGCGGCCTCGGCCGGCTGATTTCCGATCAAAATTAGTGCGGTTGCAATCAAAACACCACATAAAGTAAGTTTGATTTTCATTCGTCCCATCCTTTGCTCAACACCCTTTTTAGGGCATGCTTTTTATCATTTGCAGGCTAATTGCAAACGATTATATAGCAAAACAGCCTCCGGCTAAAGGCGGGTGAGTTTTTTACCTTAATTTCTCTTTTTTAGTAAGGCGATTTAAAAGAAGAAATTGTCTAAATCACCTTATCAAATTGGTTCAACTATTCAGCAAGCCAAACCATTGGGCGATTATTTTCCGGAGATGGCCTAAAGTCCTCAAAGATACAAAAACTCACCATTATTTAAGCTGATAGGGTGACGACACTGACATAATCTATTCTTCAAACAGGGAATTCTTGAG
>JBLIMP010000074.1:0-16746 GCA_047638855.1 Cellvibrionaceae bacterium | reverse complement strand
CTTTTTCCTCGGCCGTTTATTTGATTGGGTGGTCTACTTTTCCTCGGCCGTAAACAGCAACCCAACGTTTGTGATATGTTTAGTCAAAATTGTTGAATCTAAGGAGAGAGAAAATGGTGAATCAATTTATCCTTTGTGGCACGGTAATACACGCACCCGTATGTGGTGAGATTGAAGTGATAGAGAGTGGCTTGATTGAGGTGAATGCAGAGGGTGACATTGCCAATGTAACTGCCCCTGAAAACGAAAATTATGCAGACATTAAACAGAAGTCTATCGAGACCGGCCGCCTTGTAGAACTCGCAGAAGGTCAATATCTGTTGCCTGGCATGGTCGATTTACACGTACATGCACCCCAATGGCCTCAGGCCGGAAACGCATTGCACATGCCGTTGTATGACTGGTTACAAGAAAAAACCTTCCCCCTTGAAGCAAAGTATGCTGATCTGGCCTTCGCCGAAAAATCTTACACCTCTTTAGTTGAAACCCTCATCGGCAACGGCACCACGACCACATTGTATTTCGGAACGGTTCATCTCGAAGCGACAAAGTTGCTCGCTGATATTTGTCTTCGCAAAGGGCAACGAGCGTTAGTGGGTAAAGTGGCGATGGATAATCCTGATGAATGCCCTGATTATTATCGCGACTCATCTGTTCAACAGGGGCTTGATGACACACGCGCCCTAATCAACTACGTTCGCACGATGCCGGGCAACGAGCACGACCTTGTGTTGCCGGTCGTGACGCCACGATTTATTCCCAGTTGTACAGACGGGATGTTGAAAGGGCTAGGCGAGCTTGCTCAGGAATATGATTGCCATGTGCAAACCCATTGTTCCGAAAGCGATTGGGCGCATGGCTATGTGCTAAACCGACATGGTGAACGTGACACCCAAAGTCTAAATAATTTCAATCTCTTGACCAGTAAAACTGTCCTTGCTCACTCTTGTTTTATCAACGATGACGACATGGCAACGATCAAACAACAGGACAGTGGTATCGCTCACTGTCCGATATCAAACGCCTACTTTGCAAATGCGGTATTCCCTGCGCGAAAAGCGCTGGATCAAGGACTGAATGTCGGTTTAGGAACTGATGTCGCTGGCGGCACGACCCCGTCGCTACTACAAAATTGTAACGCTGCAATAACGGCGTCCCGATACCTTGAAGAGGGTGTTGATATTAAGAAAAGCCCAGCTGATCGGGGTGTTCCAAAATCACGAATTGATTTTAAGGAAGCTTTTTGGATGGCGACGACAGGGGGTGGAAAGGCGTTAGGTTTGAACATCGGCCTTTTTAAAGAGGGGTATGCTTTTGATGCTATCGTCGTTGACACCAAGGTTGCAGATTCGAATTTGGTTGTTTGGGATGAATTGGACGATGTAGAAGGGATCTTGCAAAAAATCATTTACAATGCCGACCGGCAGAATATTCGCAAAGTCTGGGTGCAAGGGGCACTCATTGGTGGCTGTGATCCCTCGTGATTGAAAAATATCTTTGAATTAGCTACTAACAATCTTCCCCTGCTAAAATTATGCCATTATGAAGACTGTAACTCACAGCATCATTGACCCAAGTGCTTTAGCATTTGCGGCCGACCTTCTCTACGCCCACGAACTCATCGTCATCTACTTCCAAGGAACCTACGCCTTTCTGTGCGACTGCGACGCCACTGAACCGGCCGATAAAATCTTTCAAATCAAAAACCGGCCGCGTGAAAAAGGGCTATCCCTCGTCGTTGATCCCGAATTCCTGCCTGATTTCGTCGATTTAGCTCACCCAGCTTTTGAGCAGTTTCCACTGGGAAAATCGATTGAGTTGCAGCGGAGCTTACATGCTTTAGGTCTTGTTTTTCCGGCCGGGGCGTTGGCCCCGGCCGACCTTGTTCAGAATGGAACCATTATGAACGTGTGGACTGAATACCGCCCCCACCGGCCGTTGACCCAGCTCACCAAACTGGCTCGTGCTCAAGGTATACGCGGATTCAAAGGAGCCTCCACAAATTTAAGCCACGAACCAACTTACAACACGGTTGAGCAGGTTCTGGCTCAATTTGATGGCCAGATCCCGTTGATTTTGGATGGGGTGGTGCCGGTTCCTGAAAATAGGCGAAAATCTACAACATTGATCGATCTGACTGGTGAACGGCCGACGATGATTCGGGCGGGGAATGTCACGGCCGATGAAGTGCAAGTGGCTTTGGATCAGGTAGATTTTGGAAAGTTAAAGATTGCCGCTAACGTCAAAGTCTTATAGGGTTTGAGTTCCCTGAGTGTGTCGAAGAGAACTTAAACCCTATAAAAATAAGAGGACAAATGGAAACAGAAAAAATTGCAGCTGCTAGTCGGGATTGGATAAAAAAAGAAGGACACCACATTCTTGAAGAATATTGTGACCTACTGCGGTTGCCCAACCACGCGGCCGATCTGCCCAATATCGAGCGAAACTGCACCTTCATCTCTCAAATGTTTGCCAAGCGTGGTTTCGATATGCAGCTCTTGCGGCTCGAAGGTGCTCCACCAATTGTCTACGGCGAGCGACTAATTCCTGGCGCAACTCGTACCTTTTGTATTTATGCCCACTACGATGGACAGCCTGTTGTGCCTGAAAATTGGACCCATCTGCCCTTTGAACCCACGTTGTACGATGGTGCCATGCCAACCGGCGGCCGGCCGATTCCTTTTCCCACTCCTGGTGAAGAAATCGATGATGAATGGCGGCTTTACGCTCGTTCTGCTTCTGATGACAAAGCGCCGATCATCTCGCTAGCGGCCGCGCTTGATGCACTAGAAGCGGCTGGCATCGGTTTGACCTCTAACATCAAACTTTTTTTTGACGGGGAAGAAGAAACCGGCTCGCCCCATGTGGAAGCCTATTTGCGTACCTTTGACCATCTGCTCAATGACATCACCGTTTGGCTGCTGGTTGATGGGGCGGTTTACGCGACCGGTGACCCAACCTTCAAATTCGGTTCACGCGGCCGAACGGCCGTACAGCTGACCGCATATGGTCCTGCACGGCCTTTGCACAGCGGTCACTATGGCAATTGGGCACCCGTGCCTGGCCAGATACTCGCTCGGCTATTGGCTTCGATGAAAGACGACGACGGAGCCGTTTTAATCGATGGCTTTTACGACAGTGTCATCCCTATGTCCGATTTTGAGCGAGCTCAAGCGGAGCAAGCACCCAACATCGACGAATTGCTTAAAGAAGAGCTGGCATTGCACACAACAGAAGGGGGTGGAGAATCACTTAATTTGCGTATTCAACTCCCCTCCTTAACGATTCGCGGCTTGGCCAGCGGATCGGTTGGGGAGAAGGCCCGCAATGTGATTCCGACCACCGCAATCGCTGAACTGGAAATGCGGTTGGTGAATGGCAATGACCCCGATGCAATGCTTGATTTAGTCGAGGCACATATCAAAAAGGAAGGATGGCACGTCGTCTATGACGAACCGAGTTTGGCGACACGTCGGTCACACAAAAAGGTGATTAAATTTATCCGTGATTTGGAAGGCTTTCCTGCCTCTAAGGTGGCGATGGATCATCCGGAAATCCAAGCGGTGATCAACGGCTTAAAGGCATTTACTGGGGACAACGGCGTCTTTTTGCCTGCAACAGGGGCGTCTAACAGGATTTATGGTTTGATCTTTAACGATATCGGCAAACCCGGGATTTGTATCAGTACCGTTAATCGGGATAACAATCAACATGCGGCCGATGAAAATGTCCGTATCGGCAACCTCTGGTATGGGGCTGATATTTTGTCGGTTTTATTGGCTTTGTCTTAAACATTTTTCGTGGGGATTGTGCCACTGTAAATGTAAATAGCGTCAGTTAGTAACGAGCATTAGACACAGATTTAAGATCCGTTGGAATAAATGTCTAGGACCCATCGCCAAAGCCAAAAACCGCAAAGATCCGATCTTCTTCACGCCAGCCGTTTTGAAGCATGGTGAGCCACGATATAGTGAATCCCAGAATAAGCGTAAGTGGCTCCCAACGACTGTTATCTGGGTACAAATACCAACCAATTGCACTGGACCCAAGAATCAACAACGTAAATAGATAGGCGATCACCATCAACCAACGAAACGAATAGCGCATACGCCCTGCTCGGTAAACGCGGTCAACCCATAGCGGACATACCATAATGATGGCAACCGCCCCGACAGTAGATAGCAGATTGACAAAATCGACTTCAGCTTCTGGTTTAGCCAAGGTATTATAAAAGAGAAAGGCGATGGCCAAAGAGTACATAAGCCCATAAAGGGTTGTGCGACTAAATTCAATCAAGCGCTGTATGTTCATAGTTCTAGCTTATTATAGGTGTGGGGTGAAACAAATCGAACCATTGGGGCGCACTGAGTTGTCGATCCACTATTCTTTTGGGATCGATGGATCAAAACACACAAACTCAACCGAATTTTCATCGGGGTCAGTGACATACAAACTACGCCACTGTACCCACGCATGAATCGACGTTCGCGTTTCCAAACCGGCCGCTTCAAGCCGGGCTTTCTCGCTCTCAAAATCTTTTACATCAACGGTGAACGCGATGTGGTCAACTGTGGTATGAGCTTGACTGGGCGGCTGACCGTTGGGGTCGGCCGAACGGTCGAACAACGCCAAGATTTGTGTATGCCCTGCAAAGCCATCCGCGATTTTAAAGAAGGCTGACGTGTCGAAGCGACGAATCAGCTCAAGACCGATTTTATCTTCATAAAACGCCTGAGACGCATCGAGATTATTGACACGGAAGGCGATTTCGCCCAAGCCACCTATTTTTTTATGAGCCATGTTTCAACTTCCTTTTGCAATAAATTTGCCCCTTGATAGTGAAACCCTTTAAGACCAAATTCTTCTGCACTATGTACGTTGATTAACGAAGCGTCGATAATCAGCACTGCCCGTTAGCCGATTACTGGCTATCGATTGCCCGAAACGCCGTAGGTAAATCAGAAATCGTCATGATTCCCATAATCTTTTCAGTCTCTTTGCCATTTTCTGTGATGAGTAGCGCGTGTAGTCTTTCCCCTCTGTGTTCATAGTCTTCAAAAGCAGACACGGCCGTAAACAAATCTGTATGACGGGATCGAAACGTGTAGCGGTCTTTTTTGCGGGCGAAAGCCATAACAGACCCCGCCGTTGTTTCGTCAAGGTTGAGCACTTCATTTTCAACACAGTTGCCCAGCCAACGGGTGACCGTATTGCTAGTGAGTATTCCAACGCATTTGCCCTGGTCCATGACAGGCAGCTTTGAGATACCGCTCGAATTCATAATCTTTAGGGCTTTTTTTAGGGGAGATTGGAACGTGATTGTTATGACTTGGCGTTGAAACAACGGGTAAATGATGGGTGGTTTTGTAATCAATTCGGCGGCTCGTTCTATCGCTAGTACAACCGCATGATTTGGCTCAGCAATAACCTCATCTCCCGCACGTTCGTGAATGATCGCATTGCGTAATTGAGCGTACTCTTTCAGATCAAATTCAAAGCTACGCACCCCTTTCTCTTTTTGTCCCACCCGACGCAGCATCTGCGAAAAACCTAAAAAGCCGTCATGATCAGCCGTGCGTAAGCGCAGATACTCTTCAATAGTCACAAATGCGTTGAGGAAACGGGTAGAGTTTTTCATTTAAAAGTGTGAAGTAACCAGTGATGAGTGGGTAGTGGCTAGTGATGACCCACTACCCACTAATCACTACCCACTAATCCTTAATACTGTTTTCTATCAGATTGGGTACAGCCGCCAATGCCTCTGGCAGTTTGCTGGCATCTTTACCACCAGCCTGGGCCAAGTTCGGCCGACCGCCACCGCCACCGCCAATCATTTTGGCGATTTCACGGATGATATTTCCAGCGTGTAGACCACGTTCGATTAAATCATTTGTAACTGCAACTACGAGCAACGGCCGGCCGTCTTTGACCGCCCCTAGTACCGCTACACCGCTGCCGGCACGATCTTTGAAGCGGTCTGTTAGGTCGCGCAGGCCGTCGGAGTCAGCCCCTTCGACCACGGCCGTGAGTAGATTAACCCCAGCAACTTGCACCGTTTGCTCTAGAACCGAATCGAGTTGCCCAACCAATGATTCTTTCTTCATGTTGTCGATCTCTTTCTTAAGATCACGATTTTCATTCAGAAGCGACTCTAAACGCCCTTCAATCTCATCGGACGATGCGCTTAAAGTAGTGGAAAGCCGATTGATTAAGTTTAATTTTTCAGTCACGTATTCACGTGCCGCCCGGCCGGTAATCGCCTCAACCCGTCGAACCCCTGCACTGACAGAGCCTTCGTTTAGAAAGATGAATTGATTGATGTCATTCGTTTCCGGCACGTGCAGACCGCCACATAGCTCAAAGCTGTAGGTGCTGTCACTGTTGCCGATTTTGACGGTTCGTACCGTGTCGCCATACTTTTCACCAAACAGAGCCATTGCTCCATGTGAAATCGCCTCGTTTTTCTCCATCTCTTTAATCGAGACGGGGTAATTGGCTCCGATCGCATGATTGATGTCATTTTCGATTTTACTTAATTGTTCAGCACCAACAGATTCGCCGTGGGTAAAGTCAAAGCGCAACCGATCTGGAGAGACAAGTGATCCCGCTTGGGAAACATGCTTGCCTAAGTGACGACGTAGCTCTTCATGCAAGATGTGGGTTGCCGTGTGGTTCCGACGAATGTCACTGCGACGTTGATTATCAACGCGCAACATCGCTGTGTCCCCGATCTCGATTTCGCCTTGTACAACGGTTCCAGCATGCAAAATCAGCCCGTCAACCCCTTTTGGCTTAAGCATGCCCTCAACCCGGAATTGTGCCCCTTTGGTGGCAACAGAAATTGTGCCAATGTCGCTGACTTGTCCGCCGGACTCTGCATAAAATGGGGTAGCGACCGTTACGATTTCGACCCGATCCCCTTCACGCGCAATATCACTGCGCTCGCCTTCTTTTAGAATTGCTAAAATCTGTGACGCCATGCGTGGGGCATCATATTGGGCTTGTTGAACACCGGTATTAGGCAATTTCTCTTCTTCTTGAAGATCTTGCAAAACACTGGTGTAGATGTTGCCTTCAAGGTCGTATCCTTTAAATGCGCCTGCGCCACTGGCTAATTTATGAGCCGCACGTGCATCAAGAAAACCAGCTTCATCAATCGTAAACTTCTGCTCTTGAGCAATATCACGAGTGATTTCAATCGGCAGGCCATAGGTTTGATGCAGATCAAAAGCGGTTTCGCCAGGAATTTCGGTGACCTCTTTTTCGCGGAGATTGTTCAGAATCCGTTCGAGATGCACGGTAGCCCGATCTAGTACCGTCTCGAAGTTTTCTTCTTCACGGGTGAGGGTGTACTTGATGTTTTCTGCTTTTTGACGCAACTCCGGATAAGCGCCACCCATCTGCTGGATGAACGCTTCAGCGACATGGGCCATGAATGGCTCGGTAAAACCGATTTCCCGGCCGAAGCGAGCAGCCCGGCGCATCACCATACGCAATACATAATCAGGACCATCATTACCGGGGCGCACCCCATCTGCGATTAAAAAGGTAGCGGCCCGCACGTGATCAGCAATGACTCGATAGCCGACATAATTTTCATCACGATCTTCATCTGTATGGCGTAACAATTCTTGGACAGCGTCCATGGCCGAGGTGAACAGGTCGGTATCATAATTGTTTGTTTTATGCTGAAGCACCTGTGTAATCCGCTCTAGCCCCATGCCGGTGTCGATAGACGGTTTTGGGAGCGGGGTGAGTGTGCCGCTGGCATCCTTTTCAAATTGCATGAAAACAAGGTTCCAGATTTCAAGATAATCATCTTCGACGTTGACACCTTCGGGAACCATGTCTTCCATTTCGCCTATGTAATAATGGATCTCTGAGCAGGGGCCACAGGGGCCGATATCACCCATCTCCCAAAAATTTTCCTCTTTACCGAATCGCAGGATGCGGTTAGCTGGAACATGCTCTTGCCACAGCTCAAACGCTTCATCGTCATCGGTGTAGATGCTGATCCACAAGCGAGATTTGTCGAGCTGTAGCTCTTCGGTCAGAAATTCCCAAGCGAATTTGATGGCATCTTTTTTGAAGTAGTCACCAAAGGAGAAGTTGCCCAACATTTCGAAAAATGTATGGTGGCGGGGGGACGGCCCTACGTTTTCGAGGTCGTTGTGTTTGCCCGAAACGCGCATACATTTTTGCGATGTGACAGCGCGGCTGTACGGCCGATTTTCTAGCCCAATGAACACGTTGGCAAATTGATTCATCCCAGCGTTGTTAAACAGCAAAGTTGGATTGTCTTTTTGTGGCAATGGCGCACTTTCTACCCGCTCGTGGCCTGCCTTTTCATAGTAGCTGAGAAATGCTTCTCGTATCTCGTTACTTGTTTTCATATTAAAAACCTTTCCTAAACCTTTTGGAGGTGTTTGGGTTTGGGACAAATTATGTTGAGATTCCTTCCCACGGGAAATCTTTCCGTTTTGCCGTTGTTACGAAATAAGACTTTGAATGTGATGTCTTATTTCGTGCCCATACAATTTTGTTTGGCGATTTTACCTGATAAACAGGCACAAAAAAACCGCCAGATTGTCTGGCGGCCGTGTTATTGCATTTAAACAGGAAACAGGTGCACCAGACGTTATATCTGTGCCGCTGCTGCTCGATTCAATTTGATTCGAAGTCCTATTTTCAACATGGGTAAATGGTAGCAGATGGGGCTTTAAGGGGCAAATGGTGCTTGGGCGATTGGGGTTTTACTGGCTGGCTGGCTGGCTGCTATAAGCTTCGGCTTTAAGAAAACAAATTAACTTTACGGCAAAACCGTCGGAATGAGATAGTTAATCTGGCTAGGCTCCGGCACCGGCGTGAGATAATAAACATCGATATACCCCGACCATGCCTTAAACTTACTCAAATCATCCTCATACCCCAAGTCAATCCAACGGCCGAGCACCCCCCCGCCAGTGTCCCCCACAAACGCACTGCCGTACCCCGGCACATAGACGTTTGACCGAAATGGAACCACTCTTGGATCAACCGCAACGACCCCATGACCGGCGATTACCCCGCTTTTTGTAATGCCGTAGGCTGGATGATCTCTCGATTTGCCAGACGTTTGCGCCATATAAGATGTCACCCGCATACTGACCTTGCGATAATATTCCAACGTCCCTTCTGGTGTATCAACGGTGCGAATAACGATCTGGGTGCCATAGCCAACTTGTTCTGGCACAGGTTCTTCGGCCGTCCATTCGCCATCTGGCTCCCGGCCGACCTCGACCCCATTCTCCAGCCGCAGCTTAAACCGTTTGCGCAACACCCCTGGCGCACCCGCTTGAAGCAGTCCCCGATTATCAATCTCAAACTGATCGCTGGCGACCAACTGTGATTCAAATGGAATGCTCGTATCTTCAAAAACAAAATCTTCAGTGACCCGCACTATCTGAATCGTGCCACCGGCCGCTACTTCAGCGTCACCGGCCGGAATTGTGTAATCAGCCCCGATTAGGGCGATTCCGGCCGTGGCTAAAATCGAAAGCACCTGCGTGTGCGGCGTGCGTGTTTCAATCGTGCGGCCGTCGGCCAAAATCGTCACCGGCGATGAGCGCACCACTTGAATCTCTAAGTTGGGCGTCAGCCACGAAGCGAGCGATGGAATTGTTTTGTCGGCCGCATACAGTGTGAGCCCCACCTGCGCAAGCGCATCTGCCACCGTTTGCCCCGACGTGCGGATCGTTTGTTGTGACCGGCCGCTGCCATCCCCGTCATCAATAATCGTGACGCTTAACTGTCGCTGAATCGATAACTTTTTGGGCAGATCGGTCTTTTCGAGGTCAAAAAGACGAATGGGAACCCCATCGGCCAAAATCTGATCTGTCGCTAGCAGGTTAAAGCGGATCTCGTGCAAAAAGCCCGAAAGGGTTGTCTGGTGTGTAAAGTAGGTTTTTCGCTCCGTATCTGTTTCCAGCACAATCGGCTTCGCCCGCTGTACAGCGATAGCCACCTCTGGGTGTGCTGTGCTTTGACGATCAGGGATAACCGCATCAAGAGGCGAAAGCTCCGGCACAGCGGCCGAAATCACATCTTGAACTGTGGCAAAATCTCCGCTAACCTGTCGTGCTTCCCCATCTGCATACACCGTGAATGTGTTGCCGTACCCACCGTTATCAGAAAACGCAAAAACCGCTCCGCCAACAAACAGCAGAGCGATGGCAATCATAGCCATACCAGCGAGTTTTAAACTTTTAGAAGACACGGCCGGAGTCTAGCAAATGCACCGGCCGAATCCAAAAAGACTTATTTGAGCAAGGGGCAAACGCCGAAGATCACAACTATCGGCGTGGCGGGTTTAAATCGTTCTCAATTCTTCATTGTCCGTTGCCCATTGGTAATTGATTCAGGGAGTGGGTAGCGAGGAGCGGCGCCACGATGGCTGACTTGCCATTGATACAAAACTGATCACTAACCCACTGTCCACTGTCCACCGCTTTACCGATTCGGTCCCCGTCCCATCGGGTACGGTTGCCAGCGTTCGAGGTTGATCCGAGGCATTACAGTTGGATTGACCGGGCTCATCGGCCAGCGGCCAGATAAAACCAGGGCTAATTCATGACCCACTCGGCGGCGAGATGCCGGCCGCATGCGCGATGTGCCCGAAGCAGAGTGCGGGGTTAGGATGACATTGTCCATTGCAAACAAAGGATGGTCGTCGCGCGGTGGCTCTTCTTCTAAAACATCAAGCCCAGCCGCACCGATTTGGCCCGACTGTAACGCACGCACCAGCGCTTCTTCGTCGATCACACCGCCCCGGGCGGCGTTAATCACAACAGCACCCTTTTTCATCGCAGCAAACTGAGCATCGCTCATGATATGGCGTGTGCTGTCATTTAAAGCGGGGTGTACAGATAGGTAGTCTGACCGTTCAAGTAGTTCAGAAAACGAAACCGGTTCAACCCCTTCACCTGTCATTTTTAATTCTGACACATATGGGTCATGGGCGATAATGTGCATGCCAAACGGTTTGGCTCGGCGAGCAACGGCGGTTGAAATATTGCCAAAAGCGAGCAGCCCTAATGTTTGGCCCCACAAACGTGGCAACTGGACTACTTCCGGCCGACCTTGACGCCAATCTCCTCGACGTACCATGTCATCCATCATTTTTAAACGACGGGCTGACGCCAGCAAAAGGGCCATCGTATGATCGGCTGTCTCCTCGATAAATACATCGGGCGTGTTGGTGACCACAATCCCCGCCTCAGTGGCGGCCGCAATGTCAACCATATCAACCCCCACACTGCCCACCGCGATGTGCACACATTTATCCAACCCTTCAATAATCTCACGCGAGATACGTATCCCCCATGAACAGAGCAGCGCGTCCGCATCTTTTGCCTGAGCGATAAATTCCTCAGTTGTACAGGGTGGAATCTCATGGATTTTTTCAACCCCCAATGGAGCCAGCGCCTCTAGTTCAAACTGGTAAGCACTGGTCCCTTTTGCCTCACTACTCGATGCAGGGAGTTGAGCCATGATTTTTTTATTTGCCAATGGTTTTGTATTCATAATTTCCTCTTTATTTGTTTCACTTGGTCTGGACCCTCATTTTCCCGCAACTTGATAAAGTCGCCCAGCTTAAGGATCATAGTTTTTCAGTAAAAATCAAAACAGTGTGCATCTTGCACCATATACACATCCCTTCTAAACTCCCGCCTATGTGGTATCCAATCAAAAACCCTGAAGAAATCGACTCTCCCGCCTTGCTCATTTACCCTGAGCGGGCCAAGAAAAACATCCAAACAGCTATTCAAGTTGCAGGCGATGTGAACCGGCTACGGCCGCATGTGAAAACGCACAAAATGGTCGAAATTGCCCAAATGCAATTGGAAGCGGGCATCACTAAATTCAAATGCGCGACTATCGCTGAGGCGGAAATGCTAGCTATCGCTCAGGCGAAAGATATTTTGCTCTCGTACCAGCCGATTGGCCCACGCGCTGACCGATTACTCGCTTTAGCCCAAGCTTATCCCGAAATTAGTTTTGGTTGTCTGCTCGACGATCCTAACGTGGCATATCAGCTATCGATCAAAGCGAAAGAGACACCGATTACGCTGAAAATATGGCTAGATATCGACAACGGCATGCAGCGTTCGGGTATTGCGCCGGGAGATGGGGCACTGGCCCTGTACGGCACAATTGCTGATCTGCCTGGCTTGGAAGCGGCCGGACTGCATGTGTATGATGGTCATATTCGCAATCCTGATTTCCAAAAACGCATCGTGGACGGGGACCATGCATTTACGGCCGTTTATACGCTTATTGACCGTATTGAAGCGGCCGGACTGGGGAAACCCAACGTCGTTGTGGGTGGTTCGCCTAGTTTTCCAGTTAATTCCTTGCGAGCTAATGTTGATCTCAGTCCAGGAACTTTTATTTTTTGGGATATAAGCTACGCCAATCTTTGCCCTGAACTTGATTTTGATTTTGCGGCCGTGGTTCTCACTCGTATTCTTAGCAAGCTAGGGGGCAAGCGCATTTGCTTAGATGTCGGTTCAAAAGGCGTTTCGCCTGATCATCGTGTTGAGGATCGCATTCGCTTCCTTAACCTTGAAACCCAACCGACTTTTATCGGTCAAAGCGAAGAGCATCTGGTGATTGAGGTTGATAATCCTGACGACTATGCTGTTGGTGACGTCTGGTATGGGGTGCCATTCCATGTTTGCCCAACGGTCAATCTGTATCAAGAAGCGTGGTTGGTTCCGGCCGATCAGAATAGTGATGTCTCAGAAAGTTGGGAAGTGGTAGCACGAAATCGTAAAATTTCGTTCTAAAAATTACCATTAGCGGCGTGGCAAAACAACTCGATGCAATTTGAGCGTAATCAATAACGAAAGAGTGAAGACCTTTACACCTGTCGTTGCCATGCCGCTGTTATAAACCTAACTACCATGACCAATAAAAACCTTTTTTCACCTTTTAAAACCGACAAACTCGAACTTCAAAATCGGATTGTGATGGCACCGATGACGCGCCAATATTCGCCCGGGAATATTCCAAACGATCTCAACATCGCTTATTACGCCCGCCGGGCCGAACACGGCGTGGGTCTAATCATCACTGAAGGGACTTGTGTGGGGCACAAAGGGGCCAATGGGTATGAAAATGTCCCCTTTTTTTATGGCGAAAAAGCGTTGGAAGGCTGGCGTCAAATCGCTGAAGCGGTCCACGCATTTGGCGGCAAAATCATGCCTCAATTGTGGCATGTGGGTGCGATTCGCAAAGACGAAGGGCAAGAGCCTGATCCAACTGTGCCAGGATATAGCCCGTCTGGTTTGATTAAGCTAGGGCGTGATCGGGGTGTTGCCATGACTGAGCAAGATTGCGCTGATGTGATTGAAGCATTTGCACAAGCGGCCGCTGACGCCCAAAACGCCGGTTTTGACGGGGTCGAGATTCACGGGGCACACGGTTACTTGATCGATCAGTTTTTCTGGGCAGGCACAAACAAACGAACTGATAAATATGGTGGCGATAGGGTGGCTCGAACTAAATTTGGGACTGAAATCGTATCGGCCATTCGGCAAAGCGTGGGGGAGTCATTTCCAATCGTACTACGCTATTCACAGTGGAAGATGCAAGACTACGAAGCAAAACTGGCACCGTCACCGGCCGAACTTGAACAGTTTCTTGCACCCTTAACCGATGCAGGCGTTGATATTTTCCATGCCAGTACCCGTCGTTTCTGGGAGCCAGAATTTGAAGGCTCTGACTTAAATCTGGCGGGCTGGACACAGAAAATCACAGGTAAACCAACGATTACCGTGGGTAGCGTTGGACTAAGCTCTAGTTTCATCAATGAAGATAAACGCAACATGGCAGATACTTCGGGTAGTGATGCAGGTAATTTTGAAAACTTGTTTGCTCGGATCGGTGCGGGTGAATTTGATTTGGTCGCGGTCGGCCGTGCGTTGTTGCAAGACCCATTGTGGGTTGAAAAGGTTCGGGACGGCCGGATGGATGAGATGCAGGATTACTCACAAGAAACGTTAAAGAAGTTGTACTAATACCAAACCTGTTACCAAATGGCGGGATATCAGTGTAAGGGGCGGAGTAGGGGTCGAAGGGGGCGGAACCAACTTGTCTCCGTAGAGAGGAGTTTCTTCCCGCCCCCTTCGCTCCCTACCCAGAGACCATAGCGATTTTCGCCAGAGGGGAATTATGCCCCAATTACCCGCCAACCTTTTTAACCGTATACCCTTTTTTTGTGAGTAGCTCAACTAGCCTATCGCGTAAATCACCCTGAATTTCGATATTTCGCTCGCTGACTGTTCCCCCAGCCCCACATTTCTTTTTTAATTCCTTCGTTAACTCTTTCAAGTCTTTTTCATTTAGGCGTAGGCCAGAGATCACTGTCACCCCTTTGCCTTTACGCCCTTTGGTTTCACGGCTGACCCGCACAATCCCATCGCCAGTCCGATCAATGGCTTGGGACTGCTTTTCCCAGCATTCACATTGGGTTTTCGATTTGCCACAGCTATGGCACAGTCGGCCGCCATCGCTCGACCAGACTTTGGTTGTTCTACTGTTATTCATATTCTTCCCATACTGATTGATACCCACCAATCTTTTCAACCCATTCTAGCATCCGGCCGAAAAACTCATCAACCGTAATTGTTGCACTATCCCCGATGATGATTAGCTTGCGCCTAGCACGGGTTAAAGCCACATTCATGCGCCGTTGTTCCGATAGAAAGCCGATTTCGCCATCGCCGTTTGAGCGCACCATTGAAATAATGACTGCTTCACTTTCGCGTCCTTGAAAACCGTCAACAGAACCCAAATCTACTTCATTCAGGTTCAGTTCTGCGAGTCGGTCGCCTAGTAAACTGACCTGAGCCGAGTAAGGGGTGATGATAGCGATTTTACTGGCGGGGACTCCAGCCTCGATTAGGGCCAGTACTTTTTTGATTGCTAATTCCGCTTCCTGCGGGTTTTTGCGGCTGCGGGTCTCACGATCCCACTCTTCATCGTAGCTGGCTCCGGCCGTATCGATAAATGTCACAGGTGTGCGGGTTAGATTGTTTTTTTCAACCCCATCTAAATCAGATAGCAAATGGCTTGCAACTGATGTATCGGCCAGTAGGCTGTTATCATAAAATTCGGCCGAACTAAACCCCATAATATCCCGGTTCATACGATATTGAATATTTAGCCGTTTCGCAATCGGTTTGTCGAGTAAGCTGGCAGGTTCTTTTTGCTGATTGACCAACCGTTCTTGCAAACTGATCCCAAATCCGGCCCGTCGTGCATCATTCGACATAATTGTTGGGGGTAACTGCTGATGGTCACCGGCCAGTACCACCCGGTTTGACCGTACGAGAGGAATCCATGTAGCGGGTTCGGTTGCTTGCCCGGCTTCATCGATCACGCATAAATCAAATTGGCGTTGGCCCAAAATTGCACTATCGATACCGGTTAGCGTTGATAAAATGACTTGGGCTCCGTTAAGCACTTGTTCAACCGCCATCGCCTCTAGCTGACGCGCCTCATCTAACATTTCCCGTGCCTCTTGTCGCATCGATGATTTTTCACCCTTTTGCGGTTTGGCCCGTTTCCAACGTCCAGCATCTGTTTTTAGACCGTTTGCTTCACGCCTTAGTTTTTTTGCTAATTGATAATCGCTTTGTTTTTCGACTAGATGGTCAAGTGTAACTTCCTGTAGTGATTCAAGAATGCGAATCGGGTGGCCAATGCGTACGATGGTGGCCCCTTGAGCAAGGAGTCGTTCAGCCATGTTGTCCACGGCTAGATTACTAGGTGCGCAAGCCAGGACTTTTTCTTTTTGGGTGAGAGCGGCCATGATTAAGGCGACTACAGTGGTTGTTTTTCCGGTACCAGGTGGCCCGTGAATGATGGCGGCGTCTCCGGCCGAAAGTGCGTGTTTGACCGCACTTTTTTGTGTGTTATTCAACCCATCTGTCAAAGCATTAAGCAAATTGGCTGGGGGTAGATCACGGTAAAAAGTGGGTGCTGTTTCGCCTAAAAGCACGGCGCGTAAATCTGCTAAACGGTCATTTTTAGCAGAAATGACTCGGCTAATCGCCCGTTTCATTCGCTCGCGACCCACCTCGTCAGTGGCCGCATCAATCCGAAAGGTGGGGGAGTCGCTTTCCGGTAGCCGGTTAAGCGCAATCTCGACTGATTCTTTATTGATGCGGCTAATTAGCCCGCGCCAGATCGCCGGTAGGCTTCCTTTTTTCTCGGGTGTTTCTTCAGACAATATAACCGGAATGCCTGAGGTTAAACGACTCCATGGCAGCGGCCGGGCTTCGTTTCGTGCTCCTAAAGTAACAAGTAGTTTGCCGCCTAAACCGACATCTTCGCTACGGATGGCTAAATTACGGATCGATTTTTCGAGTGCCAAACGGTTGCCCGTATTTAGGTTGCGCTGATGAACATTGGTTTCGGCTGTTGCTTCTAGGGCTAGCCAGTGAAGTAGTTTGTCAAAATGATCATGTTGCCCGATTTCAGCATCGGTCCAAACCCGGATTTGACGATTGCCAACAAGATTGCCATCAAGCAATGTCACGAGCCGGTTCATATCGCCACCGGTGATTTCAATGGTGGCACCGTGCCCTTTGGTCACAATGCGGCCGATATGGTGGTGGCGCAAATTGCCATCTTGTACAAGCAGACCCATTAATTGCCCTTTTGAAACGCGGGGGGGCAACCCGTCTATGTTGAGAATTG
>JBLIMP010000073.1:0-17036 GCA_047638855.1 Cellvibrionaceae bacterium | reverse complement strand
TATAGCGTTCAGGTAGCAAAGGACGGCCGATTGGCGCTTCAAACTTTTAATGACTTTCGGCCCGATTTAATTGTGTTAGATATTATGTTGCCTCAAATAGATGGATTGGAAGTTTTACGGCAATTGCGGCAATCCTCAGATGTATATGTGATTATGCTTACCGCCAAAGCTGATGAAGTAGACAAAGTGATCGGTTTGGGGATGGGTGCCGATGATTACGTGACAAAGCCTTTTAGCCCACGCGAATTGGTTGCTCGAATTAAAGCCGCTTTAAGACGATTAGGAGGTAACAGTACAAAAAACGAGCTCATTTCTACGCATTTGAGATTAGATGAAGACGCACGATTAGTTTGGCGAGGTGACCAGCAGGTTGATTTAACCCCCATTGAATTTGATTTGTTGTTGACGCTTATGCGCCATCATGGTCGAGCCCTAAGTCGAGAACAGCTAATTGAGTCTGTGTGGGGCTATGATTATTATGGTGATGAACGTGTTGTCGATGTGCATATGGGCCGATTACGAAAAAAAATTGGAGATGACCCGACTCAACCTTATTTAATTGCAACGGTGTGGGGATCTGGTTATCGTTTTGAGGATGATCTACTGTGATTAAAAATCTTAACCGCTTAGGCTGGAAACTGTTTTTTTCGTATTTAGTCATCATCCTAGTTGGAACCGCCTCTCTGGCTATTGCGGCCGAATACACTACCCCAAACGCATTCAATCGGCACTTGGCAAACATGGACCTGATGATGATGGAAAGTACAGGGAGCATGATGACTGACTTAGTTGAAAACTTTCAGTTAGCCCTAAACGAAATTCTACTAGTTTCATCCATTCTATCCATTATCACGGCTGTTTTCGTCAGTTCATTCGTTACCCGGAGAATAGTTAAACCGGTAGAAGAAATGCAAATTGCTAGCCAACGTATTGCTGGTGGACGTTACGATGAGCGGGTACATGTAACGTCCAATGATGAATTGGGAGATTTAGGACGCTCTTTCAATCAAATGGCAAACAAATTATCTCAGACTGAAGAACGCCGCCGTCAGCTTATTGGTGATGTGGCTCATGAGCTTCGAACCCCGCTTAGCAGTATCCGTAGCGTGATGGAAGGGATAATTGATGGGGTTTTACCGGCCGTGCCAAGTACCTTTCTTGATGTTCAAAAAGAGGTGAGCCGGCTGCAACGCTTAGTTTATGATCTTGAAGAATTATCAAAAGCTGAAGCAGGGGAACTTTTATTGGAACTCGATTGGGTAAACCCGATTGCTTTCATTGATTCGGCCGTCTTACGCTTGGCACCTCAATATGAGGACAAAGGGATTAGCCTGCAAACTACTATTCCTCAAGACCTTCCGAAAGTCTATGTTGATCAAGCTCGAATGACCCAAGTCATGCTAAACCTGCTGGGAAATGCCTTGCAATACATGCAGGCCGAAACAGGTAAAGAAGAAGGCCAAGTAATCGTTAAAGCATGGGCAGATTTAGAACACTTTTACCTCAGCGTCCAGGACAATGGGCTTGGCATTGCAGCAGAAAATATCTCTTTTATATTTGAACGATTTTATCGGGTAGATAAATCTCGCTCACGAAGCGGTGGTGGCTCTGGAATTGGATTAACCATTAGCAAGCACATCATTGAAGGGCATCGTGGAAGCCTCGCAGTTAGTAGTAAGGGCATTGATCAGGGCACGACCTTTACCATTTCTCTACCTCTAAGCCTCTAACTTGTTAACCTGAAATCTGTCACAGAATCTACATATATTTGTTAATAAACCGACACACCATCAACCTATTATTCTCTTAATAACAAAGTAACTATTAATCAGCTGAACACATTTAGCTGAAGGAGAAAAATCATGATGTTAGGATTCGGTTGGTTTGGATTCTTAGCGATGGCACTCTTCTGGACAACGATTGTCGGGGCCGTTTTATGGCTCTTTAGCAATCTGTTCCCCAAATATGAAGAAACGCCAAAAGGCAATTTGTCAGACACTGACATGGTCATTTTAAAAAAGAGATATGCACTCGGCGAAATTACCAAGGAAGAATATCAGGTAATGCGCAACGAATTAGAAGTAGGTGAATCATTATGAATAAAAAAATCTTTTCAATCATTAGTTTAGCTGTTCTAAGTTTTTTGCTTTTTAGTGGTGGACTGTGGCTAGGGATTAGCAATCGCACAAGCCGGTTTTCAAATTGGATGATGGGCAATTCCGGTTTTATGAATGGTCAGAATGGCATGGGCAATCAAGGCTTCATGAACGGTCAGAATGGCAATGGTATGGACAATCAAAGCTTCATGGACGGCCAGAATGGGAATGGCATGGGCAATCAAGGCTTCATGGACGGCCAATTCGGCTCGATGATGGGTGGAATGGGCACGATGAATGGTTTTTATGATGGACAGATGGGCGGCTTCATTGGCGCAAGCAATGCTGATCCTTTAACTCTTGAAGAAGCTGAGACGATTATTTCCACATACTTGGCCGCACTTAACAATGACAAATTGGATCAAGACGAAATCATGATTTTTGATAATCATGCTTATGCTCAAATTGTTGATACGAGTAGCGAATTAGGTGCATTTGAGCTGCTAATCGATTTCGGTACAGGATCTGTTTATCCTGAGCCTGGTCCCAATATGATGTGGAATACTGAATACGGCATGATGGCGGTTTCTGGAGGAATGAACATGATGATGAATAGCGGTAATTTAACGGGGCAAATGTCCGATAATTTTACCGGTGACATGATGAACAGGAGCTTTGGAAACGGTCTTGATGTAGAAATTAATTTCACTGCTTCAGAAGCGGTTGAAATTGCACAAGATTACCTCGATATTTATTTGACTGGAAAAACGGCTGATGAAACGGCCGACGTTTTCCCTGGCTACTATACGCTCCATGTTTTGGAAAACGAGGATACCATTGGAATGTTGAGCGTTAATGCCTTTTCAGGCCAAGTCTTTTATCACAATTGGCACGGTGAATTAATTGAAATGTCTGATGATGCTCATAGTTAAGATAAGCCACTTGAATATAGTTGGGGGTTTAAAGGTCCAGAAATAAAGAAACCGGACTTACCCGGTTTCTTTATTTTGCTCTCCGCTAGTATGAAGCAATCATCGCTTCCAATTAAATCTTTATCCATGTCCACTTCAAAAACCTTGTCACAATCAAACGATCACCCAAATCGACTTACACGAGTACTCAACAAAATCGGCCGGAACTGGCTCCTGATCTTCAATATCGGTTTTGCCATCTTTTTCGGGCTGCCATGGCTGGCTCCCGTTTTTATGCTTTGGGGGTGGGAAAATGCAGCCCGTTTGATTTACCTCAGTTACTACCCACTGTGTCATCAGCTTCCACAACGCTCCTACTTTTTGTTTGGTGAACAAACAATGTACACCCTCGATGAGATCGAGCAAGTATGGCCTGATATCAAGAACCTCTTTGAGTTGCGCAAATTTACTGGAAACCCTCAAATGGGGTGGAAAATCGCTTGGTCTGACCGAATGGTGTCAATGTATGGCGGAATACTTTTAGGTAGCCTCACTTTTTCCATGCTACGTCAGAAAATGAAGCCCATTTCATTATGGTGGTTTATTATCATTTCTATTCCTATGGGGGTAGATGGGTTGACACATACTGTCAGTGATTTGTTTGGCTTCAAAAATGGGTTTCGGTACCACAATTTATGGTTAGCAGACCTCACCCAGTTTGCTTTTGAGATGGACTTTTACGTCGGCAATGGAATCGGGTCATTTAATTGGTGGATGCGTTTACTGTCTGGATTGATTTTTGGTTTTGGCCTTATTAGAATCGTGTTTCCACTTTTTGCGGCAGAACCGAAAAGCAAAGCCAACCCTGAAAAATAATCCTTCAAGAAAATAGCTCAGGGATTGGCTTGTACATCAGCCAGACGTATCTGAGCATCGTCAAATCTAGGGTTGAAATCGATTGCCCTGCGCAAATCTTGTATCGCCTTTCCCTTTTCCCCAAGTTCAAAATAAGCTAAGCCACGGTAGTAATAGGCCTCTTCAAAGTAAGGGCGCTGATATAAAGTAGCATCTGCTAAATCGATAATATCTTGATACCGGCCGGTTTGCAGATAGGCTTCATATGGGCCGAATTGGTACCAAAGCATCCGCCATGGAAGCCCATACTGGCGGCTTTGGTCGTAGGCGGCGGTTGCTAGCTCAAACTCAGCTAAATTTGTGTAGATGGTGCCGACATTGAACCACAAATAGGCATTCTCTGGTTCTCCTTCAAGGTCGTTTAAAGCTTGATCTAAAGCTGACTGCCACATCAACGAATCATTGAGCAGGGTTTCCCCTAATATCAATTCGAGTTGTTCCTGCTTTTCAGTCTCAAAAACCAGAATCATTTGCCTATTAAATTGACGCCAATGCAAATCAAAGTCTGAATAGTTAATCGATTTCCCCTCTGCTAGATTCACCGGCTCTCCGCTTTCATTTGTACCTGATCCCAACCACGAGTCATAGACTTGAATCGTTTCGCTTGAGTCATCATATCCGACAACCAGATAATAATGACCATACCAATCCATCCAACTGTAATCTCCAGGAGGGTCTATGCCGGTTTCAATCATGACGGGAACGCCTGAAGATACAAGCACCTTTAGCCGTTCTAAGTCTCCATTAACGATTGAGATCGCATTTAGACCCGTCTCGGTTTGAACAAAAGATACTAGCTCATCTGGTGATACGTTTCGATCTTCAGGATTTGGCTTTAACCACGCGGCCGCATCATCTTGCGCCCAAACGTAGCCATAAAATGACAAATACATAGCTATTGTGGCTGGGCCACAGTTGTTCCAACCTTGAAATTGATGGTTTATATCATTGAGCAAATAACTGGTGGGATAAGTAAACAGCGTAGGCGTTGCAATCGGTGTCTGTGTCGGTTCTTCAATTTGTGTGGGTAAACTGGTCACTCCAGCAATCGCTTGGGTTTGATCAAATTGAACAACGACTGGTGGAATTGTGGGGATAGGGGTTGAGGTTTGACGTGCAAAAAGGAGTTCGTTCAAATGAGTATCGATTTTCTGAGCGGGGGTTGGCAGAACGGTGACATTATCTCGTTTTCCAAGAATTTGAATCGATTCAGGAAAGTACAGCAAATAGCGGCTGGGCAAAGTGCGCAAAATTGACGGTATTAAAAGGCTTGCGAAAGCAAGCATAGCAAGAGACACAAATACTAAAATTAATTGTTTTTTTCTGTTTGGCACGCTTTTCACTCTCATACATTTTCTGTTTAGCAACAACAAATCAATGTTAAAGCGAATTTGCTGAAAAACATGCGCCGTTTGGCTGACAACACCTAACAAGAATATGAGTATGATAGGCCCAGATAAAATTAGATATTAGTTTGATACTTGACTCCGTACCACACTACAGGGTTTAAAATGCTTATACCTTAATTGAAAAAGCTAATTTGGAGAAACATATGCAAGCATTAGGACTAAGCGCAGGAAAACTGGCTAAAGCGGCCGACGTTAATATTGAAACCCTGCGCTATTACGAAAAACGCGGGCTTTTACCGGAACCTCCACGCAAAGAATCAGGGTACCGGATCTATCCACAGGCGGACGTTGATCGGCTCAAATTTATTAAAGGTGCCCAAACACTTGGTTTTACGCTCAGTGAGATTCAGGAGCTGCTTGAAATGCGCATTGATACCCACGCCAATCGGGCAGATGTACGCAAACAGGCGACCCAGAAAGTCAGCAGCATTCGTGAAAAGATAGAAGCACTTGAGGCGATGGAGCAGGCTTTAAATCACTTGATCGACCAATGTCATGGAGATGGCTCCACGGCCGATTGCCCGATTTTAGAAGCGATTCCATCTTTTAGGTCAGAATAGATTTTTAAAAAACAAAATTAACCAATCAAATTTACAAAAGGAAAAACAACATGAATTCAAAAACAATCAACGTACCTAATATTAGCTGTGGCCACTGCGTCCAGACCATTCAAACAGAAGTAAGCGAACTAGCTGGTGTGACAAAAGTAACCGCCAGTGCTGATTCAAAACAGGTCTCTATTGAATGGAATGAGCCAGCGACCTGGGAAGGCATCGAATCCCTCATGCAGGAAATCGATTTCCCACCCGTTGCAGCTTAATCTGACAGTAGGGGTCGAAGGGGGCGGGAAGAAGCTCTTCTCTACGGAGCCACGTTGGTTCCTCCCCCTTCGACCCCTGCATTGATATTTTTTATACGGACCGCAAAGTGCTTGATTGCCGGTCTACCAAAGTTGGCTGAGCTTGTCGAAGCCAACTTTGGTAGACCCTTTTTGTGTCGCTTCTTCATAAAAACACTAGGAGGACAATCATGTCCACAGAAAAACAGCTCACATTACCCATCATCGGCATGACCTGCGCCAACTGCGTGAAAACAGTTGAACGCAACTCAAAAAAGGTAGACGGTGTCACCGATGCAGTTGTTAATTTTGCCAGCGAGCGCGTGCTGATTAGCTACGATACATCGGTAAAAGATGCCAAATCGGTCACGGCCGATGTCATCGCTCGTGTTCAGAAAGCGGGTTTTGATATACCAACCGCTTCAATCGAACTACCCCTTTTAGGGATGACGTGTGCCAACTGTGCCAACACGATTCAACGACGTTTAAACAAAGTAGATGGGGTGCTTGAGGCAACGGTTAACTTTGCTAGCGAAAAAGCACAAGTCACCTATACCCCTGGCGCAGTCGGCCGGGCTGAACTCGTGGCGGCCGTACGCCAAGCTGGCTACGACGTGGTTGAAGCGGCCGGAGATGAAGATATGCAAGATGCTGAAGCCGCAGCACGTGAGGCTGAGGTCCAGCACCAAACCCGTCGTTTCGTGATCGGCCTCATCTTTTCACTCCCCCTATTTTTAGTGAGCATGTCGCGTGACTTTGGCCTTTTGGGGATGTGGTCACACGCCGTTTGGGTTAACTGGCTCTTTTTCGCCTTGGCAACCCCAGTCCAATTTTATGTGGGATGGGACTATTACGTCGGCGGATATAAAAGTTTACGCAACGGCAGTGCCAACATGGACGTTTTGGTTGCGATGGGGTCATCGGTCGCCTACCTGTACAGTGTGGCCGTTCTCCTCTCAAAAACGATGGGTTCCAATCTTTTTGGAGACCATGTTTACTTTGAAACCTCGGCCGTCATTATCACCCTCATCGTGCTAGGCAAACTGCTCGAAGCCCGAGCCAAAGGGCGCACGAGTGAAGCGATTAAAAAGCTGATCGGCCTTCAGCCTAAAACGGCCCGCATCGAGCGCAATGGAATCGAAACAGATATCCCGATAGCAGAAGTGGTTGCTGGGGATATTGTCATCGTGCGGCCGGGCGAAAAAGTGCCGGTTGATGGCGTCGTCGTTGACGGCCGATCTACTATTGACGAGAGCATGATCACGGGTGAAAGCTTGCCCGTCGGCAAACAAAGTGGAGACGAGGTAATCGGGGCGACGATCAATAAACAGGGTTCGTTAAAATTCAAGGCGACAAAAGTGGGTAAAGAGACGGCACTGGCTCAAATCATCAAATTGGTTGAGCAAGCGCAAGGCAGTCGGGCTCCGATTCAGCGAGTGGTTGATCAGGTTTCAGCCTATTTTGTTCCGGTCGTTATCGGCCTAGCACTTCTTGTTTTTGTCATTTGGCTTGCCAGCGGGGCTGGGTTGGTTCCAGCGCTATTGCGCTTAACCGCCGTACTCGTTATCGCTTGCCCCTGTGCGATGGGGCTTGCCACCCCCACGTCGATTATGGTTGGCGTAGGCAAAGGAGCGGAAAATGGGATTTTGTTTAAAAATTCGGCCGCTCTTGAGCAAGCTCACAAGCTAACCGCCATCATGCTAGACAAAACCGGCACGATTACGAAAGGGGAACCAACCGTGACCGATCTGGTTGTGAGCAATGAGTCGAAATTAGATAGCGATGAACTTTTGCGATTAGCGGCTTCGGCCGAAAGAGGCTCAGAGCACCCTCTGGGTGAAGCGATTGTCCGTAATGCCAACGACAAAGGGTTGGCGTTGGCAACTCCGGCCGAATTCGAGGCGGTTGCAGGGCATGGGATTGCGGCAACTGTAGACGGCCATCAAATTCTTCTAGGCAACTTGCGCTTCATGGAGCGGGAAAAAGTTGCTCTAAACGGCCTTGGCCCCAAAGCGGACAAACTTCAAAACGAAGCGAAGACAGCGATGTGGCTGGCGGTTGATGGTGAGGCGAGTGGCCTTATCGCCGTAGCCGATACGATCAAAGAAGGGTCGAAAGAAGCGGTTCAGCGCATGCATGATTTGGGGCTTACGGTCATTATGATGACCGGCGATAATCAGGCGACGGCCGAAGCGATCGCTCAAGAGGTTGGGATTGATCGTGTATTTGCGGAAGTGTTACCTGGAGATAAAGCGGAGCATGTCGCCAAGCTACAGCAAGAAGGGTATAAGGTAGCGATGGTGGGTGACGGTATCAACGATGCACCTGCGCTGGCCCAAGCCGATGTCGGTCTAGCCATTGGAACCGGTACAGATGTGGCGATGGAAACGGCTGATGTTACGCTCATGCGCGGTGATCTGCGCAGTGTGCCACAGGCGATTAAGCTGTCTAAAGGGACGATGCGCAATATCAAACAAAATTTGGGCTGGGCGTTTGGCTACAATATAGCCCTTATCCCAATTGCGGCCGGAATTTTGGCCCCTTTTGCTTGGGCTCCTGACTTTCTACGCCAGCTTCATCCGATTTTGGCGGCCGGGGCGATGGCTTTTTCAAGCATCAGCGTTGTGAGCAATGCGCTACGCTTACGCAGTTTGAAGATTTAAATCGGCAGATAACATCCAATTGAGCTGATACTCAATTGGATGTTTTTTTTACTATAGGTGTAAAGAGCTACTGACCCACAAATTATCTGTTTAACATCACACAAATATGACCTGTCTCATCCGATTTATCCGAACGCATTTTTACACCGTTGCCCTCATTTCTCTACTCATTTTAACTTCGTGCCAAGAACCTGCTGAAACAGAAAGTGAAGCTGAATCTCTACAGCCAATTGCTATAGAGGATATCAAAGTACCTACAAAACCAGCTTATTATCAACCCAGCAATGTCGTTTTGTGGAATGAAGTCGCTTTAGCCGCCGTTCGGCATAATCCATCAAAGCCCACAGTCATGACTCGCTCCATGTTTATGACACATCTGGCCATGTACGATGCGTGGTCGGTGTATGACGATATTGCACAACCGGTTGAGCTTGTTGGCGGTTTACGACGTTTGCCAGCAGAACGGACAGATGAAAATAAAGAAGCGGCAATCGCTCAAGCTGCCTATCACATGCTCACACACCTTTTCCCTGAATTTGAAGAAGAGACTCAATCATTCAAAACGATGCTAACCATTCAAGGATATGAGCCTGATTTTGAGGTAAGCGATCCTTTATCTGCGTCGGATATCGGGTTGATGGCGTCTCGGGCGGCTATCAACTCACGAAAGTTTGATGGGTCAAATGAAGCCAATCAATATATCGATGTCACTTCAGACAAATATGCGGAGCTTTATTTCTCAGTCAATAGTCCCGTTGAAAATTTACCTGGGTCACCACAATTTAATGCAAACCGTTGGCAACCTTTACGGGTTCCGACCGGGCTTCAGGTAGATGAAGCTCAAAACCCGATTGTTGTGTCAGATGACCCAGCTACGTTTGAAGATCAGTGGTTCACAACCCCTCATTGGGGCATTGTCACCCCATTTGCGCTTGAATCGGGAGATCAATTCCGGCCGCCAGCACCCCCTATGGCTGGCTCACAAGAGCCTTATACCGACTCTCGCGGGAACTCTGGCACAGGGGATGAGATTTACAGATTGCAGGTAGCGGAAGTATTAGAAATGAGTGCGAATCTAACTGACGAGCATAAAGTCATTGCTGAATATTGGGCGGATGGACCCCGTTCAGAAACCCCACCTGGCCATTGGAATGCGTTGGCACACGGTATTTCTGAACGTGATCGGTATACCATCGATGAAGATATTAAATTCTATTTTGCTTTAAATTGTGCTTTGTTTGATGCAGGGGTTGCGGCTTGGGATGCCAAACGGCAATATGATTTTATCCGGCCGGTTTCAGCCATCAGACATCAATATGCAGGGCAGATGGTTGAAGCATGGGCTGGGCCGAATGAGGGGACACAATTGATTCCGGGTGAAATCTGGAAGCCTTATCAGCAGTCTAATTTTGTGACCCCACCGTTTGCCGAATATGTCTCGGGACACTCTGCGTTTAGTGCGGCCGCGGCCGCTGTTTTCACCCAATTCACAGGGTCAAACAGGTATTACGATGGTGAGACGGTATTGCACTTTTCAGATTTTAACGGAGATGGCGTGCCAGATTTGCTGGGCCAGCACATTGTGCGGGTAAATGGCAATCAGTTTGAGAAAAGCCCATCTAGCGTGGTTGTTTTGACTTGGGATACCTTCCAAGATGCGGCCGATGAAGCTGGTCTTTCACGCTTGTATGGTGGCATCCACTTTGCGGAAGGAGATTTAAACGGCCGTGAAATGGGGCGAGCTGCTGGCGAACTCGCCTTTTATCGTGCATCTCGCTTTTGGCTGGGGGAAAGTTGAAAGAGAAAAGGTGTGCAACTAAAAAATTGTACACCTTTGATAATTACACCGAACAATTATTCACCGCTTGTGGCATGGTCCCCATGATCAGCTAATTGGGCCTCAAACCAAGCATGAATCGCATCGACCAACCCTTCATCGGCTGTTGAATAGGTGATCTGTCCACCATCGGACATCGGTTCATAAACGACATCAATTTTTGCAGAACCAGATTGGAGCTCAACTAAGCCAGGCATGCCATCACCATGTATAAGGCCAACCCCGAAAAATAATTATCTAGCAAACTAGCTCAGGGGGAATTGGCTGTGTCAATCAAGTTGACGAGGTGAGGCGATTTTGTTGATGCAATTGCATGTTTTATTCTCGGAAATCGCCTCACCCTCTTCATTAGCTAGTTTGCCACAATGACCTGATGGATCATTGAAGTTTACAGGCGAATTTAGTACGTAGGAGTACCTATTATAAGCCTGGGGATTGGCCGGATCTGGCATAATAGTGTCAGCAGAAATAAAGCGGTTCGTGATTGGCTGCTTATATATTCTTGATTAAGCTGACCATTGTTCCCTTAGCGTCTGAAACCAATTCCAATTTCCCATCAATGCTAAACGCCCGTTCATGCATTCCTCTCAGCCCAAAGCTACTCTCCAATTGCTCTAAAACACCGTCTGCAATACCACACCCCTCATCTTGAATTTCAAGCTGGGTAGATTCACGAAGAAATGACAACGTGACAAAAATCGTTTCAGAGTTTGCATGCTTCAAACTATTGCTAATCCCTTCTTGCGCAACCCGATAGAAAACAAGCTCTACCTCCGATGGCAAGCGCTGAGGTTTACCAATCACATCAAAGACGATGACAGATTCAGGCTGATTAGTGTTGAGAGATTTGGTTAGCATGTCGATAGCTGGGACGAGCCCCAGCTCATCTAAGTAGGACGGCCGTAAATCTTGAATCATAGACCTCAGGTTAGACGAAATCTTAGCGATCTGAGTCCTCAACACCAAGGTCGATTGGGTAGATATATCCATCAGTTGGACCTGTTGATCTAGATGCACGAGAGATTGAATTGTGTCGTCATGAAGCTCTTGGGACAACCTCTTACGCTCTTCTTCTTGCCCCGTTTGAATCGCAGATGCATAGCTTCTTAGAAAAGAGCGGCTCTCACGTAATTTATTAACCATCCTTTCTAAGTGATGATGCAGAACATTAATCTCTTCAATGCCTGATACAAAGGGAAGTCTCTCATCATACTGTCCATCACCCACACGCTGGGCATAGCGGTTCAATACAGACAACGGCCGTAAGACCCAGCGATTTCCACCCCACATGTAGATAAAAAAGATAAGGATTAATGGAATAAGCAATAAAGGAACCAGAAAGGTCAAATTTAGCCATGACAAGCGGCCCCCTTCCCAAGTCTCTTCAATGACAAAAGCCCAGCCTAGCGGTTCAATAGGGCCGTAAGAGATCAGGTGGATTATATTTGAAAACTCTTGAGTAATTGACCCTGTATTCCCAGCCAATGCCTCGGCCACACCTGCATGGTTGACTAAATTATTTGTCCGGTGTGTGCCCCCGTTATAGAAAAGCACTTTTTTGTTTTGATCAACAATGATAAAGGCTTGCTCTGTGTCTGGATTGTTGAGTAGTTTAAGTTTTTGGTCAACGAATTGTTGGAACTTTGCTTGATCAAGCGATTGTAGCGTTTCGGCATGATCATTCAGCAATTCAATGCCAACTCGTACCTCTTGAAAGTTTCGTTCTGTGACCAGTAGCTCCATCTCATTTTGATGGACATACATGCTCCATAAAGCAAAGCCGATCAGAGCGACGGTAACAGGCAAAAAGATAAGCGGAATCGATTGAAGTGAAATGATGCGTTTGATCAAATTTAGATGTGAATGAGTCCTAAACTGGTTGCTCTGCTTAAGGCTTCAGTTCGATTAGCCACGTCGAGTTTACGGTAAATGTTAGCCAGATGGCTTTGAACCGTCCGGCTGCTAATTCCTTTTACACCACCAATTTCTTTGTTAGTCTTTCCGTCTTTCAGTAAAAGAAGCATTTCAATTTCACGTTCGGTCAAAGGAACAACAATCTCTGAAGAAAATTGCCCCATGATCTTTTGAGCAATAGCGGGAGAAAGGGCAGATTGACCCATATTGATTGATTTAACGGCCGCAATAAGCTCGAGGGGAGTCGCTGACTTGAGCATATACCCATGCGCCCCGATCGCAAGGACGGCCGTTACATAAGGATCATCATCAAAGGCTGATAGGATCAACACTCCGATATCGGGGTAAGTTGACCGAATCACTTTAGTGGTTTCAATCCCATTTAATATCGGCATTTTGATATCTAAAACCACTACATCGGTATCAGCATGCTTGGTAGACAGGTAATCAAGAACTTCTTGCCCATTGAGGGCTTGGTAAACAACCTGGATTTCTTCTGTTTTTTCGATGAACTGCTTTATCCCAGCCCGGACCATCGCATGGTCATCAGCCAAAACCACATAGATTGGATCTTTTGTACTCATCTTTACCTTTTCTCGTCCACACTATTAATTCTCTAAAAGTGATTCCAGCAACCTACCCAATGCCTCTTCTGGCTGAACCCCAAACAATCTTTGTACAACCTCATCATTTTGATCGATCATGGCAACGGATGGATGACCGCGTAATTGTAGCGAGTTTTGCAGCTGCTGATTCTCAGGCTCATTTGCATCAAACCGATAGAAATTAATGTTTGAACCATACTTTGTTTCTAGCCCATTCACGATAGGCGCAAATTCTTCTCAGGGGGCTCAGTTTTCAGTATAAAACAAGACAAACGCTGGACTGACAATCTCAAGCTCAGCCGTTCCAGCATCGCCATTTTCTAATGAAGTTGCACTATCGGAGGCGGTGCAACTCATTGCCAAAAAAGCGGAAATGATCATTGTGATCAACACGACAAACTTTTGCATTTCTATTCCTCTTTAAAATATTTTATTAGCGTTGAGCCTGTACCTCTTGAACTCGAGGTGGCCAGGTGCTTTGGATATATGCCAAGACAGAATCGATTTCTTCGTCCGTTAAGATAGTATCATAAGCGGGCATATTGCTTTGGCTTTGAGTCAAAGCATCTAAAGATTGAGTCCCGTAACGAATACGATCTAGCAAGTAGGCATCGCTGTGATGCCATGTATGCCCATCTTCATTATGGGGCGGAGCCTTCATTGTTCCATCGTCGTTCGGTATTTTCCAGTCCGGCTGGCCTTCTAGGTTTTCACCATGACACGACGCACAGTTTTCGGCATAAACCTGTTGACCCACTGCTAACTGTTCGACTTCGGCCGACGTTAACTCTACACCGGCGCTCTGACGTGAGGCACTCCACACACCCCACGTCAATACTAAGACTAAACCAGCTAAAATCGCTACCCAAGAACGGGGACCCCACAAGCTTGAACTCGCTTTTTTCTTTTTTGATTTAAATTTGGCCATCTTGATCTAAACGTTTAATTTAACTGTTTTGGCTGTGTATGCAGAGTATGCCAATGCAATCAAAAGCGGCAGTTCAACAACTTTTGTGAAAATAGCTATGAAATCATAATGATCATGGGTTAGGAAATAGCCCGCGAATGTGATCAGCGTGTACGCAGCTAATACAATAGCCAAAATTCTCTTTTGATTAGGGACAAATCGTGGTGGCAGTGCCCATAAAGCACCCAGACCTAAAAAGCCAATACCATTCAAGAGAAGTAAGGTATCTCCCCACGCTAAACCCACTATAAGATGAATAGCACCGGTTAACCCGATAAGTGCCAATCCCAAAATGGTTGATCGGCGTGGCTGGAACATCAATCCAGACCCACCGGCCAAAAGAACTGCACCTAATAATCCTCCCATTACCATAAGCGAATTATTATTTCTAAGACTCACTTCATCGACAACAGCGTGGTCATCTTTTTCATCAGGATCATCGGCTTGAACGGCTTGGGTTGCAACAGGCTCCTCTTCTGGATCATCGCCATGTGCCCATGCTGGCACAGTCAACATTAAGGTCAAAATGAGTAAAAGACTAGCTACAATGGTTTTTTTATTTGTATTCATAAGATATCACCTAGGTAAATATTAGTTTTAATCCTTTATGTTACATGTTCCTAAAGCAGAATCCATGAGGTGTTTGGCTTAATGTGCGTAGGCCATTTGGCTTAATGGGGGTTTTTATAGATACCGCAAAATATCGAATGCTGGAGATTTGGAATTTAAGCGAAGCGGCTGGGTAAAATCGGCCGTTTTTGGTTTACCCTTTCTGGAAGCGGGTTGAAGGAGTTAAATTTCCCCCTTTTTCTTATTTCGTGTAGGTCCCCAAAAAACCCCCATTGTTTGGCAAAGAAAACTCAAGAAACTGGGGGTAATCTTACTATGAAGAGTTTAACGGGTTTGTATAAATTTTCAGTCGAGTAGAATTGCCTTTAGGTGGCTGATTTTTACCGTTTGTTTTTTCATGACATCTATAAAAATTCCTTCAAGGGCTTTTATAGGCACCTATCTGTGTTCTTTAAAGTACATAGATCATTTACATAATATGTTTTATTTTCCAGGAATTGGTCTTGTTAATCGGTAAATACTATCTTTGGAAATACCGTAATCGGTCATGAGCTGTTTTACCGGCGTACCGGCCGCTTTGCGTATTTCATTTTCAAATTCTGCCAGAACGCCTAGTATGTTGAGCAATAGTCGGCCGGTTGAGGTTGAGGTATCTATGCTCTGGTCGTCTGATCGGAAAAATGGATGTTTCCCATTATCTTGAAGGTTTTTTTTTGTAAAAACCTTCAGTACTGGTCATCTCCCTCAGACTCTGTTTTTTGATGATCTCGATATGTCTAATCGAAATGAAGTAAGCTGATTTGGCACAAGCGCCAGCTGATCTTACGGAATTTATCGATCTAATTTAATCCCTTCATCTGCGATAACTCGTTTGTTGACATATCTAAGCGGCATTGATGGAGATTTCCAGCCACCAGCTTGTTGCAACTGATCGACTTGGGCTCCTGATTGAAGAACATCAGTGGCCCATTGATGACGGCCGTCATGAGCAGATAGTTTGTTTAAAGAGGGGAGATTGTGTTCGATGGCCATCAATTTGCCATACTTGGTTACAACTTTGCTTACCGATGATCTGGACATAAGAGCCGCTCTCAGAACACCTACTCTGTTGCCGCCTCGTAGTAAAGGCTCGCCCGGGTTCTCCTTGTCATCTGAGTAGGGTAGGGGGGGCAAACTTAAATTTAGAAATGTCTGCAATGCGTCACCGCTATCGGCCGTTAATGTCAATCTATCTTTGGAGTTTGTTTTCATTCGATAGACTAAGAAACTTCCTGTACTGAGATCGAAATTTTCTACTCTTAAGCCAGCAATTTCACTGGAACGCAGACCGTGATCAAAGAGTAGGCACATGATCAGCCGGTCCCGGATACCAATTTCTGTATCAGGAAATGTGTGCTCAGCCTTAAGAGCTTGAATCACCTTTTTAGGAATAGAAACCGCTTTTTCTTTTTTCGTGCTCTTACGTGTTATTGATCGCTCTGCATTTAGATGCCGTTCCTCAGCCCCAAGAAACCCCTTAACTGCCTGGATGAGCGCATTGGTATTTGGTTCGATTTGCTCTGCACTGGCTGCCAAACCTGCATACTTTCTCACTGTAGACAAAGCCCGATTAATCGATGTGATCGAATACCCTTCATTCTCTAGATAAGATTTAAAGAGCTTGACGAGGCCATGAGTAATTAGCTTCCAAGTGGCCGGATCGCGATAAAGCTGGCCAGCCCGTAGTCGAAATGGGATTTGAATGTTTGCCCGTTCCGCTTTCTCATAGAGTTCATTGATGAAATTGCCAAAAAGACGGAGATCTCGATGCTGTGCTTGTAGGGTGTTTTGGCTTTTAAGTTTTTGATAATCGGTAAATACGGTAAGACTTGTAGCTGCGTCAGCTAGACGGCCGATCATGATTGCCGTATCGATGGCAGCATTGTATTCAGTTAAATCGCTAGTGGACAATTTGTCGATGGCGAGCTTTGTTCGAATGTGCATAATCGATATGATAGCATGTTATTCACATAAAGCCCAATTATGTGAATAATAGAAATGTAAAGCTACCATCGATTATCAAGTTGTGTCAGTGCCGACTACCTCATTACGCAAATTCAATTTCGGCTCCAGAGCTAGCTTATTCATCTCACCGCCACATATTATGCAAACCGGCCGGTTATTATGTTTGGTGAATTGTCAGCTACTCTAAGGCGTTGGTGTATCGATCGGAGGTGTCGCCTCTTCTACTGGAGCCGGGGTTGGCGAGAGCACAGAGCCCGTCCCGCCTAAAGGTGTTGGCGTCGGCAATTCAAATGGCGTACTGGTTGCG
>JBLIMP010000072.1:0-17052 GCA_047638855.1 Cellvibrionaceae bacterium | reverse complement strand
AAGCGATCTCTTTTCCTTATTGGAAAAATAGTTGACCATCAAACATAAAATTGGAAGCGGCTATTTGAAAATCCTTGTGATTGAGCAGATCAGTCATTATCAATTCTTCATTCTTCATTCTTCATTGTTCGTTGTTCATTGCCCATTTACCTGATTAACCCCCGCTTCTTCATCGCCGCCTCCAGCAACGGCCGGATCTGCTTTTCAATCCCAACATTTGCATACCCAACCCAGCTCACATCCGCATCCAAATTAAGCGGCGCACTAATCGGCCGACCGTGTTCATCCGTCACAATCACACCCAACTCACGGGCGATTAGCTCCGTGCAAATGTCATACGGATGGCAACAGATGCCTAAAGCCAAGCCTCGTTTTGCCAAAATCTGCTCCATCACCGGCCGGATGTCCGCGATAAAACGATCATGGCCCGCCATCAGCTCATACAGCTGGCCACCGGTACAGATATACTGATCTTCAAAACAGTGGGTTTTATTCGGCTGAACCGGCCCCAACGCCCCAAATACAACCTCTTCATCGATGGCAGAAAGTGCTTCACGCACCCCTGGGAAAAAGCGTGAAATCGACGCAAAGCCGTGGGCGATGGTGTCAGAGCGGGACGGCCGGAGCGCCAGCGGCCGATCTTGCCCTGTCAATCGATTATGCCTTAGGGCCGTCACCCCTTGGCCACGTTCCGCCCAAGCTTGGTCCGACAAATGCTGTTTTACTAGCGGGATTTCTGTTTGGATCGCCAATTCAATATCTTGAATATCAGTTTCAGGGCCAAGATTTGGAGCCACGCCGGTCAAAATCCAGGCACTCCGTTTTTGGTACATCAGCCCCCGAGTGCCGTCAATCGGATCAACAATAATGCGATACTGGGCATCTTCGGCCGGAGTCCCCACGGGTAACACCACCTCTCCTTCTTCAAGCCCTTCTGCGATTAGGATAATCGGGGTGTGAATGGCGATGTTCTTCTCAAAGAATTCGATCAGCAATTCCTCGCTGACCTTATCAACCGCGTAGATCGTATCCCCCACGTCGTCATGGGCGATGGTAGACATTTCTTCAAGGTCGGCCGTTTCGCAAGCCGCAACAACAGCATCACGGATTTGATTGTGTAAATTTAGGATCGGCTTTAATAGTTTGTGCATTTAAGTAAAAGGTAGAAGGTATAAAGTATAAAAGAGCGGCACCCCTTCTATTTTATCTTTTTGTAATTATTTATTTAGTTAGGGGGCGACGCCATCGGAATGAGTCTTGAGTTCTTCGAATGGAATAATACACCGACGGCGTCGCCCCCTACGGTGAAAAGGGGAATCTCAAAACCGTTCTGGACGCATCGCTTTTAAGTCAATCGATGGTGCTTCTCCCATTATAATCTCAGTCACCAGCTTGCCTGTAATCGGCCCATGTGTAATGCCCAACATTCCGTGCCCGGTTGCAAAGATTAAGTTGCTCACCCGCTCACTCCGGCCGATGTAGGGCAAGCCATCTGGCGTCAACGGCCGATAGCCCGACCAAGTCTCTTCTGCGTCAATAATTTCCATGTCAGGCAACACCGTTTCCAACGATTGGCGGTTCACGTCCAAACGTTTTTGATTAATCGATGGGTCGAATCCGGCCAATTCAAGCGTGCTGCTAAAGCGAAAGTGATCTTGCCCCAACGGGGTAACCGCAACCTTCGAGTCATCCACGGCCAACGGCCGGGACGGCCCCTGATCGGCCGATGTTTTTCGAGCGGTCACGCTATATCCTTTGGCCGGTTCCATCAAAATCGGTGCACCCAACTGTTTTGCCAAAATAGAAGACCAAGCTCCGGCCGCTAACACCACCTCTTTTGGCTCGATGGTTCCATTCGTCGTTATGATTTCGCGAATTCGGCCGCCATCCTTTGTAAAGCCAACAACCTCAGTCTGCGTCATGATTGTTGCCCCTTCTTTTTCCGCCTGAGCCGCCACAGCTTTCACCAATTGGGTCGGATTTAAATGGGCGTGTTTGGGGAAAAAGATGCCGGAATTGACCCCATCTTTTAGTTTGGGTTCAAGTTCTTCCAGCCCGTCTCGATCTAAGTAAATCGCCTCGACGCCTAAACTGCGCAGTAGCTCCGCCTCTTTTTCACCCGCTTGACGGTATTTTTCTGAGAGATGCAGGTGAAGCAACCCCGCTTCGACATAGCTAAATTCCAGCCCTTCTTCGGCCGTCAGTTCATGAAACATCTGCAAACTTTGCAGATTAAGCTGAAGCAGTGTTTCGGCGCCAGCCATCATCTTATTATGGGTGCAAGATGCCTGGAAGTGCCACAGCCATTTCACTAAATCGAGATTAAAACGGGGTTTGATATAAAACGGGCTACCCGAGTCAAACATCCATTTCAGCCCTTGTCCCAGCACCCCTGGAGCCGCCGTTGGCAGGGCGTATCCGGCCGCAACCCAACAGGCATTCCCGTGAGATGCTCCTGCGCAGATATCCGCTTTTTCAACAAGCGTTACCTGCTGCCCTGCCCGAGTTAAAAAGAGTGCGGTGCAGGCTCCGATCACGCCACCGCCGATGATAAGGATGTCAGTTTGTTGTGTCATTGTGTTTTGTGAGTCAAAAAGGTGATTAGCAGAATCAGCCCATCATTTCCTGAAGCTGCTTCACCAATTCAGCATTAATTTCACGGGGAGTTTCAGATAAACGGTTTTCAAAACGCCTTTTCCCAGGCATCCGCACCCCGTCCATATTTTCTAAACGGGTTAAGAAAGCTTCACTGTGTTCGGCCCAACCCATCCCGGCCAAAATTTTAGGAGATAGGGCCATAATGAACTCGCCGCCTCGCGCAGGTCCACCGTCTTTGTTATCAGCTTCGGCCGCTTCATAGCTAAAATAATCCCCCACCAAACCGGCCGCCAATAGCTCGATCATTGTTGCAATGGCTGACCCTTTGTAGCCCCCAAACGGCAAGATCACCCCGCCGTCATGTATTTTCTTGGCGTCAGTTGTCGGGTTGCCGTCTGAATCTAGGCCGATACCCAACGGCAGTTCATGCCCATCACGGGCCGCCACACCGATGTCGCCACGTGCTTTGGCCGCTGTAGCCATATCAAACACATAGGGGTTTTGCCCCGGCCGTGGATAAGCGAACGAGATCGGATTGGTGCTAAAAAATGCGCTTTTGGCTCCAAACGGGGCCACCATCGGGGTATGCACGGTACATGCAAGACCGACTAACTCTTTTTCAGCCAACGCTTCAACTTCGGGCCATAAAGCAGCAAAATGGAAGCTATTTCTGATTGTTAAAACGGCTATTCCGTATTCATTGGCGGCTTCGGCCAGCAAGGGTGTACCCGTTTCAATGGCAAGCGGGGCAAAACCATTGTCCCCATCGATCCGAATGGCGGCCGGTGTCAAATTCTCAACCTTCGGTTTAGCATGGCCGTTGACTTTGCCGCTGCGCAGAGACTTAATGTATCCTGGCAGTCGAAATAGTCCGTGGGAGGTGGCCCCATCCCGTTCGGCCGTGCTAATGGTGCGGGCGGCGGCCGATGCGTTGGCATCATCGCACCCATTATTGGTAAGGCACTGGTAGGCTAAGTCGTAAATTTCACTGACGGTTAAAGGTGTGGTTGACATTTTTTCTCCAAATTAAGATATGTTTTGGCCCTTTGGCCCAACGTACCCTGAGCTTGTCGAAGGGTGCATCTAGTCTATCATCTACTGATTGTCATACATCCGAATGATTTGCCCCGTCTCATGCCCTTCAATGCTTTTAACGTAGCCGTTGACAACTTTTGGCATCGGGATCGGATTATGCCCCGGGAAGAATTCTGCATAGCGATCAACAGAATCCTCAACAAGCCCAGACGAAACAACATTGATGCGACATTGCCCCATTAATTCGAGAGATGCTGCCTTCACAAAGCTATGAATCCCGCCATTCACCATCGCCGCACTGGCTGTCAAGAGAACTGGATGATCAGCCAAGATGCCGGTTGAGAGGGTAATTGATCCATTTTTAGTCAAATACTTTTTGCCTATGCGGACCAGATTGACCTGGCCCATTAATTTGCTGCGTAATCCGATATCATAATCTTCTTCGGTAAGGCTCTCAAATGTTCCCCATTTGGCTTCACCTGCAATGCAAACAATTGCATCAATTTTGCCTACTTTCTCAAACATCGTTTGGATCGATGCGCTGTCAGCGATTTCGACTTGGACATCTCCTGAAGTTCGGCCGGCGATGACTAACTCATGCTTTGTAGTTAAATGTGCACTTACTTTTTTACCGATGGCTCCATTGCCACCTACGATTAGAATTTTCATTTTTCCTCTTAATTAGATCTTTTGAGGGTACGTGCAAAACCCCCATTTTGCAAAAAGTTATAGTTTCGCTAAATTCCGCTTTTCTTGGTACTCGATTATGCTTGAGTTCATTTGACTGTAAAATAGCAGAAAGATGACAAAAGGAGATTAACACCAATGTTTAAATCAAAAGTTCGGCCGATTGTGATTCCGCAGTTTGAGCATGCTAGGCTAGCGGCAAAATTGGCATCGATGTGGGGTAACGCTGACTTTGATCGGCCGGAGATCGATTTCACCCCCTTTGTCGATGGGGTTGCTCTACACGACTGGCAATACAGCAATGCTGACAACCTTTCAATCGGAGACATCAGCGAAGCGGAATGGCTAGCGGTGATGCGTCACGGAATCGATCTTGAGTTTGCGAATCCTATCATCGAAGCCATTGCGAAATTACACATGATGCGGCTTGTGCGGACACCCACATCGCCAGAACGGAAAAAGATCGTAGAGGCGTTTGAAAACCGTATTTCTAAGGCGGTTGCCCAGAGCGGTTTTTCACGAGATCATTTTGAATGGGCAGACCGGATCACCCGTTTTTGCGACATGGTCGCCTTTGATTTTTCATTTGAACGGCCGACAAAAGGGTCAACCCCTATTTCCGCTAAAATAAACCAGCCAAATGAAACGCAATTGACTTATGAGATCAAACCAAACGGGGAGATTAAAATTGATCCTTGGCCATTTTCAGCGCCATCTTTTTCAGGCATGATCACCGGATATCAGCTAGACGGCTATCCGGAAACCCTAACGCCGCTAATCATTCACTATCAGGTCACACCCACTATCAGGTCACACCCTTAAACTAAATCAGGACGCAGATGAAAAATCAAGACAAACATATCGTCATTATCGGAGCCGGAATTATGGGGGCTTCAATCGGCTACCATCTGGCGCAAGCGGGAGCACAAGTCACTATTCTTGAAAAGGGAGAGCCAGGGCAAGGGACAACGGCCGATTCTTTTGCATGGATCAACGCCTCGCGGGGCAAAAAACCGTATCACTACTATCGGCTTAACTTGTTTGGGATTGCGGCTTGGGAACGGCTTGAAAAAGAGTTGGACGGAGCATGTAAAGTAACGTGGGGTGGCAGTTTGGAATGGACGGCTGATAAAGATAAAGCGGCCGAAATCAATCAGGCATCCCAAACCCATCAGAGCTGGGGGTATCCGTTGCGTCATGTTGATGCTGAAGAATTTAAGCAAATGGAACCCAATCTTGCTGAAAGTGACTTTGAAACCGCTATCTACACAGAGATTGAGGGGCATGTAGACCCTGTTTTTGCTACCCACGTTTTACTGAATCAGGCACAACAGTTAGGGGCGATTTTACATGTCGGCTGTGAAGTGACAGGGATTGACCGGCCGGAAAACCGGGCGCAGATTGTCAAAACATCTTTGGGTGATTTTGAAGCAGATGTGATCGTCATCGCTTGCGGAAACCACAGCCCCCAAATCGCTGCGATGACGGGGCTAACTGTCCCGTTGCAAAATTCACCAGGTGTGCTGGTCCATTCAAAGCCACAAACGTCTCTAATCAATCGAATCGTGTTGTCACCCCACGGCCACATGAAGCAAAAGCCGGACGGCCGGATTGTGCTCGGCAGTAGTTTTGAGGGGGGAGACGGCACTGACAATTCGATCAAAGCGGGTCAAGCGTTGCTCAAGTATGGGGCTCAAAGTTTGCCTCAATTGGAAGAAGTTGACGTTGAAAAAGTCACACTTGGCTGGCGGGTATTGCCTCAGGATAAGCTACCGATTATCGGCTTTTCGAAACATGCGTCAGATGTTTATTTGGCCGTTATGCACAGTGGCATTACGCTGGCTCCACTAGTTGGTAAATATGCAGTAGCAGAAATTCTTGAAGGGGTCAGCTTGGATAGATTAGACCCTTATCGATTGGATCGCTTTGAAGCTGGGCCTAACTGAGCGACTCTAATTCTTCGGCCGTAAATCTGTCACTCTCTAAACGCTTCTCAAACCGCATTTCAATCCCCTGTTTCACCTGCAACGCACAGCCGATCACATCCTGAATCTCTTTCGCCATTTTATGCGGGTCTGGCTCTCCATGTTTTGCGGCTTTAACGCCGCTTTTTTCAAAGATGTGAACCTGCTCGGCCAACTCGCCTGCTTCTTCGAGCAGGCGGGTCATGATTTGGAACGGGTTGTTCCCGGCCGGAAACATTCGATCAAGGTCGATATTAATCAGCTCAAGTTTTTCAAAATAGTTCATCTGGGGTTACAGGGTCACAGCGCGTTGTGACCCTAGTCGTATTTGAAATCGGGGTGAGTAAAAACTAGCTCATCTGTCGACTTGTTTTTCAAATCAATTGAAGCTTCAATTTTGTAAACGATTTGGGCTTGATCGAAAAAACCGATCAGCGTTTTCATAATCTCTAATCCGGCCGCTTCATCTTTGTTACTTCCGGCCGAAATCAGATAATCACCCGGCCATGATTTATAGAAATAAATCTCAAAATCGGAGGGGTCGTTCAACTGAATAAAAAGATTGTCTCCATTCTCATTCAACAACATGAAGTAGTTGTTTTTAGAAATCGGCCATTCATCTAAAAACGGCCGTAGCTTTTCAGCCAGCTTGTCTGACTTGGTTTTTAGGACCTCGCCTATAATGCTCATCCCAATAATATTTTTGTATTTATTTTGATCCATACCACAATTTTGCTTGTTTGCTTAATCTAGGCCAACTTTATATTAGAATTGTTCCTGAATAAGAACGGGGAAAACCTAATGGCTATATTAGTGTGAACAGGCGATTGTTAAAGCCTATCAGTATAACCTGTCTGTTTTGAGGTAGACTCAATATAGTAGAAAGGAGAAAATTTTGCTCGGATCAAAAAAAACAAAACTTCAAAATGACTTAGATATTCTTGAGGAAATGGCTGACCAAATGGACGGTTATTTACGCATGGGGACATTGTTCGGTCCAATGGGGCCAAGTCGGCCGACATTGACTTTGGGCGGATATCTCATGCGTGAGCATCGGTTGCTTGCCTTAAAGGGGACATTGTCACCGGCCGAAAATGATCGGTTACTCAAAGCTCGCCAAACTTTTGAAAACACAGTAATGGAATGGGTTGTAGCTACCGAAAACAAGGCAGAGCAGGAGATAGAAGCTCGGTTACGGCAGTGGACAGAAACGATTCGTGAGTTACGCGAAGACGCTGTCAGATACTGGTCCTATTATCACTCGGCCGTTGAGTCGAGGGTGATGCTCACTAGCTTGGTAAAGATGCTGTCAAACCCTCCTTTTAAGATTAGTCCTGATGTCACTGGCCGGATCGCCGTGCTCGACAACGCTTTTTATGCACTATGGTACAGTGACTCCAGCCTGTTTGTTTGGGACGAGGATTGGACCATTGCCTATCAATCAGCCGATTATGAATTTCTATATGGAAAGCCCCACAATTTAGCTATTAAATAACAGCACCCACCTATTAATGGATACATTAATCATCGGAGCAGGCATTGCGGGGCTATTAGCCGCTACCGAATTGCAGAAAGCAGGCCACCGAGTCATAGTGCTCGAAAAAGGGAGCCAAGTTGGCGGCCGAATGGCGACCCAACAGATGTTGCCTGATGCTCTCGCCGATTATGGGGCGCAGTTTTTTACCGTACGAAACGGACAATTCCAAATGTGGGTAGATGAGTGGCTATCGGCCGGAACAGCCACCGAATGGTGCCGTGGCTTTTTACAAAATGATGGCCATCCACGCTATCGAGGCAGTGCCGGAATGGTAGCTATCCCAGAGCATCTATCTGTCGGGCTTAACGTTAATACCCAAACCAAAGCAATTAGCATTCAGCAAGATAAGAATCGCTGGCGAGTAGAAATAGAGTCCGGCACCTACTTTCGATCTGACAACTTAATCGTTACATCTCCCATCCCTCAATCATTGGCATTGCTTGATGCGGGGCCACTCCAGTTGCCAGATGAGGCAAGACAAGCTTTAGCTTCAGTCATTTATGACCCTTGTTTTGCAGTCACCCTGCGGCTTAATAATAAAAGTCATATTCTCCCTCCTGGCGGGGTGCAGGTACAAGGGAAAATTATCGACTGGATCAGCGATAATCAACAAAAGGGAATATCGGCAGAGCCGACGGTTACAATTCATGCGTCACCCGAGTTTAGCCGTCACTATTTAGACCTAGACCTTGAAGCAGCAGGTAATCGTCTGATTGCTGAGGCAGACAGGGCTGGCTATTTCGATTCAGCCGATATTGTCGATGTGCAAATCCATCGATGGTTGTATGCAAAACCGGTTAACCAATATCCAGAGCGTTGCTTGAGAATTGATCTAAATCGATTACCGCTTATATTTGCTGGCGATGCTTTTAAACATGCGCGGGTAGAAGGTGCGGCTCTATCTGGCTTGGCTGCAGCAAGCAATCTTTTAGAATAGTGAGCATATCTTTAATCTCCCTTTTTGTTTTTAAAAATATTATATTTTTATGGGTTCCTCATCTATCTGGTATGAGAACGGTATAATATCAACATGATCATTTCAGAATGGCTTGGACAATCTGATTATTTAGAGACTTGGGACAGGCAAAAGGGCTTGGTTGCAGAACACCGATCGGCCGTCGATACGCTAGATAAGCTGCTTTTTGTGGAGCATCCTCCCACTTATACGTTAGGTAGTAGTGGCAAGAAAGAGCACCTTTTAATCAACGAAGCCCAACTTGCGGCCGAAGAGATTGCTGTATACAAGGTTAACCGAGGTGGGGATATAACCTATCACGGGCCGGGGCAGTTTGTGGCTTACCCTATCTTCAATCTTCGTCGCCGTTCAAAAGCACAAGGCTATTCAAAATTTAGCGTGCATACATTTGTTCGCGACTTGGAAGAAGTTATTATTCAAATGATCAGCCAGTTTGGCATACTAGGGTGGCGTTATCCTGGCTATACTGGCGTTTGGGTTGGCGCTGAATCGGACCCACGCAAAATTGCCGCAATCGGCATTAATGTCAGCCGAGGAATCAGCAGTCATGGATTTGCCCTCAATGTAAATCCAAACATGGCTCATTTTAAGCACATCATCCCTTGCGGCATTCGTGAGCACGAGGTGACAAGCATGAGCCAAGAATTAAACCAAGAGCTTGCTTTAACTGATCTAATTCCGGCCGCTACATTGGCGTTCCAGCAAATTTATAAAGATAATGTTGTAGCTTCTCAAAAAATACGGTAACCATATATGTCTAATATTTCACTCGACACAATCCAGATCAATGATCCAAAACCGAAATTAAAACGTCCTTCATGGATTAAAGTAAAGCCGCCTCGTGGCGAAAACTATGAGTTTCTCAAAGATTTAATGCGAGAAAAATCGTTGCACACTGTATGTGAAGAAGCCCGTTGTCCCAACATAAGTGAATGCTGGGGGGCTGGTACCGCAACGTTCTTAATCATGGGGGATATTTGTACCCGCAGTTGTGCATTTTGCGACATTAAAACCGGCCGCCCATTGCCAATGGATTGGGAAGAGCCAAAACGCTTGGCGCAAGCGGTCGCATCGATGAATTTAAACCATGTCGTCATCACATCGGTTAATCGAGACGAGCGCAAAGATGGCGGTGCCCCTATTTTTGCAATGTGTATTGAAGAGATTCGAAAGATTCAGCCAGGATGCTCGATTGAAGTGCTGATTCCTGACTTTAAAGGCAACATTGAAGCACTCAAGATCGTGACAGATGCCCGGCCGGAGATTCTCAATCACAATGTCGAAACAGTGCCTAGCCTGTTCAAAAAAGTCCAGCCACAAGACAATTATCAGTGGGCGATGGATACCCTCGAAAACTCGAAGAAACTAGATTCAGAAGTCTTAACCAAATCGGGTATTATGCTAGGGTTAGGCGAACCATGGGACGAGCTGTTGCAGGTGATGCAGGACTTGGCTGACCGTAAAGTTGATATTCTGACATTGGGGCAATATCTGCAACCAAACAGTCAAAAGCATCTGCCAGTTGAGCGGTATTACACGCTTGAAGAGTTTGAAGAACTCAAAACAATCGGCTTGGGGATGGGTTTCAAATGGGTTGAAAGTGGACCACTCGTTCGCTCAAGCTATCATGCTGACCGCCAAGTACGGGCATTGTCCCCCTTTTACCAAAACCCAAAAGTAGATTAAATAGCGGTAAGGCCAACCCCGAAAAATAATTTATCTAGCAAACTAGCTCAGGGGGAGTTGGCTGTGTCAATCAAGTTGACGAGGTGAGGCGATTTTGTTGATGCAATTGCATGTTTTATTCTCGGAAATCGCCTAAAAGCAAAAATCAAAGGTGCTGGCACCTCCATTACTATTAATCTGCAAGCTATATCGTCGAACGGTTAATTTTCAGGGCCGCCCTTAAGTCGTGTTATAAGTGGGTCTGCAAGTACCCCGGCCGATTGGTAATAATCCCATGTACGCCGAGCTTCGTCAGCCGGGTCGCTTCATCCAAATCGTCAACTGTCCAAACATGAACCCGAAGGTTATTTTCGGCAGCCCAATGCATATACTTTGCATCAACCAACTGATGCCACGGGTGGTCAACCTGCCCCTGGTAAAAATGACGGGTAAAGCCAAAACCTTTGTAGCGCACCAAACCGGTCAGAACCGCTGGTGGGTTGCTATGTTGGCTAAATCGTCTTAGATTTGCAGGGAAAAATGAGGAAACAAGCACCTGCTTTCCAAGCTTAAATCGGCCGATTAAATCAGCAACAGCTTTTTCAACACCAATGTCTTTGAAGGTATAGCTCTTGATTTCAATGTTATAGAGGGTGTTTGAGCCAAATTCACTAAAAAGCTCCTCCAAGGAAGAAATTCTTTCCCCACCCCCAGCATCATACCTTTGCAACTGCCGAAATGGTTGATCAATGACTCGGCCGCGGCCGTTTGTAGTGCGGTCTAAGGTTGGATCATGAATGATCATTGGCACGCCATCGGCCGAAAATTGGACATCAAACTCTAATCCATCTGCTCCCTGATCAACCGCTAGCCTGAAAGCCCCCATCGTATTTTCCGGCATTTCTTGGCTTGCCCCACGGTGGGCAATAATAATTGGCTTATTTGAACGCGGAACAAACCAAGAAGACATAAAATAATCACTTGGGTAGAAATAGATTCTACCTTTTTACTTCATGCACCTGAATAAGGTTTGAGTGGCCGGTCTTGCCAAAAGGTACACCACCGGTGAGAACAACCAAATCTCCCTTTTCAAGATGAATTTGTGTATCTCCAGATTCGATGGCCGAAATCGATTCAGTGATCATTTCATCGGTACTTTCAACATTGCCCATACGAACACACTCAACCCCCCACAGCAAAGCCAGTTGGCGTCGTGTTCGTGCAAGCGGTGTAACTGCATAAATCATAGTCACCGGCCGATGGCGCGAGATTTGCCGAGCTGTATAACCCGACATGGTTGAGGTAACAATCAACTTCGCATTGATTTGTTCGGCTAAATTACAGGCTGATGTGCTAATTGCGTCTGAAATGTTACCAAGCTTAGCAATAGATTTTCTTTTTTGACGCCATTCTTTATATGGAAAGTTTGCTTCTGTATTTTCAGCGATATTCGCCATTGTTTGAATCGCTAAGATTGGGTGACGCCCTACAGCGGTTTCATTCGAAAGCATAATCGCATCAGTCCCATCAAGGATCGCATTCGCTATGTCACTGGCCTCGGCTCTCGTCGGCCGTGGGTTTGTCTCCATTGAGGCAAGCATTTGTGTGGCTGTAATAACCGGAATCCCATATCGGTTAGCGACACGAATAATCTCCTTCTGCAGTATCGGTAACTGCTCTGTTGGCATATCTAATCCTAAGTCACCTCTGGCAACCATCAAACCATTGGCCGTTTTTGCAATCGCTTTTAGATTTTCTATCGCCTCAAACTTCTCGATTTTGGCGATAATTGGAATGTCTTTACCCTGCTCTGCCATTAAACTACGTAGCTCATTAATATCATCGGCCGTACGGACAAATGAAAGCGCAACAAAATCGAGATCAAATTGGCAAATAAACCTTAAATCATTCTTGTCTTTTTCTGTAATGCTGGGAATAGCGTGCGTTGTACCAGGGGTATTAATTCCTTTCCGTTGCTTAAGCTCACCCGCATAAATCGAACGGCAAACAAGCACCGTTCCATCGTTCGAAACAACCTCAAGGTCCATTTCCCCATCCCCAATGATCATTTTTGATCCAGCCGTGAGAGCCTTATACAATTCATGGTGAGGAAGACCTAATGTGCCTTCAACAGATCCATCAAACGAAAAACGAACCTCATCATTTTCGTTTAAATAAATCGTTTCGAATTCCCCCATTCTAATTTTGGGCCCTTGAAGGTCTCCCAGTAACGCCAAAACGATATTCTCTTCATTCGCAATTTGGCGCAAATTAGAAATAGCATCGATATGATCTTGTTCATGCCCGTGTGAAAAGTTTATACGGGCAACATTCATTCCGGCATGCAACATGTTACGGATCATTTCTGGATCGCTGGATGCGGGTCCGATTGTGGCAACAATTTTTGTACGTTTTCTAGAGTTATTCATTTCCCTGTTCCTGTTTGATACGCAAAAATGATATAAGCTATCTGTCGTTCACCATTTCATAGCTTGTATCATAGACATTTATAGTTATTCAGAAGGTCTTTATGACCTTCTGGCTGACGTAGCTAGTTGGGGCATAACTAGCTGTGGCATAGTGTTGGGTGGGAAATAGAAAAAAGAGACGTGGTTTTTTATAACCACGTCTCTTTTTAAAACCCTGCTCTAAGGATTCAGTTTCGATTACTAAATCGAAACTAGTGCTTGAATTTTATTCTACTGGAGATAACGTCACTTCAATTTGATTTTCAAGTGTCCGGAGTGCATCCACTGTGACTTTTGAATTTGCTGAAAATGTAGTAAGAAGCCAAGCATGGGCTGGTTCACTGAGGATTAAGCGTGCTTGATCATCTGGCTGCAATCGCCAAACCGCACAAGATGCATCTGATGCTTCAGCATATTTAATAGTAATAGGGCGGGTTTCCATACGCTTTCCCTCTGTGAAGAAAGGCCAATGCTCAGGGGTTAGATTGATAAATCCCTTGCGAATATGTAATCCTTTTAATTCGGCAACGTATGAAAATGTTTGTGGCACAGCTTCTACTACCACTTTAGGTGGTCGACCAGCCGTTTTGCGTGTGCGCGTGGCCCCTTTGCTTTTTGTTTTGGCCGCAGCTGCTTTACTTTCTTTGCTAGTTCGTGAAAACAGGGCAACAACGTCTAATACTTTATCTAGTTCAACAGACATAAAGTTGATAAGATCACGCCCCATCCCCGCTGCTTGGTCAGCTGTCATTCTACGTGTGACAAAAACGGGAACGGTCCACTTTTCTTCAGTATTAAGAAAGGCTGCACGGCTCGTTGCTTTATTTAAGCTTTCAAAATCTAAAGCGGTCACGCTATCTTTGAAAAGATCACCATAATGACCAAATTCAACCGCTTCATCTTCTTTCAACCTTTGCTCAATTTGCAAATGCCAGCCATCCCCTAAATCGTTCAGCATTCTGAACCATTTTTGAAGGTCTTTTTCGGCCGCCCGCAGCCCGCGATTAATCGTGGCCGGATCGGTGATAGAAATCCGCATTTCAAAGGCATTAGGTCGTGCTACAAAAGCAACATATGGGCCAACCTCTGGCTCACGATTAATCGCAAACCACGCAACACGGGCATCTTGATTCAGTCCATGGTGAGGTAAATGAAAACGGGCTTTCTCTGAAATAATTTCATGCAGGCCGTTTATGAACAGCTCTAACTGTGATAGAGCGAATTTGATTGCGGCATCTTCACCGGCCCATCCAAAGGCGGTGAATACGGGCATAGGGAGTCCATTGAATTGTTCTTCTGACATAAAGAGTTACCTTATAGCTATAGGTATAAACTGTGTGGCTCAAACTTATAAAACTTAATTATTAGAATCACCGATTTTGATACCAGTCACAACTATTCCACACACGAATATCGTGGTTATTAAAAGCCTGACTCCTTATACGTAATACGTATATACCGACTTGTTCTACATCGTTAGCAAGGAGCACTTATTGCTGAAGTTGCTGGCAGAAAAAATAGGTAAGCCTATGTGACTGGATTTTGAAAACTGATGGTAGTTTAAAACTTCGGAGGATGACTTTATTTTGACCGAGCCTTTCCCCTTTGTCAAGAACAAGAGATTAAAAAACGATTTCTCTTGTGATCGATTGTGTGTGGCGGCAGTGTAAAATGCTGTTTTATATAAAAGATAAAGTAGTCAATTTGCGACTCTTTTTGTGAAAGGCTATAACCTGCTCAAACCACACACTCGATCATTTACGTGTCTGTTCTGGTAAATCAACAAATCAAGGCTAAACCCATGTCGACCCTCTCTAAAATAATTAAATGGATTGTCATTCTTTCTTTCCCGTTTTTGCTGGGCTTTGGAACAGTCCGAACTATTATCGCTTCAGATTACCCAGCTTTTGAGTATCCGCGTATCGCTCCAGATGCATATGGCTGGTCGGCCGAAGAGCGGCTGGCTCTTGGAAATGCCACGCTTGATTACATTCAACGGCCGGAACCGGCCGAAGAGGTTATCTACTTACTAAAAGATATGCGTTTGCCCGAAGATCAAGCTACGCCGGTTTATAACGAAAGCGAAATCGGCCATATGATCGATGTCAAAATTCTATTTGATGGCATCGGCCGGGTTTTGCGTGGCTTAATGGTTATTGTCCCAGTCGGGTTAGCGTCACTGTTTTTTATAAATAAGACAGAGTTTTACGAAACGGTTTATAAAGGTGGTTGGGCAACCGTCATCTTATTAGCCTCGATTGCTATCTTTATCTTAGTTGGCTGGACCGTTTTCTTTACTTTATTTCACGAATTGCTTTTCCCACCCGGCACCTGGACCTTCTACTACACCGATTCACTGATCCGTCTTTTTCCGGAGAAATTTTGGTTTGACGTAGGTGCCATTATTAGCATTGGAACTCTTTTAGAAGGAGTTATCGTTATGTTTATCGGCCGGTACCTAGTACGATCAAACGCATCAACTAAACCACAGAAGTCATGACACATTTTATCCTCGTCCGGCATGGACAAACTGAATGGAATCGTATCCGGCGTATTCAGGGACAACTTGACTCAAAGTTAGACGAAACCGGCCGGAAGCAAGCCCAGTTGGTAGGCAAGCGGTTGGCGAGTGAGACTGGCATCTCAGCCATATACGCTAGCGATCTATCTAGAGCAATGGACACCGCTCAGTCTATTGCAGCTCACCACCCCAGCTTAGTTGTGCAACCCGATCAACGCATGCGTGAAATCACTTTTGGACCATGGGAAGGCAAACAATGGGATGAATTTGAAGCAGATGAAGCTGAGAAATTACGACAATGGCGTTCAGACGTGACTAGCATCACAATTCCCGGTATTGAACCAATCGAAACATTTGCCGCACGGGTTCGATCTTTTATCGATGAAATGGTCGAGAGGCATCCAGACGGAAAAATTGTAGTGGTGGCTCATGGTGGATCTGTCAATATGTTCTTAACGGTGGCGATGGAATTCCCGCTTAGGAATTGCTGGCGTATGAAAGTCGGCAATACAGCTATCGCTGAGATTTATATCTTTCCAGAAGGGCCGTTTTTAGAGAAAACCAATGATACACATCATTTAGATGGCGTTGATTTATCTTGATTTAACTGATTGCCCAATGACTAAAAACATAATGTTTCTAGCTACGCTGATTCCGCCATTCTGGTTGCTTTCTGGACAATTTACAACTTCAATGATAAGTTGTATCTTCTCAAAAAGTCAGGAGGAGTATCCTTCGACAAGCTCAGGATGCGTACCCTGAGCTTGTCGAAGGGTGTTTTTCTCAGATTGTTGAAAAGAGTAGTTTTTGTTTTGTTACTAACTAAAGAGGAAATTTTATGAATAAAATAGATATGAACAGTGCTCTAAAAGCTGGGGCAATTGCGGCCGGAGTCGCCGTCGTTTTAAATTTACTGTCGTTTATCCCATTTGTGGGCGGGCTGTTTGCTGTCCTATCCGTATGTGGAGCCGTTCTCATTCCAATCGGTGGTGGTATGGCGTATGGCTACCTTGCTGAAGGTAAAGAAGATACCCAAACAGCCGCTATTGGTGGTGCTATTGCCGGTGGTATTGGTGGTGTGATTATGGCAATAATGGGAGCCATTATCAGTAGCATCATTGGGGTTGGCGGCGGAATTGGTGGTGGTATCGTAGGTTCAATCTGCTCTGGTATTTTTGGCTTCGCTTTGGGTGCCTTAGGTGGCGTTATCTGGCCGATGATTCAAGACAAAGTGAGTGGTGCTAAATAGTTGCTTCTCAATTAGATTGGCCTCTTGCCAGTTAAATTAATATAAAAGAGCGTTTTTCGACATTTAACGGAAAACGCTCTTTTTGTTTACTATCTATCCATGCGGGTTTTATTTGAAGATGAGTATCTGATTGCGGTTCATAAACCGGCCGGTTTGCTTGTGCATCGCACAGACATTGCAGAAGGACAGACCCACGAGTTTACGCTTCTGCTTGTGCGGAACATGACCGGAAAATGTGTCTACCCACTGCATCGGCTCGACCGGCCGACTTCAGGCATTCTACTACTCGCCTTTGACGAAGCTTCAAATCGAAGCCTGACAGAAGATTTTACTGAGCACCGGATAAAAAAGA
>JBLIMP010000071.1:0-17165 GCA_047638855.1 Cellvibrionaceae bacterium | reverse complement strand
ACCTTGCAACAGCGGCCGCCATCAATCTTGATCGTTTAGTAGCTTGGTTTGATGAGCTCCCAAGAGGAAAGACTAGAACGTCTAGATTTGCAGCCTTGGCACCAGCATGACTTCGCCAACAGAATCCCCTCGTTTTCCACACTCAGCGCAATTACGTTAAAAATGACCCAATAAAAAGGTCTTGGTGTCCAGATTTCTTTAAAAAAGTGATACTGGGTGACAGCCACGCTAGGAATGGGCCAATTACTGTTGTTTGATACTAATCGGCCGATTTATCTGCCAAAATCGAAGCCAAAACATCAGCCAACACCTTTAATCTAACCGGCTTACTCACATAAGCGTCCATGCCCGCAGCCAAGAACCGCTCTTTATCCCCTGTTACCGCATTCGCCGTCATCGCAATAATATAAGGCTGTTTTGTCTCTGAACAGCGTTTACGTATTTGCTGGGTCGCCTCAATCCCATCCATTTCAGGCATCTGCACATCCATCAAGATTACTTCATAAGCAAATTGCTCGACCGCTTCAACCGCTTCCCGGCCGTTAACGGCTAAATCAGCCCGATAGCCTAAATGCTTCAACGCACCCAAAGCAACCTTTTGATTCGCAACGTTATCCTCTGTTAACAAAATGCGGACAGGCGATTTTGTTAAGCTATCATCTTTTGTCGTTATCCTTGTCTCTGGTTTTGCCTTTAATTTAACAGGTTCTTGATCACGGCAGACAGATTCTATTACCTTGCGCAGAGCTTTGACTTTTACCGGTTTTGAAGCTTGAGCGGAAAACAAAGCTTTACCTCTAGCAGGTAGTTTATACCCGATAGACGAAAGCATAATCAAAGGGAAATTAGAATAGTGTGAAAGACCCTGAATTTCTGAAGCCAACATACAGCCATCCATTTTGGGCATGTTCATCTCAATAATCGCAAGATCATAGTCTCTTTTTTCATTTAACCATCTTAACGCTTCTTCCCCCGAAGATGCGGCCTCTGGCAACATGCCCCATAACATCGTTTGGCGAATCAAAATCATTCGATTTGTCTCATTGTCATCAACAATTAAGAGCCGTTTTCCTGCAAGCTCAGGGGGCTTTTCTAGCTTCGGGATAATGATGTCCTGAGCTGCCGTTAAATCAAAAGTGAAGTGAAAAGTTGACCCTTTTCCAAACACACTCTCTACCCACATCTGGCCACCCATCAGTTCCGCCAGCTCTTTGCTAATTGCAAGACCAAGACCTGATCCACCATAGTTACGCGTTGTAGATGCATCCACTTGACTAAACGATTGAAACAGCCGACCAATCGCCTCTTCCGGAATGCCGATACCTGTGTCTCTGACCGCAACATGAAGCTGGTTTCGGCCGTCTGGCCCCGTTTGCTTCTCTACAGAAACAATCACTTCACCCTGCTCAGTAAATTTGACAGCATTACTCAACAAGTTAACCAATATCTGCCTTACGCGAACAACATCGCCAATAATGTTTAGTGGCAGTCGGTGCGACATCATGCAGGCCAATTCCAATCCTTTTTGAGCCGCCTTTGAAGCCAGCATATCTAAGGATTCTTCAATCACCTCACGTAAGTGAAATGGTTGATACTCTAACTCTATTTTTCCTTCATTTATTTTTGAAAAGTCTAAAATATCATTAATAATCGAGAGCAGTGCTGTTCCACTTGTATTGATTATTTCCACAAACTCTTCTTGCTCTTGATCTAACTCCGTTTCTTGAAGAAGTTCAGCCATCCCAATAACCCCATTCAGGGGGGTCCTAATTTCATGGCTCATATTTGCCAAGAACTCAGATTTCATACGTGAAGCATGAATCGCTTGATCGCGTGCATCGCGCAATGTTTCTTCCATCCGCTTTCGATCAGTCAGATTTGTAATGACTTCAATACCGCCTATCGACTGATCATCATTAGACCGAATTGTTCGCGTAATTAAAGCCGGCACAGTATGGGTGTCTTGAGCCATAAGTTGCAATTCAACTTCATAGTTAAAAATACCCTCTGCCTCATGTTTGTTTCGGGTTGCAATCAACCTTTCCCGGTCATCAGAGTGAACAAACGCCGCTGGTGACATACCGATAACTTGATCGGGTGGATACCCTAGCATTTGCGCATAAGCCGGATTCGCATATACGATTTTATTGTAATTGTCGGTCAAGATAAGCCCTTGCCCCATGTTCTTCAGAATTTGTTGTGCTAGGTCACGTTCCTCTTGCAACTCCGCTTCTATCTTCTTACGCTTTGTGATGTCTCGCGCAACCGCCTGGAAACCCCGAACTTTTCCATCCTCCAGAACCACTTGAACATTTTGTCCGATCCAAATAGTCCGTTGCTTGTTCGTATACAGTTGGAATTCTAAATAGGTGTTCTTTTCACCCTGAGTTAATTGCTGGTCATAAAATTCTGTTAAACGTTGATGATCGTCAGGATGAACCCACTCTAAAAAAGAGTGACCTAAAACGTCAGCCTCATCGCTTAGATTCAACATGCGAATGGCGACCGGGTTGGCGTAGGTAAAAAAGCCATTTGGTGTCGTTTCGTAAATAATGTCACTAGCGGATTCAATAAATCGGCGGAAACGCTCTTCGCTCTCTTTGAGCTCTTGAGTTCGCTCTTTTACTCGATCTTCAAGCTGGTCTTGGGCTTGAGAGAGGTAGTGATTGGAGGCAAATAGCTCTGAACTTTTGGTTTCAAGCAAATATTCAGCTTCTTTACGGGCGGCAAGCTCTCTTGCTACACGGCGTTGCAACCGTTCGAGTTCATCGGCCATGGTTACACCTCAGTTGTTTTTGTTAAAAGAAATGTTGCAGATTTGGCACTATCTTGTGGTGTTTGTATGCGCTCTAAGTGGACTGGCTCGCCAAAATGGGCGACCGCTCCAAGTAAAAGCCCTTCTGCAAAATCGGCAAATGGCCGTCCTGATTGATAAACAACGGTTAACTGCTTAGCGCCCCTCTGCTCGCAAACAATGTGTGGCAATTCTGCGTCGGGGTAAAGTTTATGCACTTCAACATGAATATAGCTATGGATGCCTTTTAAGAAGTCGAACAAGGTCGCAGTGCCTAAAAAAAAGTGATGGTATCCGGTGGAAAAACGGCCGAACAAATGCTTACCATAAGCCTTTAACAGATCAGGGACAGCCATTCCGGTCTTTGTGCTTAGATGGGTCACTAACTGTACAATTTCACTATGGTCATAAGTTCCTACTGCTGTGTACGCCCCCCCTGATGGAAGGTCAGATGCTTCAATAATATTGTCTACAACTTCATCTCCAAATAGATCCTCGACCATTTCTAAAAACTCTGTAAATATCATGCCTTTCATAATTAAACCTCGGTAAACCTGAAATTAATTTGCGGGTTGCCCATGATGGCCTATGCATCAGCGTCAGAAGCAACGGAATCTTGTAAGAGTTGCTGAATAACATCTCGCAGTTCGTATGAGCTAACAGGTTTGTCCAAAAACTCATCAATTCCCAATTCAACGGCCGATTTGAGGTCGCTTTCACGCCCACTACCTGTTAAAAAAACAATCGGCAAACGGCTGCCTGTTTCATGTAAGCGGATATGCTCGACCAAACCTAATCCATTCATCCCCGGCATGTTCATATCAACAATTGCTAGGGAAACCGGCACAGATTTAATCATCTCTATCGCCTTAAGACCGCTATTGGCCACTAGGGTTTGATGCCCTGTTTTTTTAACAATTAACGCCAGTGTGCGAAGCATAATGGGGTTGTCATCTACAATTAAAATGTGAGCCATAAATCACCTCCTGTTTTTATACATAGCTCTTTTTCAATACCCAATAATTTCTTCCAGCTCTTGAGTAATACTTTACAAAATCTAGCAGACCGGTCAGCAGATAGACTCCCCGGCCACGCTCTGCTTCTAGGTCAGGTTCCGGAACTTGCCCCAACACAAAAGATTGGCCATTACCTTCTTCTAATATCTGCCAGCAATGTGGTGGCGGCCATTCGAGCTGTTTCGGATTATATGAATCACCTTGATCAACAACTTCCACAACAACTTCTCGCTGTGTTGAATCAATGGTCAAGCTCACGGTAATTGGATTATCACCTTCAGCTTTGTAAGCATGGTCAATCATATTGACACATACTTCATGAATTGCAAGAATCAGCTCGCCTGAAAGCGTTTCCACATCGATTTCTTGCTCTGTGGCTAAAAGCTGCCGCAAAGCTGTTGGAATAAACTCATCTAAGATGGGTAAATCAGTAAAACGGGCTTTCACATTTAAAAACAAACTATCATCTGTTTTAGACGATTTTTGCATCATATGTTCAGTCACCTAACATCATCGGGCTAGCTTCCAACGCATCATTCTCTTCTTCGAAAATATCGAAGATTTTGTTTAGGTGCATTAGCTCAATAATGATCCGTACCGGTTGCTGCAACGAACATATGCGGAACCAACCGCCATTTTCTCGACAGCGTTTCATGATCATCATCAAAGTTGAAAGCGCACGGGTATCGATAAAGTGGACACCCACCATGTTGATTAAGATTTGGTTGTTGTCATTTTCCTGTAGTTCTTCAAACCACTCTTTGATTTCAGGAACCACATGGGCATCAAATCGGCCGTGTATTTCCAATATCTGTACGCCATTCGCAGAACGAGCTATTTTTTTATAATTCATATTAATCTCCAAACATTTTCAAATCGGCTGAAAGTTTGATCAACGTAGCCGATAAATTCCGCGCCATCAACTGACTAACTCCTGTTACGCGGCCTCTCGCCTAAGACCTTTCAGGTTAAACGGCAATTGGTCCGAAATTACCCGAAAATCTAAAACCTGAAAGGTCTGTTGGTGCGTAACTCCAGTGATTAAATTTAATTTTGCAACTAGATAACCGCTACGCTTTCACCTGAGCCAACATCGAGCGCCAATCCTTTATCAATTTCCAGCCATAAATCGGTGAGCCATATTCATGCCAAGCCAACCATCCATCCCAAACCAGAAGAATCAAGAACATGCCTCCCATCAAACCGATTTGCATGAACACAATTTGTTGCAGGCTGTTGTGAAACAACCACAAGAAAACAACTTGGGCCACCCCGCTGAGTATGGCAATTGTTGAACCAAACCCATCCCCAATTGACAAGCGATAGGTCACAATGACATTGCTGAGGGCATAAATGGCTGTTGCTAAGGCATAGAGCCAGATTAAGGGGGCGATTGACAGATAGGCTTCACCAAATAAAAGCGTGACAATTAACTGAGGGAAAATCGCAGTGGCTGCAAAAATAGTCCCCGACACAGTTAATACCAACAGGAGCGAAACGTAGAGCAAATGCCGATGAGGTTCGCCTTTCTTATGCCGCTGGGCAACGATTGGAAATAAAACTGTGACAACAGACCATGTCGCAAAAAAGATAACACGGCCAATTAGGGCTAAAGCAGCATATAGCCCCGCTTCTTCAGCTTCAAAAAATCGTTTAACGATTAGTATGTCGCTGTTGTTGATTAAAATTTGGCTCACGTTGGCGATAATAACGGGCCAAGCAAAAAGTAAGATCGCTTTTTGCGTTTCTGAGCTTAACGGCCGTGCTTTGGGCAACTTGTCTTTTGCGCTAAGTGTAATAAACCACGTCGCCACAAATGAAAGGGTGATCCCTGTGACCGCACCGTTGACCGACCAACCGATTGCAACCAGAAACATTGCAACAGCCAAGCGAGCCCACATTTCAGCTTGATAGCTAACTGACAAACGGCCGAAGCGCGTTTGACCCTGCAAAACACCTCGATCAACACCTTGAGCAAAGTAAACGGGTAGCCCGATAGCCAGTATCACGAATGGGAGAGCTGATTCGGTGTTAAAAAATGTTTTCCAAAACAGAGCCCCGCCTCCCAATATCACCATCAAAAACAGACCGATTCCCCAGGCGATACGGAGTTGCCATTGGCGCACGCTCGCCATCTGTTGAGCATCGTTATCGGCCGCATGGATGGCTGAAAATCTAGCCGCCGTCAATTGAAATGTCACCGTCACAAACGTGATCATCAGCATTAACGTGACGATCAGACTCAAGTCGGAAAATGCGGCCGGCCCCAGCCAACGACCTAAAACAAGGTTGAATAGATAATTACCGGCATTCACAAACGTCATGCTTATAAATAGCAAAGCACCGCCAGATAATGCATTATCGCCTTGAACACGACTCAGCCAGCTAGAAATATGCGTTGTCGGTTGTTTTGATGTGGTCATAAGCAACGCCTTAAAAGGACTGGACCGCCTCATCTACCGTATCAAACATCTCAAATAGCCGATCAAATTTAGTCAAATGTAAGATGCGAATGGGAGCTGACTGTACAGGGCGAACCAGCTTAACCTCCCCCTATAAGTGGGCGTACCCGCTTAAATAAGTTGATTAAAACCGCAATGCCTGCACTATCCATAAAGGCTAAGTCGATTAAATCAATCACAAAATTAGTCGCCCCATTTTTGATTAATCCATCAATTTCCGCGCGGGTTGAAGATGAGTTAAAAGCATCTAGGCGATCAACCATCGTCAAAATCGTGACCCGTTTTGTTTGTTCATTAATTTGCATATTGTTCATAATTTATTCCTAAGGAACAGAAGCGTCATTCCCTTATAGATGGTGAATTTTCTTCTGCTACCTGTACCGATCAAAGGCCTTTTCGCACACAACTTCAGTTATTTGCATGGGTCTCGCTTCAAAACAAGCACCGTTTGGTCATCGTCTTGAGGTTCGCCGTGGCTAAATGTGCTAACAGCATTTAGCAATCTATCTAATATCTCATGCGAAGATTGATGCGCTAATTCATCAACCAACTGTAAAAGCCGCTCAATCTCAAACATTTCACCAGCACTGTTTCGGGCTTCATTTAAGCCATCTGTTGCAGCGACCAGCAAATCGCCAATACCAAATGCAATCGTCGCTTCAGGTGCTAGATTCTCTGGCCATGTGCCTAGCGGCGGCCCTGTTGCTTCGAGTAAACGGGCCACCCCCCCAGCGGGTCGATAAATGACCGGTGCATGGCCTGCATTGGCATAATGCAGCTCTTCGTTTTGAGAGCAGAAGACCCCGACGAAAACGGTGACGAACATGCGAACTTCAGTGAAGTCATCATACAAAGCTTCGGTTGTCCGGTCTAAAATAATTTGCGGCCGACTATCTTGCAGCAAACGTGCTATATTGCGCATGGTGGTACGGGTCATCGCCATGAGCAAAGCGGCCGACATCCCTTTGCCCGAGACATCCCCTAACGTAAAATAAAAATTTTGCTCAGATTGAACCAAACAGTCATAAAAGTCTCCCCCTACACTTAAAGCTGGCAATGACATTGCGGCCAAATCAAGCGTTGAAAACGCTGGCAATGTTTGAGGCATCAGGCGCATCTGCACCTCATGTGCCAGTGCCATCTCTGTATCTAGACGGGTTTGTGCTTTTACCCTTTCTACATTTGCCTCATGCATCAACGCATTTTCAATTTCAGACTCGACATATTTTCCAATGGCGCCAAGCAATTTAATATCTGGCGATTCAAAATCCCCATCTCTGTTGTTGATCACCCCCAGCACCGCTAGCGTCTCATCTTGCATTTTAAGCGGTATCCCCAACATGGTGTCGATCTGATCTGACCCATCAGAATCAGCCATTAACGTTTTGTCCCACAAAAAATAATCTAAATGTGTGAGTGATTTTTCAACCAATGCATCGATTAGACATTCTGAAAAAGGTTGCGGGTGCATCGCCAAAATAGGGTTTCGGTCTGGGAAAATGACCTTAATAAAAGCGGTTGAAACATCGTAAATTTGCCCAACCGCCTGCACAATCCCATCTACAATTTCAGTAATCGAAACGAGTTTGCGTGTGGAATGGAGCAAGTCATACAAAGCGATAAGCTGATCCTGATTATTGACTAACTCCTGAGTCAATGACTCCATTTCTTGCTCTTGCAAAACAAACCGTGAAATTGCAATAGCATTGCTTTCTAATTGTGATTGAACCCAATCACCACACAACCCGGTGACAAAAACTTCCCCTATCGTTTTTCCTTCTAGGTAAATCGGCGCACTGACGGCCGCTTGGCTCCCTACCGTTTCTGGCCAATGTGCGACAAGATGTTGCGAGGTACGCAAACCAAAGCTTTCAGCACCGGCCGTCAGCCAAATGTCTGCTAATCTTTCTAGATCTTCTTGATAAAACAGTCCGATTTGGTCTAGCATAGCAACCCTATATCATCTGCATGTGAAGCAGATACCAATCTACGACTTCATCAATTGGTAGCCCTTTTGATGCCATAAAGTTCTGTGTTCCAAGAACCCGGCGCCTCTCTGGATCATCAATGACACGAGAAATCGCATCTGCCAAACTAGTGGCATCGTTTGGTTGAAAAAACTCTCCCCCATACCCTTCCTCTGTGATGACTTCCGCAAAGTCCCCGATATTGGGCAAAACGGCCGCTTTCCCATAATCCCCGGCCTGGTGTAAAACGCCAGAACTCCCGGTTGTACTGGTATAGGGGAAAACGACAACGGCCGCATCACCAAAGATAATCGGAACATCTTCTTCAGACACATAGCCTGTAAACCGAATACGGGGGACATCGATATATTGTTGACACATCGATTCTAAATACCCGGCCGCATTTGGATTGTCGCTTCCAGCAATAACAAGCTCCAAAGGGGGATGACCATTGGACGAAAGAATTTTAAAAGCCTCGATCAAAGTCTCTACTTTTTTATAAGTCCCAAATTTACCAAAGGTCATGATCCGCATCGGCCCATTGGGCAAATCAAAAGAAGGTTGAGCCACCTCTTCAAAAGAACCATGAGGTGCCAAAACAATATTCTGCGTCTTGTATTTCGTCTCTAAAATTTCTACATATTTAGGAATGGTTAACGCGACAACATTAGCCATTAAGACAAATCTAGTCGTAACGGTTCCAGCAGCTTGAATAACCCATTCGAGAATTCGGTTATTCGCAAATCCAGCACTTTTTAAATCGACGGTTTCCATGATATTGTGTAGCAAAACCATGTTTGGGTAACCTGTAAAACGCAATAAGGCAGGGGCCATTAAACCCAAGGCGGCCGCAATTTTATTGTCGCCAAAAGACGCAAACTGGATATTAAATAACACGATGTCCGGTTTAATTTGGCGCACAGCTTTAAACAGGCGCCACAGGTTCTTTTTATCGTTAAAACGCCAGCATGGCATCACAGTAACTGGACAACTATCTTTGACAGGTCGGGCAACCTCATCATAGTTCTCCCCATTTGATAACTCATCTGTCAACAGAACAATCTCGGCAACTTCCGATTTTAGCCTCAGATAGCGAATAAAGTGAAATGCATATTCGTTTAAAGAGCCTGTGCCCGGAGGATGAGTTGTAACAACCGCAATCCGCAATTTGTCTTTATGCATAACGTCCTCTCAAGTCATTGATTTTTATTTTCATTAAGTCTCGAATAAACCGGCGTGCTTCTTTAACCGCATCAACTTTAGAGCAGGGCGCATCGATCCAAGTAATTGGAACTTCTGCAATTTGATAATTAAATTTTGAAGCTAAATATAGAATCTCAAGATCAAACGAAAAACCCATCAACGTTTGAGAGGAGTGCAATCTACGAGCCGCCTCACGAGTATACATCTTAAAACCACACTGGGTATCACGAACGCCTATGTGGAGAATCGTATTAACGACCCACCGTAATCCATTACTCAAGATGCGCCGCTTGAGAGACTTTTCTGTCTCTTCTGCTCCGGCCGCCGCTCTTGAACCGATCACAACATCATAATGATCATCCTGCAGCTTCTTAAGTAGTTTGCTAACCTCTTCAATCGGGGTTGAATTGTCAGCGTCCGAGAAAAGTAAATAGTCACCTTTTGCGGCCAACATGCCACGACGAACGGCGCTCCCTTTCCCACCATTCGTCTTCGCCTTAAGCAAATGTAAATTAACAAAACCTAAAGCCTCTACTAAGCCAACGGTCATATCTTTTGAACCATCATCAGCAATGATCAATTCAAATGGAGTGCCTAAATTTGACAGGTGCGAGCAAATGGCACCGATTGTTGGAATAATACGCTCTTGTTCGTTATAGGTTGGGATGATGATGGATAAAAGGGGTGTTGTTTCCAATGGTGTATGTTTCCACTGCTCGTAATTTGTGTAAGTCATAATATCAAGGGTCGAAAATTCACCCAAAATCTTTACAGTTATAATAGCTTCTTTCTTGCGATTTGTTTAGGCTTCCGCTTTTGGTAACCGTTCAGCCCCCCTCCTACTCGAGAGGAATGCTCTAGAAAACAAGCTAAAAAATAGGACAAATTGGGCTATTTTGGGCCATTTCCGCCTAAAATCACCTAATTGGGACCAAAATGGCCCCAATTTCTGGGTGACTTTACTCGAGTAACAGGGGGGGGGGGGAACAGTTACTGCTTTTGTATTCTCCCCAAGCGGTCCTATAGACTGGGCGTTCGCTTATTTTCTGCCAGCAGATACAGGAAAAAGTCAACGAAAGCGCACAAAGTCCCATATGCAGAGTCCTTTGAGTCAAAATAGCCTCGTTTTTAGAATTAGGCGCACCCCCATATACAGGAGCGTTCCCCGTTGTGTCTCGTTTATTGTCTGTATATGCGGCCTCTGAATTTGATTTTATCAAAATAAAATAAGCGAACGTTGAGTATAGATTCCTTTATATGAACAGTTACCTCAAAAGGTAGTCATTGACCTATACAAGCAGCATAAGGCCGAATTCTGAAGTCCACGAATAAGTCGCCATTCATTTTTGAATAGGCACAGACGAAACAAAGGAAAAGTTTGTTTTACATTCATTTGTAACCGTTCAGCCCCCCTCCTACTCGAGAGGAATGCTCTAGAAAACAAGCTAAAAAATAGGACAAATTGGGCTATTTCGGGCCATTTCCGCCTAAAATCACCTAATTGGGACCAAAATGGCCCCAATTTCTGGGTGACTTTACTCGAGTAACAGGTGGGGGGGGGTGAACAGTTACATTCATTTTGCACATGCTGATCCACGGCCCTAAGTGTGGACATTTGAAAATCAAAAATGAGATATGTCACATTAAGCATTTCCGAAAAGAGTTTCTAAAAACCTTGCTTTTGGGATCCCCTTTATCGTTTCCACCAACCGCTTCATCTCAAAAGGTTTATCAGCCATTTCAGTTTGAGGAGCATGAATATAGTATTTCCAGAAACGCCAATATCCTGTAGCAATCGCTGCGTATTCAACAAATAGCTGCAAAGCATTCTTTTCACTTTCACTTAGTTGCTGACCTTGCAGATAACCGTTTAGCAAGGCTCGTGCCTTGACAAGGTCAACACAGGATCCTTGGGTACATAGCCCTACAATGCCCATGCCCAAATCAAACACACGGTAATATTGACACGCTTCTTCGAAGTCTATAATCGCTTTAAACCTCTCACCTTCAAACAACACATTATCAGCAAAACAATCACCGTGGATCAGGGCACGTGGTAAATCTAGAGGGATATTCTGCACGAGATAGCTATGTTGCTCACTCATCCAAGACTCAAATGGAGGATGAACATTTTGTCCAATGACTGTCGTAAAGAGCTCCAGCCCGTAGGCATGCTGTGTGGGCAAGAAGTCAGGTGCAGGTATCTGATGCAATACAGCGAGAGCGACACCGATCTGGCGTATCATCGTTTCGTTCAACGTTGTAGGCGTTTGTCCAGCGATAAACTTTTTTAGCATGATCGGCTTGTTCTTGTGCATAGGAAGAGTATGTTGTGTAAGCGGAAGACTCAGGCGAGTTGTAGGGAACTCTGCTCTTGCGAGTTGCAAGAGCAGTTGACCTAGCTGAGTGACATAGTCTCTTGTCTTGTCATCAAAAACGGTGAGCACGTAGTTGCCATAATCAGTTTGCAGACAATAACTTGAATTGCTCGCTCCCCCATCAATCGGTACAAAATCAACCAATGTCAGGTCATATTGACAAATGATCTCTCGAATGTCAGTGACTTCTAGCTGTGTATATCTGGCCATATTTATCTATAAGGGCTCACCCGTCTATAAATTTTGAATTGACGGGTGAGCTTATAAGGCTCGACTCTTTTACAGGTCCGAAGCTGTTGTTGACCGAACCCGTAGACACCTCAATTGGTTCCGACCGCATCTCAGCCCCAAAGGGCCGATTGCTGGCCATGATAGGGTGGCATAATATCTTCACCGGCTACCACACCTCTCTTCAATTGTAACCGTTCAGAGGGGTGTAAGGCCGTAGGCATTCCCTTCGGTCGGGACGGGAAGAAAATCTCTTCTTCGGGGCTTAAAACCGCCCCGCCCCTTTCACCCCTACGAAGTTATGCATATCAATGACAGGGGGACTGAACGGTTACCTTCAATTACTACTACTACTACTACTACTACTACCTCGTATGCAATTAAAGCTACTTGCTAGTGGGCGGTTCTAAGCTTGGGTTGTAGTTGTAGCCAATGACTAAGACATCCCGAATCCCCTGTTTCTTGGGATTCGTCGGATGGATCGGGGTCACGCCATGCATCACATGAGGGTCCCACATCAAGACTGAATCCATCGGCTGACGCAGGGTGAGACTGGCCAAGGGGTTCCGCTGATTATCATAGACCGTATTGACACCCCCACTTACATTGTCACGTCGAACCAAGTAGATCGCATTAAAATCGTCATCGTCATGGTGAATCCCTTCTGGGGTTGGCTCTGCCTGCTCTTCCCCGCTCGACACAATGCGAAATTGATGGACATCGATTTCCCAAGGGGACTTAAGCATCTCAATGGGTAAGGGGAATTGTCGAAATGTGAACTTAATCAGCTCATGCAAAAATCGGTTGCCCCTTGTCTCCTCAGTTAGATAGGCAAACTGGCGGTCGATACCCCCAGCGTAGCTATTTGTTTCGACTGACTGAAAGTAAGGGGCGGGTGGTAAGGGCAATAATTCTCCGCTCTTTGGCTGCCAGTAAAACAAACCGAAGCGACGTAGGCGAAAACTGGCTCCATCTCTCAAATGGTTATCTGATTCTAAGTTGTTCCAACTGGCCCACAATTGCTCTTTATCTTGAGATAGCTCGGGGGCAACCGTCAACTCATTGGCATCCATCAGTGCGTATTTCTTTTCCTGAAGCTCCGGTTGAATAGAACGTTCAATTGTCATCAAATTCAAGGTTAAATCTCCTTTTGGTTAGGTAGAGGTATTCCTAGCGAAGCTACCGTTTGGGATCACTTTTCGATAGGTTCGCGTACTAAAAGGTGCGCTGTCATTGTCTTTTTTTGCTTGAAGTGGGGTTTTTATAGAAGTCGTGCAAAAACCAACGGTAAGGTTCTGCATTTGAGCAAAAATCGACTGCTCAAGCGTAATTCTACTCGACTGAAAGGTTAAGCAAACTCGTTAACTTATTCATAGTAGGGGGTTTTTGCCCTAAGCCCTAAAATCTATCAATTCTGCACTCAGGTTGCAAAAATAGTGTGGGTACTCATATCAATTGAACAGCTAATCAAACCACTAATTTTTTGGTTCGCAAAGAAACGGGGTTGACGTGTATAGGGGCGGCGAACAATGTTCAGCTACTGTGTGATTGTCTGCACCGGGTATGGAACATAACGTACCAAACCACCGCCGTTCTTGTTTAGACTGTGTCCGGCTAGCCACAATGTGCCACGACTATCAATCATCATTTCTATAATACGCTCAGATGGCAAACCGTTCCGCACCGTCATCTGCCGCCACTCGGTTGAATCGTTGTAAAACAATGAATGACTCATCGTAGATACCAGCGTCTCGCCAGAGCGTTCTTGAAATAGCACATCTGAGATGTAAAATCCTTGTACTTCGGGGATTTGTACCAGCGTTGCCCTGTCATCCACTAACTGAAACAGATTGCCACCATTCCCAACATAAAGCGTCTGGTTGGGGCCAGTCTCTAGAGCGGCTATTGGGTCAGAAGAAAGAGGGCTATTACTACGATTAAATGTATTGAAAAAACCACCTGTTAAAACACCGAGTCGGCCGTCTTCTAGACCGATAAACAAGTCGCCTTCTACCCATTTAAGTGTGCGTACATTGATTTCAGGAAGATCGCTCATTGCAACCGCAACACGGCCGTCATACTGAAACAAGCCTTCGCGGGTGCCTATCCAAATATTCTCGTCACGCCCGTCTTGAACAATCGCTCGAATTTGTTGGTCGGTCAGTATCGGTTCATTTAGCCATACCGTTCCAAAATAGACTGCTCCTCTAGATGTACCAACCCACATCCCTCCTTGGGGATCTGCAAATAGGTCGGTTATCCAATTCGCTGGAAGTATACTGTTTTGAATATCTAAATATTCCCACCCCTCACCTGACAATTGATCTACAGGGGCTTTATATAGCCCTTTGCGCGTACCGATCCAAACAAAACCGTCTGATTCGGCCAAGGATGTAATGTCGTTAATTGGAAATTGATTTGGAAGAACAAAGGCTTGCCAACTTGCCACTTGAATTGAGCCATCTGGCCCAATTGACTCAGCAAAGGTTCCCAAACGTAACCCGTCCTGCCGATGACCATAAACAAGTTGTCCGGCCGACACGTCCAATGCAGCAATCGCCCCTTCAAATTGTAGTCCAGTGGCCGGGTGATGATAAATCTGTAGACAACTCAAAGAGATAGGGTCAAACGCACAAATATTGCCAAGACTGGTGCCATACCATACAAGACCATCAGGGTCTATACTAACCGATTCCCCTAAACCACTAGGTAGGTTGGTATTATCAGGCGTATAAAACTCAAACCCGTCCCCTCTGTTGCCTACTACCAATCCATCGTTTGTAGCCATCCACACCAAACCGGTTCCAGAAGAATCCCATGCCATTTTAGAAATATTTTGTACCGGCAGGGTCCCTTCTGCTTTACTCAGCAATGTGGTTTCACGTGTAGCTTGATCAAACTTCAAAAGGCTGCTGCCTGTATTGATCCAGACAACCCCATCCACAAGTAGTATTTGATCAACTGAATTGGTAGGCAAACCGTCACTTCGATCGATTCGATCTCGTTCACCACTTGCTAGGTCATGGATCGTGAGGCCTTCTTTGGCGTAACCAACATAGAGTTTTGTGCTTTCTGCCCCATTTTCGCAAGCAACCGAACTCACTTGATTATTTACCAATTGTCGGCCGGCAACGTCTAATATCTCGTTTTCAAGCGTTTCAAGGTCGAGAATCCCCACACCACTCTCACTAGCAATAATCAGTTTTGGCTCAGGCAACTCGCAATAGATGATCTGATTAATGTCATTACTGACTAACCCGTCGTAGCTTGTTAAATGGGTCGGCTGTCCATTATCTATATTCCATATTGTTAACCCAGCTCCAGACGCAGCGTAGATAAGATCCCCGACTCGGACAACATCACGAATAGTATTTGCATTGGAAAACATATACCAGCCTGCGTCATCAGTGGTGAATCCTCCTGTGCTAGAGGCACGCAGAAATGAACGACTAGGTGGCAAAGAGGCCCAAGTGTACGTGCTAGGTGCGGAAGCGGTCAGGCTTGCAACCGGAATATCAATCACCAAGCTTGCTATCGATTCACTTACGATACCCCCACCTTCGATGATACTGGTACTGGTAATCGTCTCGGCTACGGCCGTTAAATCATTTTCTGATGGCCCTTCATCTGCAAATGGTGTCACGCCAATCCCCGCTTCAGATGGACGAAACAAATTACTGAGGGTTACACCAAATAACGTTATGGCCCCAAAACCAACCACGGCAATCAAACCAAGTAGTATGCCAGCAATGGCCAATGTGCGATTACGGCCGACTTTTGTTGGTTTAGTGTCTATGTCAGGTACGTTGACGGCATTGTTCCGATTAGGTTTCCTTTGTGAAACAGCTTTAGGCTGATGGGTTTTTGCTTCATAGATACCAAATACAAACATCCATTCTGGGTTGTCTTCAAAATCGGCCGTTACATTAGACTCAGGAATAGACGTGACTTCAACTTCCTGCTCAGCCATTAGTCTATGCGCTTGTGTGTCTGTTAAGTCAAGCGGTGTCGAAATTTGAAAAATATATTTAAACCTGTTCACTAATTCAGTCGCAAAAATCGGCCGCTTGAGATGGACATATTCCATTCCAATCCCAAGAAAAGCATCAAGCTCCTCAACATTCTGGTCGATATAAGCTCCCACTGAAGGCACTTGATTCTGTAGTAAAAGATAGCCAATCTCATTCGCGGTTTTGCCTGCAAACGGGGTGGCACCCGTTAACATTCGGTAAAGCAATACAGTCAACGAATAACTATCGCTTTGGCGTATCAAGTCTTTAGCATTTAGCGATTCAGGGCTATACCAAGACAAGTCTGCCATTAGTGCCAGCGGCGGAGTTGAGGTAAGAAAGCCGCCCAAATACGCTATACCTTCATCATTGAACCAAATGACATCCGGTGTGATATTGCCATGCACGATCTTTTGTTTATGCAGCTCATCCAGAACAATTGCGACTCGCTCAGCAATCAAAGCGACTTCAGACGGCTCTAGCTTTGTTCCGGCGGCCAGCATTTGCTCTAAAGAACCACCAGCCATAACAGGCGATACGGTATAGGGACGGTCTTTATAGCTGCCATAATGATAAATGGGCAATACGGCCGGGTTATTCATTTGAGCAAGAGCAGCAGCGTAATTTTTAAATTCAGTTAGTATCGCTTCCCCAGCAAAAAAATCGCCTGAATAAAGGCGCAAATGTACCAGCTGGTCACTTCCCTCTTCCTCTGCTTCAAAAACAGTCGCGTATTTTTCTTTTGATACTTCTCGAATAATTCGATAATGTTCGATACGTTCTGGTGTCATAATATTCGATCGTTGGGAAAAACGTGTACCAATTTCACCGATGACTCCACGGTAGTTTTACAACTTAAATTTAGCACACTGCTGATTTGACCCATCTTCGTTACGTAGAAAATTCCTAGTCCTGTTGGGTTTTATGGGGATAAAAAAACGCCTGGTACATTGAGCAACAGCATCGCAAACGACGAAGGTCGCATGGCCGCATGGCCGCATGGCCGCATGGAACTGTAAGTGTAAGTTGTATCATTCTCAACCCTACAATAATAAAGTAACTCAAGAAAGGTTGCGAGAAGACAGTCTATATTTTCTCGATTACTTC
>JBLIMP010000070.1:0-17339 GCA_047638855.1 Cellvibrionaceae bacterium | reverse complement strand
CCAACTAAAGGTTGCGAAAAACCGGCCGGATGGGTTACCTACACCGTCCAAAAAGGGAACACCCTTTCTTCAATTGCCAGATGGTCAGGGTCAACAGTGGCCGACCTGACACAAATCAACTGTATTGTTGATGCGACCCGAATTGAGATCGCTCAAATCCTATTTGTACCGCGCGAAATTTTGCCCACCAGCACCCCTCTCGTAACGGCGACCCCTATCCCAACCGAAACACCCACGGCCACGCAAACACGGACACAGAAAATGGCAATCGACTTTTTTTATATCGACCAGGCCAACTCACCAGAGTTATTAGGGAACGAGCAGGTAACCGTGCGTTGGCAAGTGACAGGTCTTGGCGACTATACGTTAAGCTGGAACCCATCTGCACAACAAGAGGTTTTAAGTCGTGGGGAGCAGGGGGAATATACGCTTAAGGTACGCTTGCCCGAAATGCCTCAAACGATCTCGTTTGTTTTGAATATCCTTGACGACAATGGCGTTGCCGTAGAGCAGACGGTTCAATTGATCACCACTTGCCCATATAGCTATTTTGTGACCGATCCGGCCGTGCAAGCCGGTTATTGTCCGTGGGGGGAACCCAAAGTTGCACCGGCCGAATGGCAACCGTTTGAATTTGGATTCATGGTGCGGCACAAAACACGTAGCGGCGATTATGTCATTGGCGTTTTTGGTGAAAACGGCGATCTATTGACCCTTGAAACCGACGTGTGGAATGGCGAAGCGATTAGCTGGCCAACTGCCCCGCCAGCAGGGTTGATTCAGCCACTAGATAACTTTGGTGCAATCTGGGTTGAAGATGACGTAGTACGCGATGCATTGGGCTGGGCAACGGCTGACGAGACAGTGTATGAGGCGACAGCACAGAAGATTTATATAGAAGGTGTGAATGCGACAACTGTGTGGGGCGATACTTATTTGACGTTACCCAGCGGCCGGGTTGTGCGCTACACAGGGCACAATGGAGCAACACCCTACAGATGGCTTTGGATAAAATAGCACTCTATCCGGTCACAAAATTCTCAAAATGCTCACAGCGTAGCAGCTTCCCTTTTGTATCTAACTCGATTGCCACTAAATCGATCTGCCAGTCTAAATCGTCATCCTCTTGCTCGCCCATCCATGTGAAGGCAAGCTGTATCAGCTTTTGCGCTTTGCGTAAAGTAATTGATTCTTCGGGTGACCCAGCGGAACGCCCTTTGCGGGTTTTGACTTCTACAAATGAAACGGTGTCTGCTTTTTTTGCGATGATGTCGATTTCACCGACTTGGCAATGCCAATTTTGTGACAAAATCGTGTATCCGGCCGCTTGAAGGTGGGTGACTGCGACCTTTTCTCCCCATTTACCCAGTTGCTTGCGTGCGTTGCTCATGCCTTACATTATTCATTATTCGCAGCAAATTGCCCATTATTCCTTTTTATTGACCACGAACACTATAGTAATGCTCGATAGAGCGTCAAGGTTTGAGAGACTGTCTGGCCGATGTCGTATTTGGCGGCTTGTTGTTTGGCCCTGCTCCCCAAGCTGTGGCGTAGGTCGGCCGACCCTGCTAACTGCTCCACCGCTTCAATCCAAGCGGCCGGAGATCCAGCCATCAACGCCCCACCCCCCACACATTCGGCCATCGCATCGTTGGCGAGCACAACGGCCGGTAGTCCGGCCGCCATCCCCTCAATGATTCCTAATGGGTGTACCTCCGAAATCGACATTGTGATCTGAAAATCAGATTGGGCCAAAAACTGTGGAATCTCTTCTTTCGGAACCCATCCTTCTAAAAATATTTGGTGGCTTAGGTTGTATTTTGTGATTTTTTGCTGACAGGCATTGTGTAAGGGACCGTGGCCAATCAATCGAAAACGAAGCTGGTTGTTTTGAAGGCATATCTCGATAAGAGAGTCAAGCAGTAGGGGGACGTTCTTTTCGGCCGCCAATCGGCCGACATAAACCCCGGTTACCGGCCGTGCGGTTCGATGGCTCTGTATTTTTTGAAAGTCTGCCAACACAATTCCATTGTGTATGACATGGATGGGTGCTGTCACGCCGAATGAGCGCATGACTCCGGCTACATTTTCGGATGGCGCAATGACGGCCGAACAGCCAGCGGTATTGCTGGGCCAAAGGTGATTGATCAACCGTTGTGCTACTTTTTTGCGCAAGTTTTTACGCATAATTAAGCTTGGCAAAGGGAGATAGGCTTCGGTATATAGATCGTAGCGGGTGTGATTGGTATAGACGATGGGGACGTTTATTTTGTTTGCGAGTCGCTCTGGCCCCATAAAAAGATGATGGCAATGGACGATGTCCATCTGATTAAGTTGAGCCATTATTTTATTGGGAAAACGAGGGGTGAAGTAGTAGCCGGACCGCCCGAGTGGTACGGCCGGAATCCTGACCGTATATGTTCCATCTTGGGGCGATGGGCGGCCGAAGGTGAAAACGGTGACGCTGTGGCCTAAAGCTGTTAGATGCTCTCGATACAGTTCGATCATGCGTACCACCCCGTTAATAACAGGGTGGTAGCAACTGGTGACCATTGCGATTTTTAGCATTGCAATACGTTTTTTTAGATCAAGGCGTTAAATGGTTGAAATGCTAATTGGTTTTTACCAATTCCCAATGGTCGATGAAGTAGCCATTGCTTTCGAGCGCAAATCGGCCGCGTAGCCCAGCTCCCACCCGTATGGTTTGTGCTGAATCAAGGGTAAAGTTTAAACGTGCCTCACCCGGTTTACCAAGCGGCATGGTGAGAAAACCGGTGTCGTTACCACCTGCAAACAGACGCACTTCGGCCGAAACCGGGTCTGTCGCATATTTTTTGCCACCTTTGTAATCAGTCACCATATCAGAAAACGCACGGATAGTAAGCTGATAGTTTCCTGGCTGTAAAGCGATATCTTGATAAAGCCGAACACTGATTGCTCCATATCCTTTGAAAATTTTAACCGCTACATCGCCATCATAAATAAAGAGACGATGTTCGTGTGGTGGAATAAACGGCTTGCCTAACACACGCGTTTCCGGCCGGACCCACTTATCCCACGATTCATTGCCAAAGCCGGTGGCTCCTTCGTCCCATTCAAATGCCCATTCCACTGGAAGTTGGAGTTCTGCCACCCCATTCATGTTGTAGTGGCCGTTTTCAAAAGAGCCATTTCTGAGTAGGTTAGCTCCGGTAATCGCTTGGGGGACAGCGGTTGGGGCGGGTTGGACTGGGACTGGCACTGAGGTGGGTGCAGCGGCCACGGGTGCGGACGTGGCGACGGCTACTTGGGTTGCGGCAGGCACAGCGGTCGCTTGAACGGGTGCTTCAGTAGGTGCTTCTGTAGGCGCCACGGCGACCGATCCATCAGGCAATGTGATCACCTGGCCGATGAGAATCACCCCACGATCATTGATGTCGTTGAGTGTAAGGAGTGTATCAACGGTGGTATCAAACCGCAGTGCTACCCGATAGAGGTTGTCACCCGCTTGGACCACGTAGCTACTTTGGCCGTTGCTTGTGTTTGCAACCGGTGTTGCCGTAGGCGCAATTTCGGCCGTATTACTGGCCCCATCTGGAATGCGCAGAACTTGGCCAACATAGATAACGTTTGGGTTGACAATATCATTAGCCTGGGCGATATCGAGCCATGAAACGCCGCTGTACTCAAGGGCGATTTCTGAAAGGCTGTCCCCAGCTTGCACGATATAAACAGAATCGGCGAAGGCTGTCTGCGTTAGGCTTAATCCAATAAGGATTGTAAAAATCGAACTGAGTAGTCGTTTTGTCATGCGTTTCTTTGTCATGCGTTTCCTTGTTTTGACATTGTGGCGTTTCAATTGGTCAGCCAGCGCAGCCAGCCCGTGAACTGTATGTATGATCGTACCGGCTGAATCTTTCAACTTGTTAAATTATAAGCTCGAAAAACGTTAAGGGCATAAAAACTTAGGAAAGATAGCTTTTTTCTAGAAAGATTGTCGGCCGACAATCTGTACATCGGGCCAATCAATGACAATGGCATCGGGAAATGTGAGCGAACGCCAGAACAGGATTGCTTGATCTTTTGTTTGGAATGAGTATCAGCTTCATGACAGACGACTCACCAGCGTAATACCTGCAAAAAGAATAAGCAAGCCAAATAAGTTTGATAAAACGATGTAGGTGACAGCCATTGAACTATTTCCAACTCGATAGAGATTAACCCCTTCAAGAGCGAATGTAGAAAATGTTGTCAGGGCTCCCAACATGCCAGTCGTTAAAAGAAGCCGCAGAAGCTCGTTATGGGCGGCCGATTGATTAAAAGTTTGGTAGAGAATACCCATCAGAAAAGCACCGAGCATATTGGCGATGAATGTGCCCAATGGGAAACCGTTTTCGAGAGGGATAAACGAGTGGGTGGCGGTAGCAATCCCATATCTTAATAAGGCTCCGATAGCCCCGCCTGCGCCAATTGCGATTAGATTTTGCATTGGGCGATTATAGTGCGAACGATTCAGTTCGAAAATTCAAATCGTGTCAGATTGGGTGGGCACAAAATATGAGGCCATATTGATTAACAATCCCAAAACCAAATTTCAGGATCAATCTCAAAATCCTACTGCGGCTACATATCTTCCCGCTTCGTTGCACGCAATGTAACCCGTTACCCTGTGAATATTCTATCTTCTCTGGGCTTTTTTCTTAATCATTTTGACGGCTAACTTTAGCCCCCAACGCGGTTAGTTTTTCCAAAACCCGTTCATACCCACGTTCAATTTGGTAGATATTGTGAATTGTGCTGGTCCCATTGGCACATAATGCCGCCAAAACCATCGCCATACCTGCCCGAATGTCTGGACTAGGGACACCGGCCGGGTTCGCATAAAGCTGAGACCTCCCCTGGATAATCACCCGATGGGGGTCGCACAACGTAATTCTGGCCCCCATAAACACCAAACTGTCAGTAAAAAAGAAACGGCTTTCATACATCCAATCGTGCAACAGCACAGAACCTGCTGACTGAGTCGCGATCAAAACAGCGACTGACATCAAGTCCGGTGGAAATCCTGGCCAAGGATGTGGCTTGATTTCTAAAATCCGGCCTGCTAAGTTTTCAGAGATCGTTAACCTTTGATCGGCCGAAACAACAATCGCATCGCCATCAACCTCCCAATCGACCCCCAATTTGTTAAATACTTGACGCGCCATAATCATCTGATGCGGGCTCGCTTTTTCGATACGAATCGAGCCACCTGTAACGGCTGCTGCCCCGATAAAACTCCCCACTTCCATGAAATCAGCACCAATCTCAAACTCTGTGCCACTTAATGATGCAACGCCAGTAATTGTTAGACGGCTGCTCCCGATCCCAGAGATTTTCGCCCCCATCTGCACCAGCATATTGCACAGATCTTGAACATGTGGCTCGCTGGCCGCATTGTCGATCACCGTTTCGCCTTGGGCAAGTACGGCCGCCATGAGTGTGTTTTCGGTAGCTGTTACACTGGCTTCGGCTTGCAATAAATATCCAGCACCCACTAAAGGATCTGCGTTAATATTAAAGCGGGAATTGCCAATAAGTTCTGTTTTGGCCCCTAAAGCATTTAGCCCTTGAACGTGGGTGTCTAATGGTCGGCCGCCAATCCGATCTCCTCCTGGCAAAGGCATACTGATCGATCCCATTCTAGCCAGCATAGGGCCTGACAAAACAAAAGAAGCCCGAATTCGAGAGGCGAGCTCCATATCAAGCTCAGTCTTCTTGATTTCGGCTGCGTGAATGCGCCAACTCCCCTTACCCAAAGCTTCGAATTCGACACCTAAGTCCTGCATAATCAAGATCATATCCCGCACGTCTTGAATATCGGGGATATTGTGTAGAACCATCGGCTCATTGGTTAAAATGCAGGCTGGAATCACCTTTAATGCGGCGTTTTTGTTTCCGCTGGCTGTGATTGTGCCTGAAAGCGGGATACCGCCTTCGATGATAAAACTGCTCATATTGTCACCTTGTTGAAATTGGGGTCTGGGTAATTTAGAGATTGCGATAGCGCAATAATCGGCCGGATTATAGAAAGATGGCTGTTTTCGGAAAGTCAAACGGTTAAATTCAGTCCAAACACTTACTTGACTATGCGATTCTTGCCACTTTGGTTTTGATTAGTTGTGAATCGAAGCCCGAAGCTCCACAAACCGATCAAATGCCTCTTTTTCTCCATCTGTAAATAATAGACTCGTACAAATATCTGCAGCGTTGTTAGTCAAATCGACATTTGACAACATTTGCGGCGTAATCACAAGCTCTTGCAAACGGTATTGTAACCGGAGCCTGGCTGTTAAATCTGCGATCTCTTTATAAGATGTTTCATGCTCGGCAAGCAAATCACCTTGAAATGCAACTGCATGCCCAGCATATGGGCTAAAAATATCTACTCCACCCAAAAGCTCTTGAAATTCTAAAAATTGTATGAAATCATTGACTGTCACAGGGGAAACCCCATTAACTTGCTGAGCGGCATAATCAGCTACAGAGCGAAAACACGGGCTTTCACTCCCCTCAACAGCTAAATTAAGCAAATAATCTGGAAAATAGATTTCACCATAGGCTTCAACTAGCAACTGTTCATCTTTTGGGGTTCTCGCAGTCCCAATTAGTGAAGGTGCAGGCAATTCAAATACAATCTTGTGAGGGCTCAACCGATTTCCTCGCTCATGAAAACGACCTCTTAGCGTTTTTGATGTCCAATTAGGCAAAAAATAGATGGCAACTTGCGGTGTTTCAATTGTATGACAGGCATGCGAAAATTGATCTAAACACATTAGATCTAGCCGATCTTCAAACCAAAGAATAATTTGTTCGACTACTTCTGCATCTTTATGAGGGGATGAGTATGCAAATCGTTTCGAATATTTCACCTCACCCTCGGCCGTGACATCGCCCCAATACGCCTGCTTACCAGGTGGTGAAAAAAGCCATCGATCCACCCCCAAACGAAAAACCTCATCTTGCAACAGCGCCACATCCCTCCCCCACCGATCACGATAGATAGTCTCATGCGTCAACGTCGCCTCAGTTAGATCGGGTGAAAACACGACCTCAGGTTCACCTCGCTCAGTCGTTTCACTCTGCGAAATAACCAAAGATGGCAAAATCGCACCTCGTGCGGTAAGACTTTGCTTAATCAACAGTTGCTCTTGAGCGTTGATCCATAAACTGTCACTTCCAGAAAGCTGATTCATGAACAACTCAAGGTCACCCGCCGCCTCACTTGCCATAACAATACTCCAGCTCTCCAGCACCTCGGCCGCAAGCCCCGCTTCAACAGAGCCAACCCACCACCGCGAGCTAAAGACAAGTGCCAGTAGCCCGATTAGCACGATGCTGATCACACGCCCCCGCCGCCAGCCAAGGAACCACGTCAGCCGGCTGGCCCTCTGATTTTCATTTTGCGTCAAATCTTGCGTAGCATCCCAGCTACCTTCTTCATCTTGCCAATTAAATGATCCCATGACTAAATTATCCATCTTATTGGATAAATGTTGGGTTTCATAAGCAGCTTTTAATCAGCCCTTATGAAACCCCTCAGCTTTGACCAAATTTAAGAATCTCACTTAAAAGCGGTTCCAGACCGTTGCACCTACCATTGGCGCAGATATACTTCAATCAAACCCACTAAAGGATATGCTCCAATTGAATTTATCAGATTTTGACTACCATCTGCCCGAAGAATTAATCGCTCAGCATGCGCTTGATGAACGCTCTGCAAGCCGTTTATTAACCCTTAACTGTAAAAACGGTCAAATAGCCCATCGCGCCTTTACTGACATTCTCGATTTCTTTCGGCCGGGTGACATTCTTGTCGCTAATAACAGCCGTGTGATCCCTGCTAGGCTCTTCGGCCGCAAGCAAACAGGCGGTCGAGTTGAGTTTCTGCTCCTAAAAAAAACGGACAGCGACAATTGGCTAACTTTGGCTGGTGGCAAGCGCTTACGGGTTGGAACTGAAATCCTTCTTAACAAGAAAGATGGTAGCATCGGAGAAATTACCGCCACGATTGAAGCGGTACTTGATGGTCCCGGCAGGGAAGTACGATTCTCAGATTCCAATAGTGACCAATGGCTACACGAATATGGACATATCCCCCTTCCTCCCTACATACACGAGTCATTAGAAGATCCGGAACGATACCAGACGGTCTACTCACGTCCAGAAGGGTCAGCCGCTGCACCCACGGCTGGACTTCACTTTACTGCCGAAATCCTGCACGAACTTAAAAATCGTGGGGTTATTTTTGAAACGGTTACTTTACACGTTGGGCAAGATACTTTTAAGCCGGTAAGTGTTGAAGACATTACGGAGCACAAAATTCATAGCGAATGGGCATCGCTATCTCCTGAGGTCGCTCAGCGAATTAATGAGGCAAAGCTCGCAGGCGGCCGACTCGTCTCTATTGGTACAACTTCAACCCGCACGCTTGAGACAGCAGCCTTAAGGTCGGCCGGAATTACCGGCAGCCTACAAACAATCAGTGAACGAGACAAAACAGGGGAAACAAGTGCATATTGTCCGTGGAAACCGGTCATCGCTTATGAGGGATCAACTGATCTTTTTATTTACCCTGGTTATAAGTTTCGGGCGGTTGATGCGATGATTACCAATTTCCACCTCCCCAAATCGACACTTGTCATGATGATTTCCGCCTTAGCCGGACGTGAAAATGTAATGCGGGCTTACCAACAAGCAATTGACCATAAATATCGCTTTTATTCTTTAGGGGATTCAATGTTAATTCATGAATCGGCCGGTTTCTAACCTTTTCTAAGCAACTACCCCCAAACGCAAAAAGGCTCACTGGTTACCCAATGAGCCTTTTTCTTTATTGAACAGAATGCCTAAGTTACATGTTTTTCGTCAATACTTCTAAGAATTCGTAATTGTCTTTTGTCTCACGAACCTTCTGAATCATCGCTTCGGTTGCACTTGCCAAGTCATACCCTGGGGTATCAATCAAGTGTCCTAACATACGGCGCATTGTATACACACGCGCCAACTCGTCACCAGAAAGTAGTAATTCTTCGCGACGTGTACTTGAGCGTTCAATGTCGAATGCTGGGAAAATACGGCGCTCCTGCATCCGGCGGCTTAGCATCAGTTCCATATTGCCGGTCCCCTTAAACTCTTCGTAAATCACATCGTCCATACGGCTACCCGTCTCGACCAATGTTGTACCAATAATTGTGAGGCTGCCCCCATCTTCAAGGTTACGCGCTGCGCCAAAAAAGCGTTTGGGAGGATAAAGGGCTGTGGGATCAAGACCACCGGATAGTGTTCGGCCGCTTGGCGGTAAAGTCAGGTTATAAGCACGTGCAAGACGAGTAATCGAGTCGAGCAAGATCACAACATCACGGCCAGATTCAACCATCCGTTTAGCTCTTTCAAGAGCCATCTCAGCAACACGGCAGTGACTGCGTACTGGTTCGTCAAAGGTTGAGCTAATAACTTCCCCTTCAACTGAACGATCCATGTCCGTTACTTCTTCCGGCCGCTCACCAATCAAGGCAACCATCAAATGCACGTCAGGATAATTTTCTGAAATACCATTTGCGATATCTTTCAGGATCGTAGTTTTACCTGCCTTAGGAGGCGAGACTACCAATCCACGTTGGCCCCGGCCGATAGGCGAAACGAGGTCGATAAGGCGTGTAGATAAGATGTTTGATGTTGTTTCTAACTTTAATTTTTCCTCTGGAAAAATCGGTGTTAGATTTTCAAAACGAGGACGCCCCTTCGCCAATTCTGGGTTAAAGCCATTGACCGACTCTACCCGAATCAAACTATGATACTTTTCACTCGCTTTAGGTTCGCGTACCTGGCCGATAACCATGTCTCCGTTCCGCAATCCAAGTCGTCGAATTTGCGAATGTGAAACATATATATCACGATCGCTGGGGGAATAATTAGCACCAGCGCGTAGGAATCCCATCGGCTGTTTATCTTCCATCATCGATTCTAGAACACCGCCACGGAAGTCTAACCCCTTGGAACGAGCGTCAGTCTGCAATATTTGATAAACAAGCGGCCCTTTCTTCATCGTGCTAAAACCGTTTACGCCGATTTCTTTTGCAAGCATTCGTAAATCGCTTAGCGTTTTTTTCTCTAATACATTGTAATCCATGTCTTTCTCCAGACAGCGTGTTGAGGCAAATTTACTGGCTTCGAAGCCAACATTATTTTGCACATCATTATTCTGTTCAAAATATTTAAAAAGTTTTGGTATGAGCGTATAAGCTACATGTTTTAAGTTTTGGAAGAGTGTTCTTCTAGCAGGAAATGGCGTAGCTTAATCAGGCTGGCTTAATAATAGTTATTTAAGTCTCGCAAAGGCACCGAAATTTACTAATTGACGATTAAATTATACTCTGCCAAGATTCTGAAATTCACCCGCTAAAAAGTGTATTTAAGAGGGTAAAATAAAATATAACAGCACTATAATGAATGATTAAATAAGCTCTGGCAGAAATACCCCATATACAACATCTAAATAATTCAAGATGTTGAATATTTATTCTGCTATCAAATATAAAGTTACTTTTAACAATCAGGGGATGGTTTGATTAAACCAGAGGGAAAGTATACAGTGTTAAAACATTTGGGTCAATAAAAATCAAATATAATTTTAATCTAATCGCTTAATAAAATCTTCCGCCTTTTGTACTAATCTTGTATTTCCTATAAAGAGAGGGGTGCGTTCGTGCAATTCTTGTGGAACTAAATCTAAAATGGATTTTTCTCCATTTGAAGCATATCCACCCGCATGATGCGCTAAATAGGCTAAAGGTGCTGCTTCGTATAACAACCGAATTTTCCCATTTGGTTTATCTTGTTCGCCTGGGTACATAAACAAACCTCCTTTGAGTAAGTTCCTATGAAAATCAGCCACAAGCGACCCGATATACCGCTCGGATAATCCTTCAGGGGCATCGGCGTCTTCCGTTTTATTTCCTTGGAGCCAGCTTGTATATTCTTGAACCCCTTTTGACCAACGCTGAGAATACCCGTGATTTGCACTGTAATAGGTAGGGTCCGGAAAGCGCATATCTGGATGTGATAGCAAAAACTCACCGATATGAGGATCAAGAGTAAAACCATGAACCCCCTGACCCGTGCTATAAACGAGCATAGTGCTAGCTCCGTAAAGCACATAGCCGGCCGCCAAGAGCTTGCGGCCGGGCTGCAAACAATCTTCGACCCGACCACGGTTAGCCCAATCTACGCAACGGTAAATTCCAAAAATAGTTCCAATTGATACATTCACGTCAATGTTTGAAGAGCCATCAAGCGGATCATAGACGAGCACATAGCGTCCTTTTTGAAATTCTGGGGGAATCTCAAGAATTTCTTCATGCTCTTCAGATGCCATCGCACAGACGCGGCCGGTATGATCGCAAAGGCGAAAAATCGTTCTATCTGCATAAACATCTAACTGCTGTTGCTCTTCACCCTGAACATTAATTTCGCCTGCAGAGCCTAAGATATCGGCCAGCCCAGCACGCGTTGTTTTATTTGCGATTAGCTTAGCCGCCATCGCAAGATCATATAAAAGGTTTGTAAAATCACCACGAGCGTAATCAGGCTGGTTCTCAAGAATATAACGCTCGATAGTCACAATTTTTCGAGTAAATTTCATACTGTTTGTCATAAACTAACCTCTATTTAGAATTGTAATTTTATTTTCAGGGGTAATATCGCTAGCTAGTGCGAGTTGAAGGTAAAAGCCAGCTACTGAATCAGCCATAATCCCAAAACTGTTTGAATGTAAATTATGCTTTTACTATGTGTAGACAATTATACTGACAGTAGTTACATTGTTGATAACATCCGTGATAAAAGTGAAACCACTTCAATTAACCAACACCCCTTGAGCTATTAGGACAATTAGATAATAACCAGGGACAACGCCCCACAAAATCGTGTCCAATCGATCCATAACACCACCATGGCCAGGAATGATACCACCGTAATCTTTCACACCGGCTTGGCGTTTCAACATCGACATGCCTAAGTCGCCCAACGGGACTCCTATTGATAAAATCAGTGCAATGATAACCACATGCATTGTTGAATAAACAGGAAACAGAAGGATGCCAAAAAGAGGGGTCATAACACAACTGAATGCAATGCCAGAGAGATAGCCTTCAATACTTTTCCCTGGGCTTGTATTGGGTGCCATTTTCGTTCGGCCGATCAAACTTCCAAATACATACGCGCCTACATCAGCTGCCCAAATGGCAAACATTATCAACAAGAAAGCACTCCCATTTAAGTCAAGGTCACGCACAACGAATAGGTACCGTCCCATCCACCCGATAATCATGAATCCCAAGATCATCTTCATTAAATGATTTTCGGGAAAGGTCAGGTTTCTTTTTTCATACCCCCAAAGAGAATAAGCTAAAAGAAGAAAGAGTGAAATGTAAACATAGAACTCATAACCAGGAGACAGCTTAAAATACTCAGCAAACAAGACTATCCACACTGTGGCAATTAAAAGTCCCATTTGAGCATAGCTCTCCCCGCCAAACGCCATACGTGCATATTCGTAGCACCCGATGGTTAATAAAATAAGCAGGACAAGGGAAAATAGCCATCCGCCATTGTAAATAACAAAATAGCAGGTAGGAACTCCCAAAATGACTACAAAAAATCTTTGCCAAAACATTTTTATTAGGCTCAGTTAGCTAGAGAGTGCACCAAAACGTCGATCGCGCGCCGTATACTCAACTAGAGCATCATACAGCTCTTCACGGCCGAAATCAGGCCAGTACACCGGAGTTAGATAATATTCAGAGTAGGCAGCTTGCCAAATTAAAAAATTACTAATCCGATATTCACCGCTTGTCCGGATCAACAAGTCAGGGTCGGGTACACCGGCCGTAAAGAGGTATTTTCCAAACATCTCTTCATCGAGTTCCTCAGGGTCAACACCATCAGCTAAAATTTTACGCGTTGCATGTACAATTTCTGCTCGCCCACCATAGTTAAAGGCCACATTTAGCAATAGCCGATCATTGCCTTGAGTTAATTCCACAGCTCTATTTACACCGGCTTGAAGATTTGGATCAACCCCACTTAGGTCGCCTAAATGATGAACTTTTACCCCTTGTTCATGTAAATCATAGATTTCTTGATTTAGCACACGCGAAAAAATACGCATCAGTCCACGGACTTCTGTTTCTGGGCGAGACCAATTCTCAGTTGAAAATGCATAGATAGTCAATATATCAATACCGAACTCAATACATGCATCGATAATTTGCCTAAGATTTTCCACACCAGCACGATGACCCGCCTGGCGTGGAAGCATCCGTTTCTTAGCCCAGCGGCCGTTGCCATCCATGATAACTGCAACATGCTTAGGAATTTTTAATTCACTTAAATCGAGTTTTTCCTTGCTTAAAACCATTCGTCTAACCTCAGTAGCAATGATAGGTGCTAGGTGACACCATACAACGAAATATGCTTTTCAAACCTATAAATTGCCTTCCAACCAGTGCAAAAGAAAATCATTGACTTATGGTATTTCGCAATGGCTCTGTTCAATATACATCAAAGCATACTAAGTGTCAGACACTCATGTGCTTTTTCGTTAAGATTTACCCCGTTTTACAATTGCAACAGCTCTGATTCTTTTTTCTTGCCAATTGATTCGGCACTTGCAACAAATTTATTCGTTAGCTTTTGCAAGTTTTCGTGTGCGCTCTTTGCTTCATCTTCTGAGACCATTTTTTCTGTTTCTAACTCACGAAAGTCATTTTGAATATCACGCCGAACGTTTCGAATCGCAATTCGCGCTTCCTCTACTCTTTGACTTACTTGTTTGGCAAGCCCACGTCGTCGTTCTTCTGTTAGTGGAGGAATATTTAAACGTATAATTCTGCCATCGCTATTTGGTGTTAGCCCTAAGTTCGATTTTAAGATCGCTCGCTCTATCGCTGGCACGGTACTCTCATCAAAAGGGCGAATTAAAAGTTGCTGCGGCTCAGGAACAGAAACACCAGCAAGTTGATTAAGTTTTAGTGACGAACCATATAATTCAATGACTAACCGATCTAAAAGCACGGGCGAAGCTCTCCCTGTACGGAAAGAATCTAGGTCTGCCTGTAGTGCTGTAATTGCTCCGCCCATTCTGCTATCTGCATCCTCTAATAGATCATCTATCATGTTTTTCTCTCTTTTGGGAATGGTTGATTTTCCAGTGTCAGGTTACCAGAAAACCGATATTTATCAACAGCGATAGTACCATAGGCGCAAAGAATTTCAACCACTCTGACTTCTTTAATTCAAACGAAATATTCTCACTAGCAAATGATCGTGCCTATATTTTCCCCTAAAAGCATACGGTTAATTGAATCCGGTTCCCACAAGTCAAGTACAACAATTGGCATCTCATTGTCCATACACAATGAAATAGCAGTAGAATCCATTACTTTCAGCCGAGAATTAAGGGCATCAATATAACTTAGTTGATCATATTTAACAGCGTCAGGATTTTTCATAGGGTCAGAGTCATAAACTCCGTTCACTTTTGTCCCTTTGATTAGAACGTTGGCGTTGATCTCATTCGCTCGCAAAGCTCCGGCCGAATCTGTGGTGAAGTATGGATTTCCAGTTCCGCCACCAAAAATAACAACCCGCCCTTTCTCCATGTGCCGAATCGCTTTAAGACGAATATAAGGTTCTGCGATCGCGCGCATTTCGATCGATGTCTGTACACGTGTAGGAACTCCTACACGCTCTAGGGCATCACGCAAACCCAGCGAGTTCATCACAGTGGCTATCATCCCCATATGATCGGCCGTTGTCCGGTCCATACCCATTTCCATGCCTACCGTGCCACGCCACAAATTACCAGCACCGATAACAACGGATACCTGGACTCCTAAAGCATGTATCGCTTTTACAACATTGGCAACATAAGTAGCTCGCTGTGGGTCAATTCCAAAGCCTTGATCCGTGGCCATCGCTTCGCCACTTAGCTTAAGAAGAATTCGATTATATTTTAGTTCACCCATTTGTATTCAAGTCTCCTTTTATAATTGATAACCGAATTTGTGCAAAAAAAAGGGGTGTAGATTTTCTCTACACCCCTTTTTTTATTCGGCGGATTCGCCTATTTCATATCGAGCAAATCGGCTAATAACAATATTTTCACCAGTGGCGCTAATTGTTTCTACTACAAGATCTTTGATCTTCTTGCTATCGTCCTTCACAAATGACTGTTCTAAAAGACAAACGTCTTCATAAAATTTGTTCATCCGTCCAGATACGATCTTTTCAACAATATGCTCAGGCTTGCCTTCAGCTAAAGCTTGATTTCGCAACACTTCTAATTCGCGATCAAGCTCAGCTTGATCAACATCTTCAATGTTCACGTATTTTGGCGACATCGCTGCAATTTGCAGTGCGACATTGTGTGCCAAAATTTGAAAATTCTCATTACGTGCAACGAAGTCAGTCTCACAATTTAGTTCAAGCATCACACCAATACGACCACCTGTATGCGAATACATCTTAATTAGACCTTCATTTACATCCCGGCCGACACGCTTTTCTGCTCGTGCTGCCCCTTTCTGACGTAATAGGTCAATCGCTTTTTCGAAGTTGCCTTCAGCCGCATCGAGGGCTTTTTTTGTTTCAAGAATACCAGCGCCAGTAGCCTGACGTACCTCTTTTACCATTTGGGCTGTAACTTTAGACATTGCCTTAATCATCTCCTGATAAGAAAGAATCATCGATTCCTTCTTATTTAACATTCTATAATTTATTGTGATTGAGTTACAAAATAAATTTCTATAATTCAATTCACCTTCTCTATTCTTTCAAAGAAAAGGCGAACCTATTTAGGTTCGCCTAATGCTAAACTGTTAACTAAAAACCAACTGGTTTTACAATTACTCTTCTGATGCCGCTTCTGGGTTAGCCGCTTCTGGGTTAGCCGCTTCTGGGCTAGCTGCTTCTGGGCTAGCTGCTTCTGGGCTAGCTGCTTCTGGGCTAGCTGCTTCTGGGCTAGCTGCTTCTGGGCTAGCTGCTTCTGGGCTAGCTGCCCCTTCAGAAGGTGCAGCTGCTTCATCATCTGTATTCATGCTTTCAATATGAGCGCGGGTTGAATCACCCAAAAGCTCACTATCTTCAATCTCGCCTTCAACGCCATCAAAATTGCCAGCAACTTCAACCACATTTGGCCCATCAGAGTCGAGAGATGAATCTTGACGCATATTAATGCCTTCAAGAGCAGCATCAGCCATACGACTACAAATCAATTTGATTGCGCGAATCGCATCATCATTTGCAGGAATAACGAGATCGACAAGATCAGGATTACAATTTGTATCGACCATACCAATAACTGGCACGCCTCGTTTGTTTGCCTCAAGAACTGCAGTGTCTTCATTATTTACGTCTACAACAAAGATCGCTTCTGGCAAACGTGTCAAATTTCGCAACCCACCCAAGCGGAGCATTAACTTATTAATTTCTCGCTCAAGCATCAATTGTTCTTTCTTCTTCAAACCTTCCCATTCACCTGCATCACGTTGTTTTTCAAGCGTATCGAGATGGTTTAAACGTTGACGAATCGTTGCCCAGTTAGTCAGCGTTCCACCCAACCAACGTTGGTTGATGTAAGGCTGTCCAGCACGCCCAGCTTCTTTCGCAATAGTATCTTGAGCTTGGCGCTTGGTTCCTACGAATAAAACGTTGCCGCCTGCTGCTACTGTGTCACGAATGAAGTTGTAAGCATCATCAATCAGGACGATTGTCTGCTGAAGGTCAAGAATGTGAATTCCATTCCGTTCGGTGAAAATATACTGAGCCATCTTTGGATTCCAACGACGGGTACGGTGTCCAAAATGAACGCCGGTTTCAAGCAGCGCCTTCATAGAAATTACGGGCATTTTATTACTCCTGTGTTTGTTTATTCAGTCAAGTTACTTAAACTAACTACCCATTTATATTGGGCTGAGTCGAGAATATCGACCTTAGTTAATCTGGATTAACTGCTGACCTCCATACTTTTCGCCCAAAACCGGAACTAAAAAAAACGCTTAGACACAGCAAAATCTCTGTCACTCAGTAATTTCTAGCACATCCAATTTTGTCAAAGTATGTGTGGGATGATAAAGGTTTTATAGTCTAGGGTAGACTATAATCAACGAAAAATTATAGACAGTAAATAATATAGTGCAACAGGTTATTAGATATTCTTGCACAGGGCCTTTCGTTTTTTAAAGGCTCTGATCTAATCGCTAGTCCATAATCTATGCAGTTCACAAGTAACAAAACGAGAATTCGATAGTCTAGTTATA
>JBLIMP010000069.1:0-17355 GCA_047638855.1 Cellvibrionaceae bacterium | reverse complement strand
CGCATGGCCGCATGGCCGCATGGCCGCATGGAACTGTAAGTGTAAGTTGTATCATTCTCAACCCTACAATAATAAAGTAACTCAAGAAAGGTTGCGAGAAGACAGTCTATATTTTCTCGATTACTTCATTAACTATACATACCTAATCCCTCGGATGCGGGTAATTCATACAAGAGCTAAATTTAGGGTATGACTAACAAACATTTTATTGCCCGCTTTTAAGTTTGATAAGGGTTTGCAATATCGTGCCACAGGTCGCCGCTGTCGAAACATGTAGGGTATGCCAAAACCCGGCCGAATCCGTTTACTTGCAAAAATCAATGATTACATTCGCTAAAATGTCGGCCAATTTAATGACTGATTCGACTTCAACCCACTCTTCAGTCGAATGTAGCCCATGGCCGGTTGGCCCGATAAGGACGGTATCTGAGCCGATTTTAGAATGAAACGCTGCATCGGTCCAAAAGTGTTGCCCAATAATGGGTGCTTGTTGGCCTAATACCTGGCCAGTTGCCTGCTTCAAGCTATTGACAATGGCGGCCGATTCATCAACTTCAAACCAATCGCGAACAAGCATTGTTTGCATCTCTATTCTCAAGCTTGGGTCTTCTGATTTTAGTTCGTCGATCAAAGTCTGAAACTCTTGCTCAACTTGTTCAACTGTTTCGCCCGGAATCGTACGCCGTTCGATCCCCAATGTGCATTCGGCCGAGTATGCGCTCCACGCTGAGCCGCCTGCCAACGTTGCTGCGTGCAGGGAAGGCGGGCCAATTAAGGCATGCGGCGGCCGGCCGGCTAATTCTTGTTCAAGGCGGTCCAACTTAGCCAAAAAGCGTCCCATCCTCATATTTGCATCAATGCCCATGTCCGGCCGACTGCCATGATAGGCCCGCCCAAATGTTTTGACTTCAACCCAGACAAAGCCTTTATGAGCGATACTAATCTCAAGGTCAGATGGCTCAGTCACAATGACTGCATCTGGTTGATAATGGGGCAAAATCGACTGGACCCCAATGCTGGCAAATTCTTCATCAGCTACACCAGCGATATAGACATCACCGCTTAAAGAGATACCGGCATCTATCACCGCTTTTACCGCCGCCAGTTGGGCCGCCATCGCCCCTTTCATATCCTGTGATCCCCGGCCGTAGAGCTTCCCGTCGCGAATGGCGCCTGAAAATGGCTCGCCCATACCAGCAACGTCAACCGTGTCGAGATGGGCATTTAAAAGCAAACTGCGGCCGGTCCCAGTCCCGCTCAACGTCCCAACAACACTGACCCGATTTGGTTCTGGTTCAAAAGAACGCACCTTAAGGCCCAGCTCTTGCAAAACAGAAGAAACATAGTTAGCTACTTCTTTTTCTCCTGCGCCAGATGGGTGCAACGAGGGATTTGTCGAATCGATCTGAACCATCTTTTGTAAGACGGTTACCAAAAACTGTGTGTCAATCTGCATGTCTATTCCTTGCCTATTCCTTGTCTATCGCTTGTTTACGAAAAGTCCCATTATGCTAAAGGCATCTGAGTACAGCTCTTTATCTAAATAATATCGGAAGATAAACCTTTTCAATCTCTTCCCCCATCACCGCAAAATAGGTGAATTCAGAGCCGCCACCGGCAATTCGAGCGTTTTCAACAAAATCCTGATTTGCAGCCAGTACCCATTTTGTCATATCAGGGTCCCAATAAAAAACACCTAACGTCTTCTCTTTTACACGGCGAATCCCATCATCCATATAGAAAACAGTGACGGTAAAGTCGTGTCCCAATGTTAGATCTATGGGTGAACGGTTGTTTAAGTTTGTCGCCCCAATCAAGTATTGATAATGGGTCGTGTCCATCCCTTCGTTGGCCCCGGCCGGGAGATCTTCAGGATCAAGCGCGATAATCGTAATTTCTACCGTATCTGTGAATGTTCCACTCGGGAATTCAAACCGAAAATCACCATTTGCTAAAACTGTATCTACGTCCGGTTCCACTGTCGCTAAGATGGTGGGCAATGGGGTAGGTGTGTTTGTGGGGGTGGGTGTCGGGGTATTGGTAGGGGTTGGGGTGTTTGTAGGCGTATTGGTGGGTGTAGGTGTTGCGGTGTTTGTGGGGGTTGGGGTTGGAGTGGCTGCTGATTGTCGAAAATTTGCAACAACCCCAACAGTGTTGTTTAAAGTCAGATAGTTAGCAGCAGCATTTGAAGATTGGTAATTAACCCCGGCCGGTTGCCCGTTATAAAACTTGTTACTGTTTGACCAATAGCCAATTCGCGAACAAAAGCCGGGGCAGCCGCTTGCATAGGCCATAATCGTTCTAAATGAATTTGAGCCTATATATCGGTAACCATGACTATATGAGAAGGCGCCCGAAGATGAACCAGAATTGTCTTGATCATGCTGGGCTCCCATATTGTGCCCCGTTTCATGGGCGAAGCTCAGGTTAGAAACAGCACAATCATAAGCAACAACGCTATAAGCGCGTGAGGAGAATCCAGATGAAACGGGGCTCATCACATAGGCTATGCCGCAGTAGTTACCGGCATCCTGGCGCATAAACAAAACAAGGTCTGCCCCATATTGATTACGTAACGCCTGCACTTGCTGATTAGAAACAAGACTAGTTAAGTCGTTGCCGATGTCGCTCGACTCATTAAAACTGATCTCTTCAAGATGTACTAAGTTCAAGAACGCATTGACGTCGCTATTGGTATAAGTACCATTGGTCTGCGAAACGGCCGAATTAATAATATTTTGAATAGCAGTTGTTCCTCCTGCCTGAGAGCGAGCCGCAGAAGAATAAACGACCAAGATATCAACTTCTATCGCTTCAATTGCACGATTTTCAGCCAAATCGGCTTGATCCAGAATGCGATCTTCTGTCGCCTCTTCTGTCGCCTCTTCAACCGCCGCCTCTTCAACCGCTCCTTCCGGCACGAGTGGCTCCGCATCAGGGGCAAATTCCCCTGTTAGTTGCTGTACGATGTGTAGCCCTTCGGCCGACGGGTCTGGTTGAATGCGATATAGCTCTTCTCCACGCCGGATATGGCCGTAAAGCACATCTCCTTGCCATGAAAGAATCACTTCGCTTAAAGGATCAGACCGGTCTGCTCCAAGCCAAACCATGCCGCCCAACTCATATGAGTCTGTTTTTGTATGGCTGGCTTCAATGATAACCGCAGTCTCATCACTATCTTCAGCAAACAGTGCAAACGAGATGTCGGCCGAAGATCGGCTGCTTAAAGTGGCCGGATTAAATGTGAGATAGGCTTCACGCATCACATCTGACGCCAATACACCGTTTCTAGTTTGAACAGTGCTTGGCACAGGTTCAAAAATCAAATCAGATGAACCAGATGCCGGAAATTGTTGTCTTAATGAAAAGAATGCAAGAAATAAAAGAAAGAATGCGAAGAGGAGTTCACGGCTCCAAAACTTAAAAGCGTTAAGCATAAAAATGTTCTCTATAAAAATTTGGGTGAAAAAGATCGAATAAAAATAATCCCAAACTTAATCTTAAGAACCGAGTCATGAAATGTCCGTAAACCATCCCGCACTTTTAGTGAAGCTTTAGAAAAAAAGCTTTTAAGCATAGGCGGTTGCTACGACAAGCGTCAAAGTTCACTGCAAAGCGACATCAAAGGTCCAATAGACTGATCGGGATAAAACCGCTGCTACCGGGCCGTTTTTCGATTCCACTTTCGCTTCCCATCACATGCTGTTCATGCGTAGACATATTTGATTTAGGCAATGCGGTTGGGGCAGGAAAAGGGACATCGTGCTTGAGTAAAAGCCTGCGAATGACATAAATCAGTAGTTTTGCGTCATACCCAGCTTTTGTATTGCGATACTGCTCGGGATTTCGATTGGCCCAAGCTTCTGTAATGGTTATTCCATCTCCTGAGGGATGTAGGCCAAACTGGACTTGGAAAATACAGGTGCCTGTTGAAGCCCGATGAATGTGCATTTGTTCGGCCGTGTCTACATAGACAAACCATTTATCATTCGCCGTTTGTGGGACAAAACCGATTTTCATCTTCTCCCAAGCATCTTCATCAATTGTCGCGTCGATATCGAGCGCGGCCCGCTCGGCCGGAAGTGGGGATGTTTTCCAAGAATCTTTTTTGGCGATTTCAACCATTTTTTCTCGCTTAGTAGGCGATATGTTGAGCTGGATGGGCAGAACCCATCCAGCAATTTTCTAAGCCGCTAATATCGTTTTTAGCACATCAATAAACCGATCTATCTCTTCCACGTCATTAAAATAATGCAGAGACGCGCGTACCAATGCTTTAATCCCTCTTTTCTCAAAAGAGACAAAAGAGCCAGAACCATCTGAAACAGTCACATTGATCCGATGAACTGCCAAGGCGGTTTTAATCGCTTCAGCATCCTTTTGCTGGGTCATAAAAGTAACCAGCCCACACTTTTCAGCCCCGCCGTCAGCCACTGTAACGCCGTCAATGGCTGAAAGTTTTGCTCGCAGGTCGGCCGAAAGCTCGTACACCCGTTCTTGAATCGCTTCTAATCCCCATTCAAGCGCATAATCAATCGCAACACCTAAAGCCACTTTACCAGCAAAATTTTGCTCCCAGTTTTCGAACTTTTTCACATCATCTCGCACCGTATACTCGGTGGCAGACACAAGGGTTGCTGCATGTTGATCAAGCATCACGGGTTCAAGCGTTTTGGCAAATTCGCGGCGTACATAAAGCAAGCCTGTTCCGCGCGGGCCACGTAGAAACTTCCGGCCGGTTCCCGACAACATATCACAACCAATCGCCTGCACATCAAGCGACAATTGGCCTACACCTTGGCACGAGTCAAGCAAGTAAGGGATTCCAGCTTTGTTGGCGACTTTGCCCACGGCAGCCGCCGGATTCACCAAGCCGCCTCCAGTTGGGATATGGCTGATCGCGATCAGTTTCACGTTTTCATCGAGCAAGTTCTCTAAAGCGACGATATCAAGCTGCCCATATTCATCGTCTGGTACAAACACAACTTCAGCCCCATACCGTTTTGCCTGTTGAATCATGGCGATAACATTACTGCCATATTCAGAAATCGATGTCACTATTTTATCGCCTGGCTCAAAGCGGAAAGAATAAAATGCCATATCCCAGGCACGGGTCGCATTTTCAATAAAAGCGATTTCATCGGGGTCGCAATTCAAAAGTTTGGCAGATGCGATATAAAAATTGTCTAAGGCATCTTTCTCGGCCGCCGCCGTTTCATACCCGCCTATCAGCTCTTCTTTTTGCAAATAAGCATACAATGCATCAGCCACAGGACTGGGCATCATTGAAGAACCTGCATTATTAAAATGGATCATCCCATCGGCCGCACGCGTCTCTCGTTTTGCTTTTCCAATATCAAATGTACTCATTTTTTTTCCTAGCCTCACTTTATTGCAAAATATTCCGATATAATTATTCCATACCTTTCTTTAATGATCCAAAATGTTAGCAAGATTAGTACTCAGCGGTAATAAGCCCCTAAAACAGGATCCGCAAGAATTGGAATTTTCTGCAAAAATATTGACAGGAGAATTCCAAATAAAAACGAAACGATTTACCGAAACCCAGATTATCAAAATCCTGAAAGAAGCTGAGGGCATCGTCCCATTAATTAGCTCGGTAACCGTTCAGTCCCCCTGTCATTGATACGCATAACTTCGTAGGGGTGAAAGGGGCGGGGCGGTTTTAAGCCCCGAAGAAGAGATTTTCTTCCCGTCCCGACCGAAGGGAATGCCTACGGCCTTACACCCCTCTGAACGGTTACTTAGCTCGCAAGCAGGGCATTAGGCCAACCCCGAAAATAATTATCTAGCAAACTAGTAGGAGCGAGACCCAATGAAAGACATTCCTGGAATCGATGAAGACGGCAATCTTAAAAATGGTCCCTTTAAGCTATTCTTCAAGAACGGCCTCATCTCTTGCCAGGGTGAGTTCGACAACGGAAAGAAATCAGGAAAGTGGAAGTACTTTCTCAACAATGGTCAGATGCAGTCCTCCGGCCGCTTCAAGGACGGAAAGATCGTTGGTCGGTGGAAATGGTTTTTCAAGACTGGCGAACCACGGGCGACGGGCGGCTTCGACGATGAAGAGCAAAAGCACGGTGCATGGAAGCGATACCATGCCAATGGCCAACTCTGGGATGAAGGTCGCTTCGAACACGGCAAGAAGAGGGGCACTTGGAAGGTTTACGATGAGGCGGGCGAGCTCCTAAAGACGCAAACCTTCAAGTAGCAGAGCGAGCGCCTCCCTGCTGTGACGTGGTCTTCCATACTGAAAAAGGCTGAAAGAGCTGTGGACGGCCTCCGGCCGATTCACCCATTTACAAATCACATAGTTCGCCGCCAAACAGAGCTTGCAACCGACGCGGGGTGCGGATGAAGCCACCGTTATGTATAACAATGTGAGCCTTATTAGACATCTGCTCTTAAAAAAACTGCGATGATTTCTTCATCGGAAAAGTGGACTATCTCATTGTCATGCTAGCGCGAAGTTTAAATAAACGTCCAAGCCAATATGCGCGTCATCTTATTCCCCTGCGCCATTTCTATTTCCCTTATCTCAAGCGCACCCAGCTTATGCAGTAATTTTTTTGCAGGCTTTACATTCTCAATTTTCGAAACCAAACTGGTAAACCAGCGACATTGACCGGAAAAAAGCTGGCTTTCTTTCATCAATTTTTTAAGAAACAATCGTTCGCCCCCCTTGCACCAAAGCTCAGCTTCGAGACCGCCAAAATTTAGGGTTGGAGACGTAGTTGATTGCTCGCCGCGATTGCGAGCAAGATTGTTCAATTTACGCTGACTACTTTTGAATGCTTCTTCTGGGGAAGCATGGAAGGGTGGATTGCAGACGCTGACATCAAAAAATTCGCCCGGTTGAATGATCCCGTCAAACATACGGTTTTTATCGGGTTGCAGACGCAGGATGAAGCGATCTTTTAGGTGGGGGTTACTATCGATAATCGAGGCGACGTTCTGAATCGACTGACTGTTAATATCACTCCCCACACAGTGCCAGCCGTATATTTGGCAGGCCAGTAGCGGATAGATTCCATTTGCACCGGTCCCTATATCAAGCAAGCTGATTTTCGGCCGACTATTCGCCTGGTTCGTCGTCAACTCGCTACACCCCAGCAATTCCGCTACCGTGTGGATATAGTCGACCCGGCCGGGGATGGGCGGGCAAAGTGCCCCTTCTGGAATATCCCAATCGATAAGGTTGTAGTGGTGTTTTAATAGCGCAGCATTGAGCACTTTGACGGCCGAGGGGTCGGCGAAGTCTATAGACAGATTGCCATAAGCGTTTATTTTCACATGCGGGGCTAGGTGAGGGCAACTTTTTACCAGTGTTGGAAAGTCATACCCCTGCCTGTGGAGGTTCCTCGGGTGTAGGCCTTGGGGATTAGGCTTGGTTTGGTTTTTTTTGCTTCGAGGTAGCGTGCTCATAATAATCTATCCAAGGTTTAGAACTGAAAAGGGAAGTGGGTATCGAACCAGTCGTGATTGTAGCCTTGAACGATGAATTCAGCAGGGATAACAAACGCATCAACGATGACGCCTAACGCCTCGAAGCGGCCGTCGACGGCCGGAAGATATGCGGCAACGTTCTTCTGCGGCGGTTCCAGGAATTCCGGCCGTTTCATCGATCTGTTCGATGGCGTTTTTGTGCTTGAGGTCGATCTGGAAACGCTGAATCGGCGGCTTGCCGGCCGACCTGAAGACGAGTGGGGAGGAACGGCAAGCGAAGGGGAATCCTTTGCGCGACATCAACATGCAACAAAAGAAGGGCTTCCTAAGAACTCAATCATCATCGACGCCACGGCACCCCTCGCAAGCGTCGTTGACGCAATAGTTGGAAATGCCAACTTGCCCTTTACTTTGTAAGCTATATTCAGGACACTCATGAAATATTTTGAACGCATGAGTGCCTCGCTGACGACGTGCGAATGTGCCTGATTAAATGATCAAAAGTTAAAAACGAACGAACCCTAAGTGAGTAATTGAGCCGCTCAAATTGTAGAGAGCATAAATACGGGTGAAAGAAGTCGAATAATGCTGCCCAACGGCTATTCAACTTATTATCATGAATCTTAAAACCAAGAGTAAAACTATGTTTAAAGTTAGCAAGACACAGCATGTCCTAGCAGTCAACGACCTAGACACAGCGGAAAAGTTTTTTATCGAAAAGTTAGGGTTTACATTAAGCTCACGTATCGGTGGCTGGTCATTTTTAGCCCTGGATAGCTTCTATCTTATGGTGGGTCACTGTGAAGGGGAGATGCCCGCCAGTGAGACGAATAATCACTCCTATTTTGCCTATGTGAATTGCGAAGGGATAGATGACCTATTTAACGTGTATAAAGATCGCGGCGTTAAATTTACGCAAACCATTGCGGATAAACCTTGGGGTCTCAGAGAATTTGGTGTTGTTACACCCGAAGGGCACAGAATAATGTTTGGACAGGAAATCAAATTGTGAAAAAAATTCCAATTGAACAATTATCACCTAATCTATGGGTGCAACAGAGTGCATGGTTTGATATAAATTCCGGCATTTTTGTGAGCCAAAACCAAGCGTTACTAATCGATCCGGGTCTTTCACCAAATGAGGTCGATTCGATCAGTAATTTTGTGATTGAAAAAGGATGGGAAATTGCCGGCATTTACCTGACCCATTGGCATTGGGATCATATTATGGGGCCAGAACGGCTTCCAAATGTGCCCGTTTATGGCCCCCCATTCTATGATGAAGTTTTTGAAGCGGAAAACCAGAATCGAACGTTAACTGCGTTGGCACATTGGGAAAAAGATGCTGGCATTTCCCGCACAACTCCTTTCGTTATTCCGAAACCAGACAAGATATTTACCAACAATGACACACTGACAGTCGGAGACGCTGAATTGCAGATTGTCCATGTCCCTGGACATTGCAAGGGACAGGCGGCCCTCTTTGAGAAAAACAGTGGATTGTTTTGGTCGGCCGATAATTTAATAAATTTCGAAGTCCCTTTTGTCTTCCATAGCTGTGAAGCATTCATCCAAAGTCTGGAGCACCTCAAAACGCTCGACATTCGCCATCTGGTTCCCGGCCACGCAAACCCAACTCAGGATAGCGCAGAGATAAACACACGGTTTTCGAACAGCTTATCCTATCTCTATGAATTAAAGGCGTTGGTGACTCAGGCTTTAGCCGACGGGTTGAACGGTGCGGAAACCATTGCTCAAGGATTGGAGAAAATGCCTATTACAAATCGTGATGCTTTAGGGCCACATCGTATTAACATCGGTCAGGCATATTTGGAGTTCGGGGGAGAAGCTGGAACGAAAAAACTTGGCTGGTAGATCAGTTTGTTTCAAGCAAAGCTCCGTTCTTGATCAACTCCCGCGTTGAAGGTCTTCATGCTGTTGGGCAAGAAACTCAATCCAACCTACTATTACAAATGCAAATACAAATACAGGACAAACTGCCTCGCCAAAGCAGAATCTTAATCCTTGCAAGAGAGGATTTTTGCAAAAAAAACTATGCCTGAAAAATCAAACAATCGCTTAAACGCCATGCGGGGCACAGGAAAATTAGCCGTTGATGCTATTTTGGGTATCACCAACATCGTCGACTCTATGCATCGCACCATCTTAAGTTTAGGCGGCCGGATCGGTGACCCAGAGCAGACCCAAACCACCGGTCTCACGGGGATGGTTTACCAGACGGTCCGGACAATTACGGAAACGGTGGGGCATGGCTTAGATTCTTCATTAAGCCAATTAAACTCGCTGGCAATCATGCAGGATGGGGAACCTGCGGCCGGCCGTGAAGCGGTCCTTGCGGCACTAAACGGTGTTCTGGGAGACTACCTGGTTGCCACAAATAACCCTTTAGCCATTACGATGGGATTCTACCGTGCCGGAGAGCTATTAAATAACACAGAGCTATCTGAAACAGTAAAACAAGCCAATGGAAAAATAGCCATTATGCTGCATGGCTCCTGCATGAATGATTTGCAATGGGAAAGAAAAGGGCACGATCATGGGGGCGCCATTTTTAGAGACTTAGGCATCACTCCACTTTACCTTCGCTACAATTCAGGGTTACACACGTCGGAAAACGGCAAAGAATTTTCTGCTTTATTAGAAGCCCTACTGGCACAATCAGAAGAGCCCATGGAGCTGACCATTGTTGCCCACAGCATGGGCGGACTGGTGGCTCGAAGTGCGTATCATTATGGAAAAGAGTACGGCCACACTTGGATGAAGCATCTCACCAAAATCGTATTTTTGGGCACGCCGCATCACGGCGCACCGCTAGAAAAAGGGGGCAATTGGATAGACACCCTCTTAGAAATTAGCCCCTACAGCACCCCTTTTGCGCAGCTGGGGAAAATCCGCAGCAGCGGCGTAACTGATTTGCGCTATGGCAATTTGCTTGATGAAGACTGGCAGGGGAAAGATCGGTTTAAACGATCAGATGATCTCCGTACCGCTGTGCCTTTACCAGATGGGGTTTTATGCTACGCAATCGCCGGAACAATTACCCAAAATGCCAGCAAACTGGGTGATGGTTTGATTGGAGATGGGTTGGTGACAGTAGATAGTGCGCTGGGGCGTCATCCAAATCTGCAACGTCAGCTTTTATTTCCAGAGTCCCATCAATCGGTTTGCAGAGGCATCAATCATGTTGATTTACTCAGCAATTTAGACGTTTATGAAACCCTCAAAAGATGGTTGGCCGATGGCAAGCTCGAAACTTCGGCCGATTAGCAAAGCTCGGCGGTAAAATACATCATCACAAGTCGAGCGGAACATATCTCAACGTTTTTAGTGCGTCATGCGTCGTGAAGTGCAGCTGACTCTCATCAAAATGATCCCAAAACTCGCTCTGCTTGAGCTGATCGAGCACCGGCCCTTTGACGGCCGCCAAGTGAAACGTCACTCCCGCATCTCGTAGCTGTTCTAACAAAGATTCGAGCGTCTCAATGGCACTGGCGTCGATAAAGTTAACGGCCGTGCAGATCAGCACAAAGTCTTTCACTTCCGGCCGGTCAGCCACCAGTCCCAATACCGTGTCTTCCAAAAACTTCGTATTCGCAAAATAAAGGCTCTGGTCAATCCGTATGGCGATGAGTTCCGGCCACGTCTGCACCTCGTGGCGCAACACATTTCGGTAAATCTCCGACTGTCCCACCCGGCCGACCACAGCCACATGCGGCCGACTAGTCCGCCAAATAAATAGCAAGATCGAAGCCGCAACCCCGTACAAAATCCCCGTCTCAACCCCAACCCCCAATACCGCCAAAAACGTCACCCACCAAGCAACCCCATCAGCCCGATTGTAACGCCACACGCGCATGGCCGTGCCAAAATCAACCATGTTAAAAATCGCCACCAGCACAATGGCCGCCAACATCGCCTGCGGCAGATAGTAAAAGATGGGGGTCAAAAATAACAGCGTGAGCACAATCAATCCGGCCGTCACAATCGACGCCATGCCGGTGCGTGCTCCGGCCGAAAAGTTGACCACGCTACGGCTAATACCCCCCGTTACGGGAAAACCGCCGGTGAACGCCGCCCCCAAATTGGCCATCCCCAGCGCAATTAGTTCTTGATCTGGATCAATTTTTTCACGCCGCTTGCTCGCCAGTGACTTGGCTACCGATACGCTTTCCATGTAGCCCACCATGCTAATAGCGATGGCGGCCGGCAACAAGCTCAGCAATTTTTCAGGGGCAAAAGATGGCAGCGAAAACGGCGGCAATCCACTAGGTACTGCCCCCACAATGCTGACCCCAGCCAAAGCGTCTAACCGGCCGAACATGACCCCCAAAATTCCAACAATCACAATCACCAGCGGCCCCATCTTACTTAGGGCCGTTTTTAAAGATGGGGAGATGCGGGCCAATTCAAGCCAGCTAGGCAACCACTTTTTAAACACGAACAGAATCCCAATCCCAACCAAACCAATTGCCAAGGTGGTCAGGTTGGTTTCAGGCAAATGCGAAAAGGTGTAGACAACCGTTTCATAAAAATATTCAAACCTAGGGACTTTAAACCCCAACAGGCTTTTGAGCTGGCTAAAGCCGATCAAAATAGCGGCTGCGCTTGTAAACGCCGACAGCACCGGATGGCTCAAGAAATTAACCAAAAAGCCGATGCGCAAAATTCCCATTAAGGTTTGGATCAGGCCAACAAGCAGAGCCAGCGTCACAGCCAAGAGCAAGGTTTCGGCCGGATTACCTCCCGCCAGCGGAACAACCACTGAAGCAACAAGCAACGAAACCATCGCCACCGGACCAACGGCCAAACTACGACTCGTCCCCAATAATCCATACAAAATCAGCGGCACGATGCTGGCGTACAGCCCAACTTCGGGCGGTAACCCGGCCAACAGTGCATAGGCCATGCTTTGGGGTACAAGCATAATCGCCACAATCACCCCAGCCAGCAGATCACCCGAAAAGGTTTCGCGAGTATAGTTTTGGCCCCACTCTAAAATCGGCAAATAGCGGGCAAATCGGCCGAAATTCTTTTTAATAGGGATGGATGGTATTGTCATTCTTCTAGCTTACTCCCGGCCGACAAAATAAATATAAACCGCATGTAAAACATTTGTATGAGATTACACCCACTCTACCCTTTCTTAATAGCCCTGTTTTGTTCAGTGTTGTTATTAAAAATGTCAGTTTTCTAGATAGATGATGGATGATGGCTTGCAAAAATTGGAGTTAGCCAGAGGAGTTAGACCTGAAATTCAAGTGTTTCCTAAAACATCGATATGGTCATCATAGGGGGTCCTGCCATAGTCAGAGGCAAAGGATTTTTTGATATCCATGGGGTGGTTAATTTAATCGCGCCAATTGTGAAAAAAATTGTCATTAATTACGCCATACAGGGCCGAAATTCAACTGTATTTCAAAAATTAGCCCTGATTCTTTATAGCTTCCTGTATGTACTAATTTCTCGCACTGAGTACCATGGTACTAGTGCGATGCAACCTTATATAAACTCTAGCCGAAAATCAACAAATCCCACCCATGAGTTTTATATTTCCGTCCACATCACGCTGCAGGTATTGCGAATCACTAAAGGTTTTTAACCCCATGATTTCATGCACTACACCGTCCTCCACTCTTTTCAACCTTCGTCTTTTGTATTCCGTGCAAATTAAATGCACGTGAAATTCATTTTAGGTAATTGCTCGAAATTAGTTAGATTTTCCGCCTACTAGCCCGAGTTGAAATAGCTTTTTTTAAAGCGCACTAATTCGCACAAAGGCCATTTATTCAGTACAGATCAATGATTGACCCGATTTTGAAGGATGTACGAAAGTTACGGAAGAATTGAAAAAGTTTAGTCTCTAAAAAAAGAAGCGTCGTGACTTCGACCATTTTCTAAAAAGCAATCCAAAATCATTATTTTAAAAAAACGAACCACTAGGTTCGTCTTACTATGTTAGCAATAATACAGGAGATAATTGTGAGAAACTTTAAAAAATCCATTTGGCAAAACCAGTCCCCCGTACTATCTGGAAAGAAACTTGAACCAACATTAGGACAACGTTTTAATCGTCGTCTCGTTGCAATTTTAGGACTCTTTCTCATCGCAGCCATGATCCCATCTGCTGTTTTTGCTGCACCTTCAAGCTCGGGTTGCAGCAATCGGGAATTAAACACAATAGACAAACTTTTAAATTGTGTTGATGCGGATGGCGTACTTGAGCACCTTGCCGCATTTCAAGCAATCGCTGATGCCAATGGCGGAATACGTGCATCTGGCACATCTGGATACGATGCTTCGGCCGACTATGTTGCTGGTTTGCTAGAAGACGCCGGGTACATTATCGAACGCCAAGAATTTTCGTTCAGTTTGTATTCAGAAAACTCTAGTTCCCTCACCGCCGACGGTGTAGCGGTCGAGACGCAAACAATGAGCTACTCAGGCTCAGGTGTTGTCAACGACGGCAATGTAATCTCTGTTGATCTAGATCTTGGATTAGGCAATTCCTCAACATCTGGCTGTGAGACAACTGACTTTGACGGGCTTGACTTTTCCGGTGCCAATGACATCGCATTAATCCAGCGTGGTTCATGTGCATTTGGATTAAAAGCGATTAATGCAACAGCCGCAGGCGCTGAAGCGGTCATTATCTTTAACCAAGGAAACGCGGATGGACGTTTTGGCATTATCGGCGGAACATTAGGAGAAGGAGTCGTTGGCATTGTCAATATTCCTGTCCTTGACGTTGCGTATGACGATGCACTTATAATCCTAAATGCAGCAGATGTTGATTTGGCAGCCGATACTACCATCCTCACCAAAACAACAGAAAATGTGATTGCTGATTTACCTGGCGTCAATTCTGATAATGTAGTCATGTCAGGTGCGCATCTTGACTCTGTTGATGAAGGCCCTGGCATCAATGACAACGGCAGTGGCTCAGCCGCACTGCTTGCGATTGCTCTTGAATTAGGAAATAACAAGAAGTACACCCCACAAAACACCCTGCGTTTTGCATGGTGGGGTGCAGAAGAATCCGGTTTGATCGGTTCAAACGAATATGTATTTAATCCTGAGTTTGGTTTGACCAATGAAGAGTATTTCGCATTAGCCGCATACTTGAACTTTGATATGGTTGGCTCTCCAAATGCGATCTACGGTGTATACGATGCAGATGAATCAACCTTTACAGCATCTGCACCAGTTCCAGCTGGCTCGGCCGCACTTGAGGACTTATTCGAGGCGTATTACTCGATTAACGGTGTCCCATACGAAGACTCAGCATTTTCAGGCCGCTCTGACTACCAGGCGTTCATTAGCGTTGGTATTCCTGCAAGTGGTTTGTTCACTGGGGCTGAAGGCATCAAAACCGAAGAGCAAGCAGCGATTTGGGGTGGAACGGCCGGTGACCAATATGATCCTTGTTACCACCAGGCTTGTGACACAATTGACAACCTAAGCATCGAAGCACTTGAAATAAACGTAGATGCAATCGCTTATGCCATCTTCAACTTAGCCGCCTCAACTGAAGCAGTTAATGGTGTACCAGGTGTCGAAGCCAAGGGCATTACCCCTGATGAAGTTGATTTCGATGGTCCACAAGGTACGTTCTTAGCAGGTGGTGGTTTGTCGGCCGGTCATGGCCATGCAAGCGAATAATCTTTTAGATATTCGTATTCAGAGTAGGAGGCAAAACTCCATCTGTATTTTATAGGCTATTTGAAAACAGGTCAGGTGTGTCCTTACAGGTGTGTCCTTAATAGGAGCACCTGACCTGTTTTGATTTCTGCCACTTTTCTGCTTCTATCGTTTAAGGGATTAAGGGGGCTACTTGCCCAAACGAGCCACCTCATTCACCGCTACGATTCAGCGAATTAATCCATAGAAATCTCCATAGATTCAGTAAGACATCACAAATCAAATTGATCCAAATCCCACCGCCCATCAGCCAATCTCAATCCGGCCGATGGGCGGTTTTGTATTGCAGGCCCAGCGTCTGCCCTTACAAATGTTTTACAAAACCTTTGCCTCAGCTTAAAGCAGCGTAACTACAATCTTTAGAGCATCAGGCATTAGAGAAACTTAGGAGACAATTCGTGATCGATTTAATTTTACAACCGTGGCCGTGGTGGTTCTCAGGCATCTTAATTGGCCTGACCGTCCCAGCTCTATATATTTTTTCAGGCAAGGCTCTTGGCATTTCAAGCAGCTTGCAACACATCGGCTCCATATGCAGTCCGAACAGCAACATCGCTTATTTACGTGACAATGATTGGCGAAGTAGCATATGGAATATCGTCTTTATCGTGGGGATTGCTCTGGGGGGATTTATTGCCAACAACTTACTCTCAGCCACTCCTGCTGAGTTTTTACCGGCTAGCTTTTACACCACGGCCGGAATGGCTCGCTTGCTCATCGGCGGGGTTCTTATTGGCTTCGGCACACGCTACGCTGGCGGCTGTACCTCGGGCCATTCAATCACAGGGCTGTCTAATTTAAGCTGGGTCAGTTTGGTCGCTACCATTTTCTTTTTCGTCGGTGGTTTATTTGTCACGTGGGTTCTTGGCTCACTCATCTTTTAATAGGAGGTTGTTTAATCATGGCACAACATAGTCTTTCAGAGTTCAATGATGAGTTGAAAACAGCCGTCGGCCTGTCCACGGCCGCTTATGTGCGGGTTTTACTGCTTGGCACACTATTCGGTATTGTGCTTATTAAATCTGAAGTGGTTCGATGGCAACGGATCCACGATATGTTCCTATTTAAAGAACCACACATGTATCTTATCATAGGGACAGCCGTCGTTATTGGCGCCATTTCAATGTGGCTAATCAGAAGATTTGAGATAAAAACAATAGACAGTGAACCGATCGAACATAAACCTAAACCCTACAACAAAGGGGTCATTTTAGGCGGCACGATTTTTGGGATGGGTTGGGCGATTACAGGGGCATGCCCTGGTCCAATCTATGCACAAATCGGCGCGGGTGAGTGGGTCGCTGTTTTAACATTTATCGGGGCGTTAGGCGGCATGTATCTGTACGGCCATTTACGGCCGCGGCTACCCCATTAACAAGTGACTAGCGTGCTTCGCACAAGTAACTAGTGGTTAGTGAAATCTACTTCAACTTTCTACTAGTTACTTGTCACTTCCCACTAATCACTTCCCACTATTTTCCAGGAGAAACACAACATGTGGTTTGAAACTCTAGTACGCGAAGAAACCGGCTGTGCAGCCTATATGATAGGCTGCCAACGTACCGGCGATTGTATGGTCTTTGATCCGACTTGGGATATTGATCCATACCTCAAAATGGCCAAAAAGAAAAAATCGAACATTAAATATATCATCGACTCACACAGCCATGCTGACCACGTGTCGGGTGCTCGCCGGTTGGCAGAGGCCACAGGGGCGGAACTCATGGTGCCAGAACTGATCGAGGTTGAATACGAAGCAACTCGAATCAAACATGGGGATGAAATTAGAATGGGCGGTGTTGGGTTGCAGATTGTACATGTGCCAGGCCATCGGCCGGAGCAGATTAATGTACTGGTCGTTGACTATCCGCGTGGTGACGAACCATGGGCGATGTTAACGGCCGACTTCGTCATGGTTGGCGACGTTGCCCGGCCAGACTTGGCTCAAGGTGGTGTTGAAGGGGCTGACATGCTTTATGACACGTCAATCCCCCGCTTTTTAGATCTACCCGATCACGTTGAGGTATATCCCGGCCATCTTGCCGGGTCTACCTGAGGCCGTGTTACCAGTGGCAAGGTTGTCACTACAGTTGGGTACGAAAGACGCTACAATGACGCGCTTAAGTTCAAAAACAGAGAGTATTTTACCGGTTATATGACGAGTGAACA
>JBLIMP010000068.1:0-17625 GCA_047638855.1 Cellvibrionaceae bacterium | reverse complement strand
TTAACCACATACACGCATCTCCTCTCCCCTTCCAAAATATGTTCAGATCGATTGATGCTGACTTCCGGCCCTAGAAGCTTTTTAAAAAGAGTCTGTTCGGCCGAGCAGAACTTGCGGCACGTTTGAGCGGCTGCACAAATCGGACAATGATTTTCAATCAGCAGAAATGACCCATCCTCTCGAGCTTGAATTTCAGCCATATATCCTTCTTCCGTGCGAATTTTTGCCACAGTTTTGAGTTTTTCACGTAGCGAATCAGCCGGATTTAGCTGTTGCTGGTACTGGGTTAGCTGGTTTTTAGATCGGGTTTGAATCAGCTTTTCTAGGCCATCCTCTCCATAAATATTGCCGATTAAGTCGATCATGTCCACAAGCAATTCTGAATTGCCGTCAGGGAAAAATTTATTGGCGGCCGGCGTCAGCTCCCACATTTTTGCGGGGCGCCCTTTGGGGCGAGCTACCTCAGTAAACGTCAGCAACTTCTCGTTCTGCAACGAATATAAATGTTGCCGAATCGCCATCGCCGTTACTTCAAGCCGGTTTGCCAGCGTTTGGGAATCCTGCGGTCCCTCTTGTTTCAGAATATCTATGATCGCTTTACGCGTTTTATATTCCTTGCCTCTTTTGTTGGGTTCTTTTGTTTTCTCTTTAGCCATTTACGCCACCATGATAACGATTGGGTTTGTAGATATTCCCCAAGTTTACCCTATTTTGGCTTTTTAATAAAGTTTTTTCTTTACAAATCAAAGAAGCGTGCTACTATTTTTCTAAAGATAAATCTTTACTAATTAAAAATGGAGAAACCTAATGAACACAAATTATTGGAAAAATCAACGAGTCGTTATAACCGGAGGCACTTCCGGCCTTGGAAAAGCATTGGCGCTGGCCTTAAATGAGTTAGGAGCACGGGTTGTTATTGTTGCTCGTGATCAAGCCAATTTAAAACAGACGGCCGCACATACAAACATCCATCCCATCCAGGCAGACGTTGCCAACAAACATGACATCCACCGCATTTCAGGGGAAGCGTTAGGCGTTTTGGGTGGCATCGACTTTCTCTTTAACAACGCTAGCTATTTAGGCGAAACCCCGCTCAAATTGCTGTTAGACACAGAATGCGAAGATATGGAGCAAGTGTTGACAACCAATCTGATAGGACCGTTCCGGCTGACGAAAACCTTTTTGCCCAGCATGTTGCTGCAACATCGCGGAGCGGTGGTCAATATTTCAAGCGACGCGGCCGTGTCCGCCTATCCACAATGGGGAAGTTATGCTGCTTCAAAAGCGGCCCTTGATCATCTCACCCGAGTCTGGGGCGAAGAATTAGGTGAGCAAGGGGTTCGGTTTTTGGCCATTGACCCAGGGGATATGCACACGCCGATGCATCTGGCAGCGATTCCCGATGCGGATGTTGCTGACCTTTATGAGCCAACAGCGGTTGCCCAAGATTTACTGGAATTTTTGAGTCAAGAAAATGAGCCGACACAGGTTCGCTACGGCCGCCAAGCCTGGGTCAAAGAGGAGGTTCAATCATGAACAAGACACATATCGCAACAACATCGGATCGCCATCGGCCGGATGCAAAACTGCTTGTCATCCACGCTGAAAGTAACAATGAACAAGTAAATTATCTAAGACAAGATGATTTTGTCAGCCAATTTAAAGCGGGCGACGTGTTAGTCGCAAATGCGGCCGCCACCTTGCCCGCTAGTTATATGGGAATCCATCGAGAAAGCGGCCGAGAAATCGAGTTGCGCTTGGCACAAAATCTAAGCGGTGATGGTGACACATATGACCATTGGAAAGCGTTTGTTTTTGGCCAAGGCGATTGGCGTCTCCCAACTGAAAATCGTACAGAAACGCCACCATTTCAACGTGGCGACCGGTTGAATTTCGGGGCGGAACTAGAAGCCGAAGTGCTAGAAGTGTCGGCCGAAAGTCAGCGCTTTATTGAAATACGCTTTTTGTCTGCTCCGCACAAGCTACTGCACCAGATGTACCAAGTCGGCCGCTTAATTCAATACTCTTATCATCAAGATGCGCTTGAGCTGTGGGATGGGCAAACGATTTTTGCAAGTAAGCCGATCGCTTTAGAAGCTCCGTCGGCCTCATTTTTGCTCACTTGGGAAATCGTGCTGGCTCTGCAAAACAAAGGGGTTCAGGTGGTTTCACTGCTACATGCGGCCGGGATTTCAAGCACGGGCGAAGAAAACTTAGATCAGCTGCTGCCTCTGCCTGAATATTTTGAGATACCCCAGGCCGCTGTAGACATCATCAACACCGCCAAACAAGAAAACCGAGGTGTCATTGCTTTGGGGACAAGTGTGACCCGAGCGTTAGAAAGTGCAGCAATGCAAGATGGTGAGATCCGGCCGGGCAGTGGCATCACCACGCTGTTACTCAGCCCCACCTATAACCGGAAAATTGTGACAGGGTTGATCACCGGCATGCATGAAGATGGCACCAGCCATTTGCAACTGCTGCAGAGTTTTGCACCGTGGAAGCTGATTGAGAAGGCTTATTCGCAGGCGAAAAACCTTGGTTATTTATGGCACGAGTATGGAGATGCCTGTTTGATATTGGCTTGAAACACAAAGTCTAAACGAGGTTTGTATTTCCAAAATCTATTTAAGCAACGGCCGATCTTTAACCAAGCTGTTTTGTGGAAGGCCAAAACCGGCCGTTGCAATGATTTTTATCAGATTTTAATTGGGCAAACTGAAGTAGAAAAACTCGTTGTTTTTCCTTTTCGAATCGTGTTAATCGTTTCGTCCCTCTGTAAGGTTTGCTAAGCCATTAGGAATGAACTGAGGCCTAGGCTTAGACTCACCTGCTACTGATTATCTGAGTCACGATTTTCTTGCACCAGAGCTGTCTATCTTCTGCTATCAATTTTCTACCGGATTTCCGTCTTCCCCTAAAGTGATGAAAATCCCGATTTGGCAACGTGCGATTGGCTCCGCTCCGTCAGCGAAAACAGAGAGACGAACTTCATAACGGCCGTTTTCAAGCTGGCTTAAGTCGACTGACCCTAACAGGTTGTTTTGTACCTGCTCGAAATTTCCCCCGCTTAACAGATTAATCCATTCACTGCCAGTACCCGGCCCGGATATTTCAAGACCATAGAACGCAAAATTGCGATCCGTAGCTGTTCCATAAAAACTCAGGGTTCCTGTTTGGGTTGTATCAGGTCGTGGGCTGTTAATATTGACACCTGGGGTACATCCTCCCCCCTCCGGAATGAATGCGTCTGTAAAGGAGCGAGTTGGAGTTTGGATGACATCATCAGGCGTTGGGACTTCAGCCGTTATCCCAGAAATAATCGGATCTAGTGTCGCAGTTGCCACAAATACAGGAGTTTGTTGATCAATTCGTTGAACCGGTGCTTCAGTAGGCGCCATAGGTGAAGGGGAAGCAAATGGTGTTTCTAATGGATCAGGCGTCACAGTAGGAAGAAACAATAGCTCCGGAGATAATTTAGGGGCAACGACTTGATTGACATACCAAAGAATGCTTATCGCTATCAACGCTGTGAATAATAGTGCGAACCCACTTGCTCTGCGCTCTTTGGCAAAATCGCGTTCCAGCGTAAACATGGCACGCTGCATAACATAGCGAGCCTGCATCAGCCGAACCAATGCCACAAGTAGACTAATTGTGGCGATAAAAAATATCGGTATATCCCACCGAAGAAGAAAAACGTAAATCCCTTCCATGTGACCGATTTTAGATTAGAAGCGAGAAAAGAGAAATTAGAAGAGGGGTTTATTAAATAAAGAAGAAAAACCAAGGATGCAGAGGTTCTTTGATGAATTCTGTGGTCTTTGTCTGTGGTCTTTGTTTGATAACAGGTGATAAGATGATGAAATGAGGAATGATTGACAGCACTCTTCGTTCATTTCAGCATCTTATCCGAAAGAACCGCATTTACTGTTTGTTAATCGCATCTTCCTACAATTTCCCGCAGAAGTTTGGCCAACTTTGGAACCACCAGTTTCCCGATTTCAAGAACCTCTTCATGATTGGTTACATCCTCTTGGATGGGGTTCAGATTCGCCATATTGGTAATTGTGGATATGCCTAACACGCGAATGCCACAATGGTTGGCAACAATTGTAGAGTGGGCGGTAGACATCCCAACCGCATCTGCACCAATCATATTGAGAAACCGCAGTTCGGCCGGGGTTTCATACGTGGGTCCACTAAGGCAAGCGTATACACCTTCTTGCACATTAACCCCAACGGCGCTTGCAGCTTGATGCGCCAACGCACGCAGATCACCCGCATATCCATGAGTTAAATCGGGGAAGCGTGCTCCGAAAGCTTCTAGGTTGGTTCCAATTAAAGGATTATTACCCACCATTCCTGGAAAATTGATGTGATCCTCGATGATCATTAAATCACCCTCGGTGTAGCTAGAGTTAATCCCCCCGGCCGCATTCGTGACAATAAGCGTTTCGATCCCTAATAGCTTCATCACTCGAATTGGGAAAGTAATACGCTGTAAACTGTGCCCTTCATAAAAATGTGTTCGCCCTTGCATAACCAATACTGGCGTGTCATTAAGCGTTCCAAATACAAGCTTGCCTTGATGCCCTTGCACTGTAGAGCCAGGCCAGCCAGGAATTGAGGAGGAGGAGATAACATCGGGATTTTCAACCTCATCTGCTAATTCACTTAAACCTGATCCTAAAACAAGCGCAATCTTTGGCTGTTGGCTTGTTATTTGCCGAATTTTTTCAGCTGCGACCACATAATCTTCGTATTTTGGAATATCAGACATATTTGTATAAATAAAAAAGCCGGTCCATTATGGACCGGCTTATAATAATTTTTTATAGGGTTCTTATTTTTTTGACTTTTGCGCATAAATCTGCGTAGTCGAAATATTGGCATGGCCCAATAGCTGTTGAACTTCTTGTAAATTGGTGCCATTTCCAATTTTGTGTGAAGCAAAGCTATGACGAAGCGTGTGTGGCGTTACGGGTGTTTCTAAGCCAGCTTCTTTTGCATAGGCTTTAATAATAAGCCACAGTCCTTGACGGGTAAGCTGTTGACCACGATGGTTCAAGAATAGAGACTCTTGATTGCCGTTACGTATTAACCCCGGCCGGCCGCGATCAAGATATTTTGATAAAAGGACATTGGTTTCTTCTTCAAGCGGTAGATCACGCGTTTGCCCATCTGAGTTAATGCAGCGTAGCAAACTGTTTTTTAGATCCAGCTCATTTAATTTAATAGAGACGATTTCAGTGACTCGCATACCGGTTGAGTAGAGAACCCCCAAAAGAGCGGCATCGCGCAAATGTTTGGGCGTCTGCTTGTTTCGCGGAGCATGTAACAACCGCATAACATCTTTTTGAGATAGAGGTTGAGGTGTTCGTTTTTGAACACGGGGCGAGTCAACACCTTGCGTTGGATTTTGATCGATCTTTTGATGAGCGTGCAAGCTACTGAAAAAGGACTTTACGGCTGCGATTTTGCGAGCGATGGTAGATGAGGCGTATCCCTTTTCTTGCATGTCGTTGATATAGACATTGATATCGGCCATTGTCAGATCATTCCACGACGTAAAACTGAAATTTTCACTGACGAACTGATAAAATTGACCTAGATCATTTTTATACGCTGAAATCGTATTCTGCGTATAGCGATCTTGCTCCTCAACAGATTTGAGAAACATGTTTAAATGTGACTGCATCTTCTTGCTCCTGATGCGAGCGCCAGCCAGAATAAAACAAGTAAAACATTTGTTAAAACATTGAATATCTAGCAGCACCCTTCATTTTTAGTTATAGGAGATTTTTCCGGGGAAAGAAACTGAATTTGATGCATCCTCTCTGCTTAAAGGGATATCAAGGAGTTTCGGGGAGGAGGTCGGTTAATCGCCTACTTAAACATTATGTAACTTTAATATGAAAAAATTATAGCACTACTTTCCATAATATCAACCAATGAATAGACATAATATTTCGAGCTGATTTACACTTTTCCCTTGAGCTGTACCTATTATTTATGGTCATGATCAGTAATGAGAGAGTTAAAGCTCTGTGATTGGCCTAGCCAACGAACTTTGGAAGCAGGCTAGCCAATCTCTCCCGGCCGTTCACGGCACCACTCGCTCCATGACCCACCATAGAGTTTGGCATGCCCTAAACCAGAATGGGCAAGGGCAAGCAGATTTGTGCAAGCGGTTACACCAGATCCACAGTAAAAAGTGGTATCTGCGGCCGAAATTGTGCCTAGTAATTTGCTGAAATTTTCTTCGAGCAATTCTTTAGATAGAAAACGGCCATCTTCCCCAAAGTTCTGACCGAAAAAGTAATTTTCGGCCCCCGGAATATGCCCTGCAACCGGATCAAGAGGTTCTTCTTCACCTCGGTAGCGTGGGGCGGAGCGTGAATCTATCAAGCTGGGTTGAATCAGAACCTCGTTGAGGGTGACGAGTGGCAAACTGTTTGGCGTTCCTTTAAATTGGGATGGGGGATTAGATTCTTCGCCCGTTGCCGTAGGGGCTTCGGCTGCTTCCCACGCTTGCCACGCACCATTCAAGACGGCTGTTGCCTCATGCCCCATATACTGCAACATCCACCATAGACGAGACGCTATCGCCCCGCGCATGTCATCATAAATGACAACTTGATTATGATGTTCAATGCCCGATCTGCTAAAAAGCGCGTTCATGGCCTCGGCCGAAAGCATGGGATGTCGCCCTTTGTCGGTCACTGGCTTGCCACTTAAATCTCTGTCTAGATGGGCATATACGGCACCAGGGATATGTTTTTCTTGATAGGCGGCTTCGCCGGCGGCCGGATCGACCATTTTAAATCGACAATCTATGACGATAAGGTTTTTAGCTAAATGTGGCTGATTAAGCTGTTCAAGAAGCTCATTGACTTCGATTAATGTTGAAAATAAGGTTGAAGCGTGCATGTGATCCTTTCTTTTGAATATTTTGGTTTTTATTGGCAAGGTGATTGTTAAAAAACCGTCCTGACCCTAACCCTTTATAGGTAATCGTGTAAACTTTAAGCTATGAAAGAGAGAATCATACTCACAGAAACGCCACAGTCAAAAGAACTCTACATGATCGCTGGGTGGCGCCAGTGGGCCGATGCAGGTGCGATTTCATCTGCACTGCCAGAATATTTGGTTGAATTGCTCAATGCGCGCAAGATTGGCGAAATTGTTGACGATGGCTTTTACATTTTTCAAATCCCTGGAACACATCATCTGATGCGGCCGATTGTTAAAATGAAGGATGGGCGGCGTGAGGAACTTGAGCGGCCGGTGAACGAAATTTACTATGCGGGGAATGAAGACAAAGGTGTCATTATCTTTTTGGGGGAAGAGCCACATCTCAATATTGAACGCTATTCAAATACCTTTTTTGAGCTCGTAAAAATGTTAGATGTTCGCCGGGTTGCGATTGTTGCAGGTGTCTATGGGTCGATGCCCTATAACCGTGATCGGCAAATCGGTTGCATGTATAGTCTTGATTCAATGAAAGAAGAGTTGGATCGTTACGCAGTGCAATATTCAAATTATAACGGCGGTGCATCAATCGGAACTTATCTTTTGGATGAAGCAATGCGTGAGGGCATTGAATATTTTGGCTTTTATGGCATGACCCCCGCTTATGAATTTCCTGGTGGGGATGAGCTTGATGAAGATATAGAAGAAAGCCCGCAGGGAATGAGAATCGAGATAGATTATAAGGCTTGGTTCGATATTACTCTGCGACTCGATCACATGTTTAAACTTGGGATTGATTTGGCTGACTTGGAAAAAGAAAGTCGGGACTTGATCGAGGCATTTGATCAACGCATTGATGAGCTAGAACGGGATACACCAGGACTTGATTTAAAAGGTTTTTTGGCCGCTATCGATGCGGAATTTACTGAAAAATCCTTTAACCCGCTTGATGATGTGTGGAGTTCTGGCTTTGATGATCTTTTTGGTGGGGAGTAGCTGACAATCCGACATGTTAATTTCACATATCGAAACAGTCCCTTTTCAGTTGCCGATGCATGGGGAGTTAAAGTGGGGTAAGTACAGTGGATTTAGCGAAGTGCGGCATGTGTTGGTCAAAGTCTTTTTGAAAGATGGTGCTGTGGGTATGGCAGAAGCTGTGCCCCGGCCGACGATTTACGGTGAAACGGTTGAGTCGATCTGTCATATTATCAAACATGAGCTGGCCCCTCGGGTGGTTGGTCGGCCGGTTGAGTTTGATCTTTTTAGCCAAAGCCTACTTGAAATCAAGAATAATCAGACAGCTAAAGGGGCCATAGATATGGCTTTGCATGATGCGGTTGCCCAAGCCAATGGCATAACCTTGGCAGATCAACTGGGGGTAACCCGCGACACTGTGCGTGTGAGCTATATTTTGGGCGTAGGCGACAATGACACCATGTTGGCAGAAGCAGAGCGAGTTTACAACTTGGGTGTACGGGTTCTAAAGGTAAAAATCGGCCGGGATTGGGCGGCCGATCTCGAACGTATTCAACTTTTACGCCAGATTGGCTCTGATCTTGATTTATATGTGGATGCGAACGAAACACTTGTGTACGAAGGCGGAGCAGCGGCCGATCGTTTAGACAAGCTGGCGGCCGAAGGGGTGCTTTATTGTGAGGAGCCCCTGCCTATCGAGCAGGTGGTTGAACGGGCCGATTTACAGAACGGAGATCACATGCCGCTTATCGGAGATGATTCCTGTTTTTCACTACGTGATGTTAAACGAGAACTGGCGTTAAATACATTTGACATCCTGAATATAAAATGTGCTCGATCCGGTTTTACTGAATCAAAAAAGATGGCGGGTTTGGCGGTTGCACATGACAAAGGGATTATGGTCGGCTCTCAGGCTAGTTCTCGTTTGGGGGCAAGTCGCCATGCGATTTTTGCCGGTCGGCCAGAAGTCAACCATCCGTCAGAGGTGAGCTTTTTCTTGAAAATGAAAAGCGACATTGTGGCTGATCCCATCCTGCTAAAAGATGGCTATTTAAAACTAAGCGATTTGGCTAATATTAAAGTAGATGATGATTTACTAAAGGATCATCTACTTCGTCATTAAGCGCCCAGCAATATAATGCCCTGTTGAGGCGGCTATACTGCTGGACGTCTTTTTCAGATTTATTCAGCGGGGGTTTCTGTTGTAGATGCGATTGTGTTTGAGCGAGAATTGCGACGAGCCCGGAACTTACGAGCAATCCAACGGCCGAGGAACCAGAGTGGGACACCTACTACCAGTCCAACTGGTAGAATATAAATGGCTAACCAAATTACAAAATTAGCAAGACCTTGCATCGTGCGTGCCAATGCTTCAATCGCTTCTTCTGCGACTTCAAACGGCAACCAGCGATCAATCTCAATAGGTTGGGCCACTTCGTCTGGCCAAAGCTCGATAGTGAGGGTGGAAAAGGCGGCCGACTGGCTTAAATATTGCATCCGCCCTTTGATGACTTCAATGTCCCCTTCCAGCCGACTCAGTTCTACATTGACAGCAAGGGCTTCTTCCACATTTTTAGTGTCATCAAGGAATGCTCGCACACGGTCGGCCGTGGCTTCTAAATTTGTGAGCCTAGAACCTAAATCAACAAACTCGTCTGTCACATCTTGCCCAGACGATGATTCGTTATTGACCTCTAGAGCCAATGACTTGATGTCAACCCCCATCTGTGAGAAGTTTTGGGCTGGGAACCGAACAGTTAGCGTCCCACGCACCCCTGCACCATATTGAAATGCATTGCTCGAAACAACCCAACCTCCCATAGCATTCACCAAATTGGTGATTTGTTCAATCGTTTTTTCAGTATCGGCTACGGTGATTGAAAGGTTACCGGTGCGGATAATCAGCCGCTCTTGAGTTTGATCAGATTGATCCTGTTTTTGCTCAGGCGCTTGGGCTGTACTTTGAGCCACTATTCCATCGCTCAGTTTTTCGCTCGAAGCGTCACTGTCATACGCAACCTCTTCATCATACATTCCACTCTCAGGCGCGGCCGGGGCAGACTCCGATTCGACGTAAACTGCTTCAGATGCGTCTTGTCTTTGGCAAGCAAAAAGCACAAAAGCAGAAAATAGAATTAAACTAAAAAATTTGTATTTGTTCATGACTTAATCTCCAGAATATGATCGTTATAAGTGTAAAACGACAGGGTGCCCCAATAGGTTCCCCCATTTGATTTACGATTTTGGATTGACCATAAATGTGTGCCGATTAGATCAGCCCTCATAGCTCTACTCAAGGTACTGAACAATTACAAATTATCAATCTTTGTCAGCGGGTGCATCATACATGATCTTGCGGACCGGGTAATTCATTTCGATTCCTTCTTCGACAAAGCGGGTATGTAGCCGTTTAATAATCAGTGAAGTTAATCGATTTGAGGCTGCTTTGCTTTTGGCATAATGCCACACCCAAAAATTGATATTTGAGTCTCCGAATGATTCAAATCCAAATTGAGGCTGGCGATTTTTTACCGCATCATGAGATTCTTTTATAACTGCGTGCATCACTTCAAGCGAAACTCGCTCTACTTTCTCAAGGTCACTTTCATAGCTAACCCCCGCATGTACAATAACTGACATTTCTCGAACAGGGGCATCATAATTTGTGATGATGGCTGATACTAAAGTTGAGTTTGGCACGATCACCAGATTTCGCTGAGTCGTTTGAATACGCGTGCTACGCCAGCCTATTTCAATCACATACCCTTCAAGTCCTTCTAACTGAACGTAATCTCCTACTTCTACCACGTGATCGGTCAGTACTTGTAGTCCGGCAAAGAAACTTTCGAGGGTAGGTTGCAGGGCCAACGCGACTGCTAGCCCGCTCAACCCCAAACTTGTGAGCATGGGGGTGATCGGAATTTGTAAGCTGTCGAGCAAAATCAACAGGCCACCTGCGTAGACGCCTATTGACAAAACGCGGTTAATTATAGGGGCAAATGTGTCATCTAGAGTGGTTTTCGTGCGCTTAGCAACAGTGTCTGAGTACCATTGCAAAATGATCGAAAAGGTACGGGCGACTGTGTATGTACCCAGTAAAATGGCAAAAGAAACAGCGATTTGGCGTATTCGTTCTTGGCTAACCCATTCTGAGTACTCCTGAACCGATTGGAGAATAATGACATCGGCCGATATAAGGGTTAGCGGAATGACCACGACATCTAACAGCCGCACAATGAGTAGTGTGTATGGGTTTTTCCCTGATCGCCTAGCTAGCCATTTAAGTAGATGTTTGATCCCCCATGCAAGAATTGCGATTAGAAACAGGATCCAATTTAGAGATGTTAGATTAAAAGACTGAAGAGATTCAAACATAAGGTGTTTAAAGTTGGGTTTATTTTCGATTTTCTAAGCATATGCGCAAAACTTGAATGGCTAATTATAACAAAATTAAGTTTGATGCTATATCGATTTTTATGACAACGCCCTAGATCAGTAGAAAATTTTCTGTTTGTTTCGCTAAATTCATAGTCTTATTTCTAGTGGAATCCGTACTGAGGCCAATCATTTCAGCTAACGAAAAAGTTGTAAAAGCCATTTCTTATGGCGATTGGATCCAATGAATCCTAAAAAACGGTATGTTACACTCCATTAAGCAAATAGAGGTGCCAAGAGCCTAGAAGTTTGCTGTTGAATAAATATAAAAAGGGCTAAATCAACATTTTGACTTAGTCCTTAATGCAATAAATGATTCCGGAGAATTGAAAGCGATGTTTGAAGATTTTGTATTTCGCGGCACCGTTGCCGAACTCGACCCCCAATTGCACGAACTCCTTGAACGTGAACGGTTCCGTCAGGAAAAAACGATTATCCTAATTGCTTCTGAAAGTGAAGCCCCCGAAGCAGTTGAAGAAGCGATGGGGAGTAAATTTGGCAATATTTATGCCGAAGGATATCCCCGTGAAAACAGCCGTCGTCAAAGTGAAGACGAGATTCTTGACTTTGAAACAGAGTTGGCGATATACCGGCGTGATAGTGACCCGCGTTACTACAAAGGCGTTGAATATGCAGATGTTGTTGAGGCGTTGTGCCGACGCCGTGCGGCCGATCTTTTTGCGGCAAACGGGGTGAAACCAGAGGATATGTACGTGAATGTACAGCCGCTTTCTGGTGGCCCAGCTAACTCAGCCTTGTATACCGCCATCATGAAACCGGGCGACACCATCATGGGGCTTAAATTATCCGATGGCGGCCACCTTTCTCACGGTGCGCCTGTGAATCGTTCCGGCACCATCTTTAAATCAGTTAGCTACATTGTTGATCCAGAAACCGAACAACTTGATTATGAAGAGATTCGTGAAATGGCTTTGGAAGTAAAACCAAAGGTAATTGTCGCTGGATTTTCAGCTTATCCCCGTATTATTAACTGGCACGCTTTTCGGGCGATTGCCGATGAAGTAGGCGCGCATTTCCATGCGGATATCGCTCATATTTCAGGGTTGGTTGCGGCCGGACATCACCCATCCCCTATCGGTATCGCTGATAGTGTCATGACAACCACTCATAAATCATTGTGCGGGCCACGTGGGGCCATGCTCATGACCCATCGCAAAGACATCGGCCTAAAAATCGACAAAGCGGTATTTCCTGGCGAACAAGGGGGTGCCCACTTTAATACGATTGGTGCACTCGCATTGGCACTTAAACTTGCTCAGACTGATCAATTTACTGAATTGCAGAACCGCATCATGCGGAATGCGACTCGCTTAGCAGAGAAATTGGCAGAACAAGGATTGCGTATTGTAGGCGGAGGCTCAGAGAATCATTTGCTCCTGGTTGACGTGACCGGCACTAAAAACCATTATGGACTTTCGCTTGAAGGGGATTCGGCCGCTCGTATCCTTGACGTAGCGGGTATTGTCACCAATCGAAACACAATTCCGGGGGACCGTTCCGCCTTCATTCCGTCAGGCTTGCGTTTAGGCACAGTCTGGATCAGCCAACTTGGTTTTGGCGATGCTGAGATTGACAAGTTGGCAGAAGCGATTGGGATAATTGTTAATAGCGCAGTACCAATTGAATATGGTGGCCCGATTCGCAAGCGAACCCGCCGCACAAAAATCAGCCGGGAAGCATTGCAGAAGGCTCGGGTGATGGTCCGCGAATTGACGAAACAGCCAGAAGAAACAATCGAAGCAAATGCTTCAACCTTGCGGGTTCGTGGCTTTGCTGCCAGTGCTTTCGTGGGTCAGGCATTAGGCAGTCATGTGGCCGCATTGGCGGATGGCGAGGCTCAAGCCAGCAAATTGATGATTGATGGCGATGCTGCAAGTGTGACTGTGAAACGAGAATCGGCCGATGTTTACTGGCTCCGTTTTTCTGACGGTGGAACGGCCGCAACCGCGAAACTCTTCTTGCAAGACCTCTCAGATGGGTACACTTTGATCGGCAATGACGCTTATGCCAAAGTAAACGGTCCGGTTGTGGTTGAGAATGGGGAGCACGACGGGATTGATGTGCCAAAAGACACAGGTGAGAGCTTTGAAATAAAACCGTTTTATGTGGGACAGCCGGTTATTGCAGGTGAAGGTTTGCCTGAATTTGATTTTGAGGCAGTTTCTATGATTCAAGCTGGCTCAGCAATTTCAGCAACTGTGATTCGATCCGGTGCGATGCTTTCGGCCGATGGTGTTGCCGCTCATTATGGTGATATTAATGCAGAATTGGCGGCTATTAAGGGCGGGGCAGCACTTGTCGATGAGAGTACCAAATCGATTTTTGTGGCGGCTGGACCCCATGCACGTGATTTTATCGATGCGGTGTATACCAATGAAGTTGGCTACTTAAAAGTAGGTGACTCTAATCTGGGATTTTTGTTAACTCCTGCCGGAACTGTGCTTGACATGGTGACGGTTACCCGTAAAACAGCGGATGAGTATGTGCTTGTGGGTAGTGCTAAAAACGCAGCCAAAGTTGGCAAGTGGCTTACGGCCGTTAATAGTGGAAGTGTGTTAATCGACTCGGCTAACCCTGCTTCTAAAGTTGTTTCATGCCATTGTTATGAAGCTTCGGCCGCTTATGTGTCGGCCGCTGATGGCAAAGCGAATTGGGTGTTGCTTTCACTACAAGGACCAGAAGCGGTTGTTACACTTGAACAAGCTGGGCTCACTCACTTTGCTCATGCGGTGGGCAAGGGCTTTGACTTGTTTGTGCCTGCGGCCGATGCAGATGGTGTTTGGACCGCACTTGTGAAAACAGGAGCGACGCCGACCGGTGAACAAGCCATTGATAGGTCCAGAACAATTGCTGGGATTGCAGTAATCGGGGCGGAAGTGGGTGGCAATATTGATCCAGACGGTGCTTGTTATGGGGACAATGTGAAGCTTTGGAAACCTTTCTTTGTCGGCCGTGCTGCCTATATCAAAACCTATGAGTCGCCACAGAAAACGATTGTGCGTTTTGAGGTTAGAGCTGATGGGGCGATTCCGGCCGTAGGCTCACCGATATTCGATGGTTCAGATGGTTCAAAAGAAGTTGGGTCAATTACCAGTATTGCGCTTAATGCAAGCGGGACCTCATTGATTGGGATGGCCTTTGTTCCTCTTAAATACCGTAAAAAGGGGAGTAAGTTGTCTGTGAGTATGAATGGAGAAAATATGCCCGCTCCGATACTCAGCCGATTTGCCTAGCCGATAGAATATAAAAAGCCCTGATTGGTTTATAGATCAGTCTGGGCCAATGGAAATAAAAAAGCGGTCAATTTCGATTTTAACGAAATTGACCGCTTTTTTTGTTTAAGCCAGCGACTTAACCAGCAATTACTCTGCCTGTATTTCCCGAAGCTGTTCAAGTTTGTGCTTGGTTTCGCGCCAGGTAATTTTTGAGAGCCCCAGTTTTTCACGAATTAAATCGGGTTCAACCCCATTGTTAAGATCGTAGAGAGCTGAAACCCAACGTAAATTTTCAAATGACAAAAGACCAGGGTCTAACATCGCCTCAGAACCTACATCCTTTAAAATATACTCAAGGTTTCGAGGCGTACAGGTGAATAGCTCGTCAGTGAGTTTATATTGAGCGATGTATTCATCAACCGCTACAATCCATTCTGGTTCAACAGCAATGCGACGCTCTTTGTAGACCATACGAGGATTGGTGTATCGGATAAAAATTTGAGGTGCTTCTGCATCTTCTTTCTCAATATGGTCGAGTAGCAATCCTTTCGCCTCTCCTTTTTTTGTAGCCGTTTGTAGCAGAAGGCTGAGTAGAACGTACGGCCGTGCATCTGTTTTGCGTTTGGCCCCGTGAATATCAACACCAGATCGCCAAGCGGCCGCAACGGCCAACGCGCCATTCACTTGCTCCTGGGTCGGAATCGTTGGGAGCGGGCTGCTCACGCTTTTTTGAGCAACGCTGGTAGCAGGGTTCAGTAAGACGGTATCGCTTCGGTTAAGCCACGCAAAAAACACCTTTAGTGTTGTGACTCTGCGAGAATAGGTTTTCGGGCTGCAAGGGACTCCTCTTTCATATTGTAGCCAATTAAGAAATTTGTTTAGATCTTCGGTATCTATATTTCCAATTGGTTTATTCCCTATGTATTTATAAAGCAAACGGACGTCGCTTAAAAACGATTTAACTGTATTGTTGGCAAATCCCTCCCCTTTCATATGAACTTCAAAAGCGGCCATCGCTTCAGGTAAAAGAGTGTCTTTATTGATTTGTTGAGTTTCAAACAGGGCCTTTGGTGCTTCCGAATTATCGGGAAGTGTGTTTTGTTGGGATTCCACTATTTATTTTCTCCTTTTATGTCCTCTAGCTTCAGCGCAATATTGTATGAATGAAATTGATATTGCGAGTGAAAATGAAAGACATGTTCCTCTAAGTTGTTTCAATTAAAAGTCTCATCACAATTCTAAACGATACAAAGAGTCTTTTGGAACAATTGCACTGTGTTATTTAATTAAACTATTTCGATTTATTGTCTGTGCGTGGCCAAGATACATCGAGGACTGTGTTCCGGTTACTTTATGAGATGAGCAGATCGATCAGAACCTTATACACATTGAATGTTAATAATATACTTTTTATTTATGGTTTTCAAATCAACTGCTGCAAGAAACACATGATTATTTCTTTGGAACAAAGGATATTACCTTGTTTCTTCTCACTAGAACAGGTGTGCTTTTAAGACGTTTCAATTATTCTGTGTCTAGTTTGTACTGGCGTTAGGCCAACCCCGAAAAATAATTATCTAGCAAACTAGCTCAGGGGAATTGGCTGTGTCAATCAAGTTGACGAGGTGAGGCGATTTTGTTGATGCAATTGCATGTTCTATTCTCGGAAATCGCCTTATTCTTTGTAGAGTTTGTTTTTAATAATGTACTCGTCAACTAAAGAAGAGATGAGATAGCGAGTATGGTGACTGCCATTACCAAAATTAGCACGGAGCCAAGTTGATGATAAATCTACTGAGGGGCCTGAGAGGTTGTCAATTTTATCGAAAACAGCGCCATTTAACATTTTAGAGGATGTGACGTCTGTCTGATGTTTCGGACGATCTAATACTGCCAATCGGCATTGAGTTATGATGCTATCCGGCCGATACCAATCAGGAAAAGAGTTTAATGAATCGCCGCCTAGCAGTAGCCAAAGGGTGGATTCAGGATATTTCTCTTGAATTAGCGGTAGTAACGTGGCGGTGTAATGGGGTCCCGGCCGCATTGCGTCTGTTGAATCTAAAACAAATGCAAGATTGTCTTGGATCGCCAACCTAGTCATGTTTAGGCGATGCTCGGCCGAAGTATAGGTTGTTTTGTGTGTTGGATCACCTACTGGTAAAAAAAGTACTTGGTCGAGTGCTAGTTCGACCAAGGCTGTTTGTGCCAAAATAAGATGTCCGATGTGCGGTGGATCAAACGTTCCGCACATTAAACCGATTTTTTGTGTCAGCATTCATCTTAATACTTACACATAGGCCTTTTAAAATTTGTCAATTCTGCTACAAGATTACTGATAAATTCAAATACTAGACCTTCTATTGAATAAAAGTACGACCAAGGGTCGATGGGGCGGAAGAGATTTCTCTTTATAGAGCTAAATTGAACCCGCTCTCATCGGCCCTTTCAGCGAGACTATTCGCCCCACTGCAACTCTTCATCACCGATACGGACCTTTTCACCAGGTTGGATACCAGCTTTGATCAACTCCTTGTTGATCCCCATGCTTTCAAGAATGCGTTGGAAACGCCGCAATGTGGTGTCGAATTCAAAGTAAGTCATTGCCGCGACGCGCTCAATGCGAACGCCTCTGACGCGCCAAGCCTCTTCTTCCCGTTCGATAGTAAATAGATCTTCGCTAACTTCTGGCTGGATCACAATCTCATCGTCGTTTGGATGGAACTCTTTTTCCGGGATATCTTGAACCATCTGGTAGACTTTAAAGAGCATCTCGCGTAGCCCTTGATTGGCAACTGATGAAATCGCCATAAATTCATAGCCACGTTTGATAATTTCTTCTTCGAGAATGGGTTCCCATGCGATAGCGTCTGGTAAGTCCATCTTTGTGAGGACTACAAGTTGTGGTTTGGCTTCGAGACCCGCATCATATAAAGCTAGCTCTTGGTTGATAGCTGCAAAATTTTGAAGAGGATTTTCTGCGCTGCCATCGATAAGGTGTACC
>JBLIMP010000067.1:0-17742 GCA_047638855.1 Cellvibrionaceae bacterium | reverse complement strand
CTTCCTCGATATGGTTTTGATGGCATCATAAGGTTTATCTCATCTCTAAATATTTCACAATTATTCAGCGTCTCATCGGGTTGACGAACAAAATGTAGGGGTGAAAGAGGGCGGGCGACTTTATTCTGGTTCTTTGGGAATTCGAGGGGGACCCCCCAGATGTGGGGGTAAGACATTTAAGATGAAGAAATGGATAAATGGTGATTGATACCATCTCAAATATCCCCAGCGATCTTGCAACACAGCTTTTGCCCTGGGCAAAGACCTTTTCTATGAAAAGGCCCCAACCCTGTATCTGCTGTCAACCCCCTGAGATCCCAAAGAGCCTTTATTCTCTGCGCATGACATTGCTTCCGCCCTCTTACACCCCTGCTGAACAATTACAATGTTTGAACAACAAACCTAATGATCCATGAAAATAATTTAGAATCAACCTGAGTTTCGCCAAACTGTTTTTGGCACAGATTAACCTGCATATTCGCGAATAGAAATAACAAACTGCAAACATTCATAACAAAAAAATGGCCCAACCTATTAATAGATTGAGCCATAGCAACTACTATAAAAGAAGACTATCTGAAATCAGACCTTAAGCCGCAAAGTTATTGGGGGCCAAAATCGGGGCCGGGCAGTTCACTACAAATCCATTTGGATGGGTGTCAGGCACACCGGCGAACTCTTCCAAATCACCCGATGCGATCAGGTCACGAATTTCGGCAGAGCTTTTGAGCAAAGTCGCTTTGCTTTCATCTACCCATTTTACGGTGTAATGATCCCAGAACGGGCTCCAAGCCGGTTGCCCTGCTTTGTTATCAAAGATAGCTGACTGGAAGCCCATTACCCCTGGCCCTTTGATCCCGTTGGCAAACACCCATATCTCATCGGTCCCGCCGGTTTCTTTTAGTTTTTGTGTAAGCGGGGATGAGTTAATTGACATCATGGGGGCCATGCCAGGCATAGATGTGTCAGTTAAGATGTAACGACTGCCAGGATAGCACATGTGTAGTTTCATCGTCACTTCCATTTTCTCTGTGTCACACGGGGCAAATAGCTGTCCGGTTCCCAGCGTCTCAGCCAAATCTTTGTCTACTGATAGTTCACCACCTGCCCATTTAAGAATCGGGAAGTTCACAAAGATTGTCGTCTCTTCAATTGTGACACCATTGGCTGATTCAATGTCCTCAGCTGAATCAAACGTCTGGCCGATGGGTGGGGTCACATTGACAATTTGGCACAAAGAGGCAAATGAATCGCTGCCAGGAGCAAACTTCATGACGGCCGGTGCGCCGTCAGAGAATACGTAGAGGGTATTCGCAATGCCTGCTCCATTTGCAGTTGCCAAAAGTGGTACGTAAACCAACCCTTCTTGTTCAGCATAAGTTGAGTCTGAGGTGTCCGTGCGAATGTAGTAGATCGACTCCCCATCCACTTTGCCTTCGTGCAACTTGAAAGTGACAGAGCCAAAGCCACCGTCCCATGCGTTTGATTCTAAGGTGAAATCGAGCACATCTTTCGCCATGATCTCAACTCCATCTGCCAATGAAGAAAGAGCGGCCGACTTTGTGGGTACTGGAATTGCGGTCGGTGGCACGGCCGTTGGCGGTGCGGCCGGTGTTCCACATGCCGCCAGCAAAACCGCACCGCCGGTGGCGGCTCCTAACTGAATAAATTGGCGCCGATTCAGAGGGCTATTTTTTTGGGTCATTATTATTTCTCCTAAACTTTGATATCAACCGGTCAGATAGCCTGCTTACCCATCTTTTTCAGACAGGAATAGAGGCAGCGTAGTCGGCTGATATATTAATAAATTGCCAAAATAGGGGATGCGACTCCAAGGCAAGACAAGCTTGACAGCAACCTTTAGGTATGCCATGATACCCGTTGGCTGCGCCCTGAGAAGGTCGTTTCCAAACCCAAGAATGTCTGTATTTCCGTCCAAAGATGTGCAGACATTCTTTTTTTATTTTGGCGGCGGTTGAGCCTTTTATCCCTTCCAATTCAGATTGGAATGAATGCGGTGCCTAACAGCCTGATCAAACATGTTAGACGGTTGCTCCTATATTGTTCTTACTTTCTACTTTTCAATTAGCTAAATTCGGGCGACACATTCACACCCTTGTTTTACAGGGATTTTAGGTTATCCAGCGAATATGAAGGCCCCAAGCATATTTCGCGTTTAATCGATTAACCCCTAACCTCGCCACGCTTAAAAAACAAAGCTAAAATCTAAATCATCGTTTGAACATTTAAAATTTGAGCCCAAGCAAAAAGGAGAAAAGCGTGGAAAATAAAACCTTTGATGATTTGATGAAATGGCGCTGTATCGGCCCATTTCGTGGCGGCCGTGTCGTCACCGTGGCGGGCGACAGCCACAACCGTAATACCTTTTATTTTGGAGCCTGCGCCGGAGGTGTCTGGAAAACCGACGATGGCGGTAATTATTGGACCAACATCTCAGACGGGTTTTTCAATACCGGATCAGTGGGCGCACTGGCGGTCGCTGAATCAGACCCAAACGTGATTTATGCCGGGATGGGAGAGTCGACAATCCGTATCGACGTATCACACGGGGATGGTGTCTACAAAACGACCAACGGCGGCTACTCATGGAAGCACATGGGGCTTGCCGATACGCGTCACATCGGCAAGATTCGGGTACATCCAACCAATCCTGACATCGTTTATGTCGCAGCTTTAGGACATGCATTTGGGCAAAATTCTGAACGAGGGGTCTTTAAATCAATAGATGGGGGAGAAACGTGGACAAAAACCCTTTTCAAAAGCGACAAGGCGGGCGCAGTTGATCTCAGCATCGACCCCCACAATCCACGCATCATTTATGCCTCTGTTTGGGAAGCTCACCGCAACTGGTGGCTTATGTCGAGCGGTGGCCCTGACAGCGGGCTGTATCGCTCGATGGACGGTGGCGATACATGGGAAGAGATCAGCGAAAACCGGGGGATGCCAAGCAAACTTTGGGGAAAAACAGCCATCTCTGTCTCTCCGGCGCAAAGTGGCCGTGTATGGGCCTTGGTCGAATGTGACAACAACGCCCTTTATCGCTCTGACGATCATGGGGACACATGGGAAATGGTTAGCGACAATCAGGACTTAATGTCTCGTGCCTGGTATTACACCCATCTAACGGCCGACTCGCAAGACCCAAACACCGTTTATGTGAACAACTTAAAGTTCTGGAAATCAACCGATGGCGGCCGGAATTTTGACGCGATCAGCACCCCACACGGGGACAACCACGACGTTTGGATCGACCCTAACGACAACCAGCGCATGATCCAAGGCAACGATGGTGGTGCCAACGTTTCTTACAACGGCGGCGTCACCTGGTCATCGATTTACAACCAGCCAACCGCTCAGTTTTATCGGATGGATGTTGACAATCAAGCCCCTTATCGAGTCTATGGAACCCAGCAAGACAACAGCTGTATCAGCGTCCCTAGCCGTAGCAATCATGCCGCAATTACTTGGGCAGACAGCTATTTGCCAGGCACGGGCGAGAGCGGGTTCATCGCTGTGCATCCCGATGATTCAAACATCGTTTATCACGGAGCGATCGGCAGCTCGCCCGGCGGTGGCAACGCTTTGCAACGGTATGACCATCGCACCCGGCAGATCAGATTGGTCACGACGTGGCCCCGTTCGCACAGAGGATATGGTAGCGAAGCGCACAAATATCGCTTCTCGTGGACCTATCCTATTATATTTTCAAGGTTTGATTCAAACCGGATTTATGCGGCCGGGAATCACTTGTTTGAAACAACCAATGAAGGGCATAGTTGGGAAATCATCAGTCCAGATTTGAGCACCAATGATCCAGAAAAACAGCAGATTTCCGGAGGCCCAATTAACCGTGAGATGGGTGCGGCCGAAATCTATTGCACTATTTTCGCCCTCGATGAATCTTATTTCGATGCCAACGTATTGTGGGCCGGAACCGATGACGGATGGGTCCATATAACCCAAGATCGCGGGGCAACTTGGCAGAATATTACCCCACCAGAATTGCCTGAATGGGCGATGGTACACTGCATCGAAGCATCGCCGTTTGATGCTGGCACCGCTTATGTGGCGGCCACACGTTACAAGCTTGATGACAACACTCCATATCTGTACAAAACAAACGACTACGGGCAAACATGGTCGCTTATCACCACCGGAATTCCGGCCGATGATTTCACACGAGTCATTCGAGCTGACCCCAAACGCAAAGGATTACTATACGCAGGAACAGAAACCGGCATGTACATCTCGTTTGATGATGGCAGTTCATGGGGGCCGCTACAACTTAATCTGCCCAAGGTCCCAATCTATGACATGAAGATCAAAAATGACGATCTAATCGTGGCAACCCACGGCCGGTCATTCTGGATTTTGGATGATCTTTCGCCGTTGCACCAATACGAGCCGAAAATCGCTGAAAGCAAGCTACATTTGTTTGAACCGCGTGAGACAGTACGCGTTTTGCCAAAGATTTTTGAAGATAGGCTGATGGCATCTGGGGGGGACAAAGGCAAGTTTTATATGACCACCTTGGGCATTGTCACAACCGGCACCACTACGGTAGATGAAAACGGCGTGGTTGAACATCACTTCTTAGAGGCTGGGAATAATCCACCTAAAGGGGCGATTATCACCTATCACTTAGGCGATGAGCCAGACTCGTTGTCCCTGACCTTGAAAAATGCAAATGGTGATCTAGTTCGACAATACGCTCATAAACCAGCAGGCAAAAGGAAGCAGGCACAAGGGCCATTTTTGTCTAAAAAAGCGGGCTGGAACCGTTTTGTCTGGAACCTGCGCTATCCAAACGTCAGTCAGATAAAAGGAGATGATGCGGCTTCAAAAGAATCGATTCCTGGTGCAATGATCGCCCCTGGAGTGTATACAATGTGCCTGACGGCCGATGGCGAAAGCCAAGAGCAAAGCTTGATTGTCATGAAGGAATATGGAGTTGACGCAAACCACGATGATTTACAAGCCCAGTTTAAGCTTTATAAAGCGATTACTGATAAATGTGAACAGACGGTTCAGGTCATCAACCAAATGCGTGATTTACGCGCCCAATTATCCGGCTTGAAAACACGTCTAAATGATGAGGCACTAATAGCCGAGGTTGCAAGCTTGACCGACAAGGTTCTATCGATTGAAGGGATGTTGGTGATGCCAGATTTACGCACCGGTAGCACCGATCTGACCAATACGGGCGAACGGCTGTTTAATCAGTTGTCAGGACTTCCCCCGGCCGTTTATCTGGGCGATTACCGGCCGACGGTGCAGGCGCAAGCAGCGTTTGACGCAATGGCGGCCGAAATTGATGAGCAGATCGGTCGCTTTGTCGATTTTCTCAAGACTGACTTAAGTACCTTTAATCTCAAAGCTGAGCAGGCGAGCATTCCACTCGTACTGGTTTAGTCAACTCGTTTGAGCGGAGAGGTTTCAAAAACCTTTCCGCTCTTTTTTTATAGCTCTTTGGGAATTCAAGGGAGGTGACACTAGATGTAGTGTCACCTCCCTACGCAACCTCTATTTGACCTATACTGGGAAAAGTATCTAGTCCGGCCGCAACTTGCAGCAAAGTTGGGCAAAGCCGCCCCACTAACAGACAATTCTTGCCTTCATCTATTTCTGCTCGTTCAACTCGATTAAAGAGTTAATTGAACGATCGATCCCCGGAAAACCCCCGCAAAGGGTCAGCCACGTCTCATAAAAAAACCTATGTCTAAATACAGCAACAACATACAGGGCATCATCTGGATCATCGTCGCCATGTTTATCTTCTCATTCCAGAACATTGCGATTAAATCGATTAGCGGCAGCTACCCGGTTTTACAGATTGTCATCTTTCGCAGCATGGTAGCCCTGCCATTCACCGTATTATTCTTTCGAATGGAAGGGGGACGAGGATTACCTTCAACCAAGCACAAGCAGCTTGAATACTTACGGGGCTTTTTTCTGTTTGTATCATACACAACCTATTTTATGGGATTAGCCGCCCTGCCTTTGGCCGAAGCCGCGTCCATTCGCTTCTCTGCCCCCCTCACCATCACCGCACTTTCGGTGTTGATGTTGGGTGAAACAGTGGGGCCGCGTCGCTGGGTCGCCTTGATCATTGGCTTTTGTGGCGTGCTGTTTATTGTTCAACCCGGCACAGCAAATTTCAACATGGGGAGCGTGTTCGTTTTAATCGCAACTGTCTTTTATGCCCTATCGCTTATGATGACTCGCCGTTTAAAAGAACATGACAGCAGTGCTACGATGGCTTATTACAGCTCACTCATCTATCTAATTGCCGCTTTCTTGCTAGCACCGTTGGCGATTTTCATCGGCGAGATGCCCACGGCCCATCCCAGCATCGTCTTCTTGTTCAAAGCTTGGTCGGTCCCAACGCTATTTGATTTAGCGATTATGTGTGGCTTGGGCTTTGTATGGGCCAGTGGCATGTACTTGGTTGCAAAAGCGTACAGTTTGGCACTCGCTTCTGTCGCTTCTCCATTTGAGTATGTCACCCTGCCGATTAATGTGATGTGGGGATATGTGATTTGGAACGAAATACCAACCCGCTACACTTGGATCGGGGCTAGTTTGACCTTGGGCAGTGGGTTGTATATCCTCTGGCGAGAATCACGCATAAAAGAAAAATCTCTGGAATAAAATAATCATGAAACTTTATACTTCACCTAAATCTGGAAACGGCTACAAAGTCGAACTTTTTTTGAATCTTCTTGAGCTCGATTTTGAGCGGATATATGTTGACATGGCGAACGGTGCGCATAAATCGGCCGACTACCTTGCGCTGAACCCACGTGGCCAAGTGCCGGTTTTGACCGATAATGATCACAATTATTGGGAGTCGCAGTCGATTTTGGTTTATATTGCTAAAAAATATGCACCCGAATCATGGTTGCCTCAAGAGCCAACCGCACTTGCCAAAACAATCCGCTGGCTATCGTTTTCAGCGGCCGAAGTTGATGGGTTAACAGTTGCTCGCCGAATTCGGCTATTTGGTTGGGATCATGATTTAACGCCGCACCAGCAAAAAGGGATCAGCGGATTGATCATTATGGACGCTCACTTAGCCACAAATGACTTTTTAGCCGGTGACCGGCCGACTGTTGCAGATATCGCTTGCTACCCTTACGTTGCAATGGCTGGTGAAGGCGAAGTAGATTTAGCTCCCTATGCGAATGTAAACAAATGGTTTGAGCGCATTCAAAAGCTCCCCGGCTATATCAATCTGCCCTAAAGCCGCCCTAAAATAAAATAGTAGGATTCATTCGTGAGTCTGTAAGTTTCAGGTAAAATCCAGCCTATAAATTATCAATTCCATTTCGCAAGACAACCTTTTGCCTTGCCCCATAGGTCATAACATACCATGGCTCTACCACAATCAAAAATCATGAGTAAAGCAAACTGGAAAACTGTTAAAGAATTTGAAGACATCACCTATATGAAATCAAACGGTGTCGCTCGTATCGCATTTAATCGGCCGAATGTGCGCAACGCCTTCCGGCCGAAAACGGTCGCTGAGCTGTTCCAATCATTTCTAGACGCGCGGGAAGACACCTCTATCGGAGTTGTCCTGTTATCGGCCGAAGGGCCATCAACCAAAGACGGCGTCTATTCATTTTGTTCCGGTGGGGATCAAAACGCACGCGGCCATCAAGGGTATGTTGACGAAGACGGAATGCCTCGTTTAAATATTCTCGAAGTGCAGCGGCTTATCCGTTTTATGCCAAAAGTTGTTATCGCAGTCGTCCCGGGTTGGGCCGTCGGCGGAGGCCATAGCCTGCACGCTGTTTGTGATATGACACTTGCCAGCAAAGAGCACGCCATCTTCAAACAAACCGACGCAGACGTCACCAGTTTCGATGGTGGCTACGGATCAGCCTATTTGGCCCGTATGGTTGGTCAAAAGAAAGCGCGTGAAATTTTCTTTTTGGGGCGCAACTACTCTGCTCAAGACGCTTATGAGATGGGGATGGTCAATGCCGTCATTCCACACGCAGAGCTAGAAGATACCGCTTATGATTGGGGGCAAGAAATTTTGGCAAAGTCGCCCACATCAATCAAAATGCTCAAGTTCGCCTTTAATATGATCGATGATGGATTGGTTGGACAGCAGGTGTTTGCAGGCGAAGCAACCCGTTTGGCATATATGACAGACGAAGCAAAAGAAGGACGCAATGCGTTCTTAGAGAAGCGGAAACCAGACTTTAAAGATGTGAAGTGGATTCCGTAATCGGTTTGTAGCCTCTTTGATTCGCAATCAGAAGTCAGATGCTTAGTTGCAAAACAATCTGACTTCTGATTGGTGAATTCTCTTTACTAAATTCCGAACCGCCTACTATACAGAATCAAACTACTTGATTCACGCTACCCATTCCCGACCTTTCTAATATCCACCAGCGTCGTATGTGCGCTTGTCCCTTGTCCTAACTTCGACGTCCCTACATCACGGGTCAACACATTCGGATTGCCATGCACATCAGTTCCATCTTCGTCCAGGCTGTACCAAGCCCCGGTTGACAAGGCGATCACTCCCGGCCGGATGTTTGTACTCAAGTCAGCCCGAGCCAAACACTTGCCCCGGCCATTGAACACCTGCACCAAATCTTTGTCGCTGATCCCTCGGCGCTCTGCATCAGCCAGGTTCATGGTCACCGGCATCGGCCGCGCACCCGGCCTGTCGGCAAGCGCACTTTCCATCTGGCTGTGCAACTTGTCTCCTGGCTGGGGTGAAACCATATGTAAAGGATATTCTCTCGCCTCAGCCGTTCCTACACTCCCCAACCATTCATCTGGTGCCAACCATGACGCATGACCCAAACAATCATCATAGCCAAAGCTATCGATCTTTTCAGAAAATAGCTCGATTTTGCCAGATGGAGTCGCTAATGACGCACCTTCCGGATCATTTCGAAATAGTTCAAACGGTGCATTGGTATGATTTCTTCCTGCAATGGGAAGATTTGTCCAATTGGCTTCACGCAGTTCTTCCAAAACGGGAACTTTAACCCCGTTTTTCATCGCATCTTGTACAAATCGCTCGTATAGAAACTCAGTCCATTCGCCAGAGCTTCGCCCTTCGGTAAATGTGTCGCCACAATTCAAGCGCTCTGCCAAAGCTGCGAAAATATCATAATCGTCCCTGGCCTCATCAACCGGATCGATAAATTTAGGCATGTGAAATAAAAACGAATCGCTTGAAGCCCGGCCGATGTCTTCCCGCTCATACGGGGTTGTAGCCGGGAAAACAAAGTCAGCCCGCTGCGCGGTGGCTGTCCACCACGGCTCATTGACCATGATCGTTTCCGGCCGTTGAAACGCCTCGTTCAGGCGATTCAAATCTTGATGATGGTGAAATGGATTTCCCCCACACCAATAAACCAATCGAATATCCGCATAGCTCTTTTTCTCCCCATTAAAATCATACGGCTGATTTGGATTCAATAGCAAATCAGCGATCCGGGCCACAGGGATGACGTCTGAAATAGCATTTTCGCCAAACGGCACTCCCAATCGCCCCAGCGGTTTCATCGGCACCCCGACCCCACCAATCGCCCCATAACCAAAGCCGATCCCACCGCCAGGTAGGCCGATTTGCCCCAACATGGCCGCAAGTGTCGTTGCCATCCAAAATGGTTGCTCGCCATTTTGCGCTCGTTGAAGCGACCACGCTACGGTAATTAGCGTGCGGGTTTTGCCCATGTGCTGCGCCAGTTCCTGTGTCTTTTCGGCCGGAATTCCACAGATGGCAGATGCCCATTCCGGTGTTTTGGGCACACCGTCCGTTTCACCTAAAAGATAAGCTCGAAAGCGATCATACCCAACCGTACACCGGCCGATAAAATCTTGATCAACCATCCCGCCGGTTTCGATGACATAGGCTAGCCCCAACATCAGCGCCGTGTCGCTACCAGGAATCACCGGCAACCACTCAGCCCCTGCATAGGCATCGGTCTTGAGCGGGCTGATATTGACCAGCCGCATCCCCTCTTCCGCAAATTTCTCAAGCCATCCCTTTGTTTCGTGTTTGGTGACTCCCCCCATGCTAACTTGGGAATTTTTTGGATTGATACCACCGAACATCACCAAGGTTTCGGTATTCTCAGAAATCATCTCCCACGAGTTGTGCTGATGCCATATAAATTCATAATACTCCATCCCCAAAACATGTGGAATCAACGCTTGGGCCGCTCCGGTGCTGTAGCTGGCAAATGTTGAAACAAAGCCTCCGGCCGAATTCAAGAATCGCCAAAGTTGCAAGCGTGCATGATGAAATGTACCCGCACTCGACCAGCCGTAAGAGCCACCAAAAATCGAACCGTTCCCGTGTATTTGGCGCACACGTTCGATTTCGGCCGCCGCAATGTCCAAAGCTTCGTCCCATGGCAGTTCTACAAACTCGTCCTTGCCCCGCAGGTGCGTAGCCCGATCTTCCGGCGTGCCTGCAAGCCATCCTTTGCGAATCGACGGCCGGGCCACCCGAGTGCGGTGGTAGACGGCGGCCGGAATCGATTCAGATATTTTTGATGGATCAGGATCAGCCTCAAACGATGATACACCGGTAATCCGGCCGTCTTCTGTCGTCACTTTGAACGCGCCCCAATGGCTTGATGTCACTTTTGTTTGTACATTACTCATGCGATTTTCCTCAATATTTCAGCTTGGGTTTAATTTTTTCCCAAGCCTGGTGTTCAATTTCATTTTGAAAGAAGGGTTTAAATCCGAATTTTAAATACAAGTTTAGGGCTGGAATGCGCCGTGTATTTGTTGATAGACATGCTTTGGTATGGCCCAATTCAATCATTCGCTGGCAAACTGCGCTCAACATCGGCTTGGCCAAACCTTGTCCCTGCACCTCGGCCGCAATGGCAACCCAATGAACTTGACCGATCAGTTCTGTTGTTAAAAAAGACGACTGCCACGCTGTGATAGTCCCGACTTCACGGCTTTTAGCATTAAGCAAAAACATAACTCTTTCGGACACAAGAGAGGTCTCCCCCGGCATGGATCGTGCAAATGTTGCAGAAGTTGCCTCAAAAAAACGGTCGGCCGACTGTTGAATCTCAACCCAAACTGGAATGTCACCCTTGCGGTAGAAACGCATAGAGTAACCGGCCGGTAGCGAGAACTTTGGAGCTTGGAACAAGTTTGGATGGGTCATCCAAATATCGACATTCGGGAGCTGTTCAGACATGTGATTATTTTAGCGTTTAAGAGAATAAAAGTTTAGTGAAACAACTAAATCTCACCAAAATCACCATGGCGACCCAGCCCCGAGCTAAAACGAGCCGCGCCCTCTAATCCACCTTTGCCAACCTCTTCACGACTATTCGCCCACTCTTGTTTTAAAGCATCACGCACCGACAGCCCATGTTGTGCAATGGCTGATCGGCGGTCAGCCCGCATACAACTTTGTGGGAATTTAGCGATCTCGTGAGCCAATTCTTCCGCTTTTGCCCGGGCCTTGCCATCTGCAACCAGATATTCGCACAACCCGATTTGGGCGCATTCTTCGGCCGGGACTTTACGGCCGGTCAGAATAATCTCCAATGCTCGACCCTGCCCAACCAAACGAGGCAAGCGCACCGTCCCCCCGTCGATCAGCGGGATGCCCCAACGACGGCAGTAAACGCCCATATAGGCAGACTGTTCCATGACACGGAAATCACACCACATGGCAAGCTCCATCCCACCCGCCACGGCCGGGCCTGCGAGGGCACCGATGACCGGCTTATCGAGTTCTAAACGGCTTGGTCCCATCGGCCCTAGCACATGCGGGTTGTCGGCTTCGCCAAAGGTTAGCTCGGCTAACGGGTCATCACCTTGCAAAGATGCGGCGTGTTTTAGATCCCATCCAGCGCAAAACGCACCGCCTTCACCCCAAAAGACGGCTACTTTGGCACTATCATCATTATTAAATGCGACAAATGCGTCAAAAAGCGCTTGTGCGCTCACCGGATCCATGGCGTTGCGCGCCTCCGGCCGACTGTGAATCACTGTCCAGACTGGTCCTGCTTTTTCAATTCTTACCGTCATTTCAACCTCCTGTCTTCCTGATTTTTTTAACACAGAGATCACGGAGGTTCCTTTAAATCTCTGTGTGCTCTGTGCCTCTGTGTTCGATTTATTTATTTGACGAAATACTGCAAATCTTATTCATCAATAGTTCCGTTAATTTTCCTGCGAATCCCTCTGCGCAAAACTTCTTCATTGAAATTGATCAGAAGCCCCGCCTGCCAGCCACCTAACTTTAAGTATGTTACCAATTGCACCTCATGAATTTTTGCAACTTTTTCAATCGCTTTCAACTCTAAAACCACCTTCTCCATTATCAAAATATCAATCCGATATCCCGTCGCCAATTTCACACCTTTATATTCAATTGGCAGATCGACTTGTCGTCGAAATGGTATATTCCGTAAAGCAAGCTCACGACACAAACACGTTTCATAAGCCGACTCCAGCAAACCTGGCCCCAAAGAACGATGCACCTCAATAGCTGCTCCAATAACCTCTCCCGTAATTTCATTTATTTTCATTTAATAGCTCCATCTAATCACCTCATTGTATTTATAGCCTCATAATCGGCCGAATTTATAAACGCATGGCTTTGCAAAATCTGCCCCATCGTCGCCCAATCACTCTTAGTCAAAATCCATTTTTGCTTGAATGTGTCTTGTGCCAAGATAGTGCCAGCTTGAGAATCTTGCTCTAAAGCAGCATAAACGGCCGACAAATCACCCGGCCGACAGTCGCAATAATCTAGCATAGCTTCAGCCGTTTTCCGGGGCTCTCGCTTCCAATCTTGATATCGAATCGCCAACATCTCCATCCCTTGCTCACAAAACTGAGTGTACCGTTCCAAATAATTCAACCACTCAAGGCTCATCAGCTCCGCAAAAGATCGATGCGGCTCAGCCTCAAGCTGACCGATTACAGGAATCAGCGGCGCTTTATATCCCCGATAGTCAGTCTCATGCCCACGCAACTCCTCCGGCGTCATCTCTCCCCCACCAAAACAGGCACTCAAACACGAACGCATCCACGTTTCAGCATTGCGGTATAAAAACAGATGCTTCGCCTGCGGAAAAATCTCACCCAGCCAACCGGTCAACTCTAACGCATAGCTGTGTTCTTTGATCACCCAAGCCGCCTCTGCATTTGTTTTGCACAACAGCAAAACTGTGGCTTTGAGCAAAGCCATCAGCTCATCTTTTTGGGTAGGATGGCTGTTTTTCATGATGACCAATTCAGGCAGCACAAAAGGCTCCGACAAATTGACGACCCCCGGCACCTGCGCAAAGACTTGGCTTGCCAATGTTGAGCCACACCGGCCGGTCGAGTGAATAAACACGAGCCGACTTTCATCAATCCTCACCAAGTCTGCCAGTTCAACAAACATCTCAAACGACAGTGTAAACACCCGAATCACTTCGTCATATTGAGTGATAAACATGAATGGCACTTGCGACATATCGATCCCGGCCGGGATTTCTACAAACCCTGCCAACTGAGTGTCAAAATCTAAGCTGTACAGTGATATTTGTGGGTTTTCTAGAATTTCGCTGGCCGAAACAATCCCGACTTCCTTTAGCCTAAAATCGCTCAACGAAGTCAAGTCAAACGGAGACTTCCGTCGTTTCTCGATAATTTCAAATTTTGTTGCTTTTAACATGTTATATTGTCTCTTTAATCTTTTATCCGGCCGGAAAACTAGCCCGACCACACGGCCCTTGGAATCTGTTTTTCTTTATCAACAAACGGCAATGTGTCTACCACAGCCTTATGCATGCCACCGTTTTCATCTTGCAACAGCACCGTTTGGCCCAGCCAGTCGCCAGCGGTCGACGGCGCATCAAAACGAACATAACCAACACCGGTATCCAGCGTGGGCGACCATGTACCAATCGTCAGGTGACCCACTTGAGCATCACCCACAAAAACTTTTAGCCCGCCTGCAGGTGTGGCCCCCGCACAAATAAATCCAAACAAAAGTTGGCGGCGATCCGCCGTTTCCAACGCTGTCCGGCCGATAAAATCATCCTTCTTAAAATTAACAAACTGCCCCAACCCAGCTCCAAAAGGGGTTAAATCTGGCTCAATATCGCTCCCGTAGTCCAAAATGCCCGACTCGATCCGGCGAATACCCATCGATGACGCACTGCTAAACGCCATGCCAAATGGCTCGCCACAAGCAAATAAATGATCCCAAAGCCGATCATGATCAGTCGGTTCGGGGCCACTGTTACTGTAAATTTCGATCCCCATCTCGCCCGTCCAACCGGTGCGTGACACCCACAATTTTTGCCCACCGATGTCAAACCAGCCCGCCTGGAAATATTTGAAATCGGCCGACAATCCGCCCCCAATCGCCGCATTCAAAACATCCAGCGACTTTGGCCCCTGAATTTGCAACACGCGCGAATTCGGGTCCCGAACCACCACATCCAGCCCGATGGCGTGCGCCTTGAGCCAGCTCATAAATTCCCCGTTCGCTTTTACATACCAAAAGCGATCTTCGGCCAAACACATCAGTACGCCGTCCATCAAAACGGTGCCATCAACATTACAGGCAATGCCGTACCGCGCCCGGCCGACCTTCATCGTCGTCACACGGCAGGTGAGCACTTTTTCCAGCAACACGGCCGCATCTGGCCCTATAATTTCAAGCGGTTTTTCCGGTACGTCATACAGCAAAACCCCCTCGCGCAGCTTCCAATATTGTGGGATGGGATCCTCGCTGTCGCTAATTTTTAGCGGGTAAAAACGGTTGCAGTACATGCCGTTGACAGTCTCATCGGTGTTGTATCTGTGAGCAAATGGTGATTGGCCGTAACGATAAGCGCTGAGTTGAATCGTCTTAAAAGATTCGATGTAAAAGTGTTTTTTTGTAGTCATGTTATTTTAGTCTCTGGTAGTTCAACAAATTCCCATTTGTGAAAAAGCGGTTATTTTAGATCAATCGGCCGATACGACCAGCATCGCTTTTTAACCAACCTGCTCAGCCCGGGCTTTAACGATTTCAAGAATGTAGTTTTGCAAATTGCGCATCAATTGATCGGTCCAGAATGCCCCGTAATGATTAAATCGTGTCGTCAAAAAATGCTCGCTCGAAAGATGAAGCATCACCGTCCCATCCTCCAATTCTTCAATTTCATACATCACGGCAACAATATCAAACGTCTCCCCATCAATTAAATCGAGCGGTGCAGGCAGTAGGGTTTCAGACACCTCTTCTATCGTAAATCGCAGTCGTTTGTACTTTTCCCATTCGATGATTTCCTCATCAAAATGTAGTCCATTTTCATATGAAGCACGACGCACACCTCCCACACCATGATCAGAAAGTGTGGCTGAAATAGGGCGAGGTAAGCCAATTAGATAAATCCAATCAAACCGATGTTCTTGCGCGGTAATGGGGTCAACGGTACCGATTTCGGCCCAAACGCCGGCCGCATCCGCATCAATCTGAATCGAAGTGAGGGTCTGGACTGTTTCTCGCTCTTTTTCAATTCGCGCCTCAACAGGACTAAGGCCAAACGGTGCGAATAGAGCAAACACAAACAACATTATTGCAAGTTTTCGATGCTTCTGAACCAACCAAACGCTTAGTCCGCCAAAAGAAGCGGCCGGAAATAAAATCGGTACCGAAATGATAAAACAGAGCAAAAAACCAAAGCTCAGAATAAGAGCCACGACAGCGACCCCTAAAATTCCAAGCCACGGGATAAAAATCGCTTCTACAAATGAAAGTTCTCTAGGGTTTTCATCGGCATCCTTTCGTAGCCTTCGCGTAAAAAAATTAGTAGAGACAGAGATAATGCCGATGGCATACGGCACAAGCATGACAAAACTCCACGAGAATGTTTCAAGTGGGATGACGTGTACAGCCCGGCCGTCAAACAGCCAAACACATAAATAGCCGTACACAATGGCCAAACTTGATGTCGTGGCATAGGCCCGGAATGGAGAAAAAAATCTAAAAAATGCGCTTGTCTTGGCTGAGGGCGATTCTGGCTGAGTCATATGCTAAATCCTTGTATATGCTAAATTTAAATTTAGCATATACAAGTTTGCGAAGCTGGCCCAGTTCCTTAAGTCACCTTTGACTGTGACGACGGTCACCGGCCGATTGGCATCGGCCGTGCGCATCAACTTTGAAAATCAACCAAACCCTGCAACAGACCAATCGGATCTTCATGCGCCACTAGCAATTCATCAATATTCTCACGAATAAACGCTTCATCGGCCGCATGTTTCAAAAAGCCCAATAGCTGATCGTAATAGCCATTTACGTTTAACAAACCGACCGGCTTATGATGAAACTTTAGCTGAAACCACGTCAACACTTCAAACAACTCCTCAAGCGTCCCGATACCTCCTGGCATCGCAATAAACGCATCAGAGTGTTTCATCATCAGCGCTTTGCGCTCGTGCATCGTATCGACAATCAAAAGCTCCGTTAGCCCCGTATGCCCAACTTCAAGATCATAAAGTGCTTGCGGAATCACACCGATCACATCTTGCCCACCCGCCATCACTTCATCGGCAATGATCCCCATCAGCCCCACATTGCCGCCCCCATACACCAACCCATACCCTTGAGCGACCATCGCCCGCCCCAACGCTTTAGCCGCTTCAGCAAAAACCGGGTTTTTTCCGCTACCTGATCCACAATACACTGCGATATTTTTCATAAAATTTACCTGTCAAATTCAAACGCTACAAAGCTATCTTCTCCAGTCACCGTTTTTAAACGGTTCCCCGTTTGCGGATCATACAATCCAACCAAAATGTGATCCCACGAGCCATTAACGGGCAGAAGCATCTCATGTGGGTCTGTGATGTATTCACCCGGCCGCCAGCCGGTCGTCGGCCGGATCCAGTCGGCCGGAACGTGATCAGACTGAGCCTGAATCGTCCCATCTTCATCGAGCAAATGCACAAAAATCCGATAGCTTGTTTCAACAAACTGATCGGTTTGCCAAACAAACTCAAGTGCGAGTGTCTCCGCCGATCCATCTAAATTAAAGCCGATTAATTCGATTCCGTTTTCCCACATCTGCCCATTCTTATGGGTGATGTCAGCTGGTTCATCGGCAACCATCAACGGGGCGTTGATCGTGACCGTTTCAAGCAACACATCTCCGATACCAAAGCGATATTCACCGCTGACTATATCAGCCCGTAGCCAAACCTCATGCTGGCTCAACACTCTATCGCCACTCGCCCAATCTACAATCCTATACCCGTCTCGTCCAAACATAATCGGCCAGCTTTGCACCTTATTCCCAGTTTCATCTGCCAACCATATCTCATGATTTAAATTAAAAGATGGATCGTCTGCGGCCGCAAGTTTTTCCAAAAACAGAGAGATCAACAGTGGTGAACCGGGGATCACATCAGCTTGACTTTGATTAAAGCCAACCAATCTAAGCGGTGCCTGTGCAAATACAGCATCCGCTTTATATTGCGGTGCAAACTCTGGTGCAACGGCCGGTTTTTCGATCAATATCTGCCCGATTATCACAGTGGGACCAACGATGGAGCCATCGGCCGCTGTCAGGGTCTGCACCACCAGCGTATCTCGATCAAACACAGTCAGTTCAATGTCGTATTTGCCCGGCGGCGTCCCTGGCAACACCGAAATTTCCCAACTATCCCATCCCCAATCGCCAGGCAGCCAATAGGTCGTAAAGGGAAGATCTTCATAAA
>JBLIMP010000066.1:0-17845 GCA_047638855.1 Cellvibrionaceae bacterium | reverse complement strand
TTATAATCGCAATAAACAAACCGACCGTGTTCAATCAGGTTACTTATATTTAAAGGAGACAGTAAATGGCAAAAGTTGTCACAGTGGAAGCCGTAAACAATCGCGGGGCATGGATCGGCATGCTCATTCGCGGATTAATCGTAGCCTTAGCAGGCGGGTTTATTATCTTTTATACAGATAACTTTATTCGTTTGCTAACAATCTCCATTGGCGCATGGATGGTTTTAGCTGGGCTATATTCACTCTTTAGTTCATTTGGGGTTAGAAACGATAAACAGCGGAAAAACATCTCACTTACCCGTTCGCTACTCAATATCGTTATTGGCGCACTGGCTGTCACAATGCCGTTTGTTGTTGCGGAAACATGGTGGACGGTACTGTTATTTATCGTTGCAATTCAGCTATGTATTGCGGCCGTGCTTGAAATAATGATCGGCTTACGCTTACGTTCAGCCGGGTTACCAGCGGGCGGCGCATTTACCGGTGCAGTAATCACCATTGCTATCGCACTGGTTCTGTTTTTAGCTCCCGATTTTCTGGGAGCCACACTCGTCACGGCTATCGGCGTTATTATTCTTATGCTGGGGTTAGGTATGATGGCTTTCGGCATCCGTTTGCGTGGCAGGTAATCAAATGGCCGTATTCGGTGGATATAAAATATCTCCGAATACGGCCATTAGTTAATCGGGTGTCGTATTGCTTACTGATTTGCAATCACAATATCAACAAACGTTGTACGGCGAGGGTAAACCCACACTTCCTCTTTATATGTTTTAGGTCCCACCTTAACGTAGACTTCATAATAGCCTGCATCCACGTCATCGGCCGCATAATTCTCCCCCCACAATGTATCCCCGTTCACACCCTCATCCGCATAAGAGCTTGCCAAATAAACTCGCTGATCTCCCCCATCGATGCGACGAAAATTAACAGGCGCACCGGCCGCAAACGCCCCATTTTCAAAGGTTACTTTGCCCGCCAGCGTCCCATCTTCCGGAAACGGCCATAGCCATAAAAGCGGGTTACGCGTGCTGGAATAATCATTGAACCCCTGGCGCACTTCAAAATGGAGATGAGCACCATCAGCAATGCCGCTTGCTCCAGATAGGGCGATCTGCTCGCCCGCTTTAACCCGCTGACCTTTGGTTACATCAAGGGTGTTGAGATGACCATATAGAGAGTAGACTTTTTCCCCTTGCCATAAAAAGTCATGCTCAATCACAACCACGTTTCCATAAAAGTCAGGCTCAGGGCCAACCACATCGGCTCCAGAGTCCCAACCGGCCGTCACAACGTTCCCATCAGCAGCGGCCAGCACCGGCGTGTCATACGTTACAAAAAATTCAACCCCATGATGGGTTTGCAAGGACCCCCCTTTTGTGCTGCCATACGAATACGATTTATCGGTCCAGACAGTTCCCCCTTCAGGAATAGGCCGCACCATCCAATAGTGATCTTCTGCTGAAGTCTGCCCTAAAGCAGGCAGTGTAAAGGTAGCTTCAGGGGTGGCAACTTCGGCCGGAGTTGCTGGCACAAGCGTTGCTGTTTCCGTGGGAGTGGGGGCAGGCACAGTTGGAAGAGCAGTTGGCAACCCACCATTCTCACTATTCGAGCTTTCGCCATTAGAACTAGTTGAAATAACCGGCGAAGGCAAACCTCCATCGTCAACCACCACAGCACCCGACTCTATTTCAATCTGCTCACCATCAATCAGTTCATACACTGAAATCGATGGCAACTCGGCCGTTGGCAAAATTGTAGGGTCTGGGGTACTTGTGACTGTTGTAGCAAGCACAATTTCGGCCGCCGCAACAGACTCTGATATGGCTGTTTCAGATACACTACAGCCGCTTAATGCAGCGAGAAGTAACAAAAACGGAGCTGTCAAAATGACTCGTTTCATAAATTAAATTCATCTTTTTAGGGTTAAAATAGTTGGAGAAGCCGCAAGTCCGACATGATATTCTTTGCAGAAAATCTCATTCTAGCTCTCTTCACACGGCCGATTGTATGATACGAGAAGGGCTAAAAAAGTGTCAACTCGCTTATTGTACTGTTATAATTTTTCGCATTCACTAGGATGATTCTTCATGAAGCAAAGTAGATTTTTAGAAGATAAAATATCCTCCTGTTCCTAGCAAAACCGAACACTATTACTTTTCGTTTACCACTTTATATGAGCAACCAAGCATTAAAAATAGCCATCATCGGCCCTGGACAAGTTGGCGTTATGTTAGCCACTTTATGGAGCCAAAAAGGACATCAGATCTTCTTAGGGTCGCGCGAACCTACTAAAGCAGCGATTATCGCAAGCGAATTAGGTCACAATATGCAAGGGATGGGGATCGCACAAGCGGCCGAGCAGGCTGACATCCTCCTTTTTTCATTCCCATGGTATGCACTCATCGATATAGAACGTGAAATCGGTAAATGTGCAGGCAAAATCATTATCGACTGCATCAACCCTATCACCTCAAGCGGCAGTTTAGCCTTAGGCCATAAGCGCTCGGCCGGTGAAGAAATCGCCCAAACCTTTCCTTTAGCCAAAGTCATCAAAGCCTTTAATCACATCTACGTCGATCATTTCAACAACCCTATCTTCGATCAAAAACCGGCGAGTGCCTATTACTGTAGTGATGATGATTCTGCGAAAAAGATTGTCGTTCAGCTTGCTACAGAAATGGGATTTGACCCTGTTGATATCGGTCCTATCAAACATGCTCGCTATCTAGAACCTTTGGCTCTGCTATGGATTCAAATGGCGTTTCATATGGGGCAAGGGGCTGACTTCACCTTCAAAATGTTGAAGCGGTAATTATCTGGCTAATCCTGTTTATTTGTAACTATTCCGCACCTGTTCGTAATAATGACTTTAGCCGTTGTTTTTCCGGTCATCCCGGCAAAAATAGCTTTTTGATTTCAAACGCTCAACTTGACAATGCCGAAGCCTGTTTTAAAACGTCGCCCAAACGCTTAATCCCCTCTTCAATTTCGTCATTTTCCAAATCGCTAAACCCTAGCACCAAAGACGGCGGTGCCTGCTCCCCCAAGTGGTAGGGTCGGCCGGCATAGACTGCAACCCCCAGCTTACGCGCTTCAACAATGACATCATTCTCGTCACTCTCTTCTTTTAAATAGAGCATGATGTGAAATCCGGCCGGATGGTCCGCATACGTCACATGTCCATTCAGATATTTACCAATCGCTTGAACCAGCGTTCGACGACGTTCAGCATACAGCTTACGCAAATTGCGTAGATGGCGTTCAAAATGCCCCTCAGTAATAAAATCAGCGATGGCGGCTTGCGTTAACGTAGGTGCACCCCGATCCATCAACATTTTTGCCTGCAAAAACGGTTCGCACAGCACTTGTGGCAAAATAACATAGCCCAAACGCAAAGCGGGGAGCAAGACTTTTGAAAATGTTCCTAAATAAATAACCCGGCCGCTGTGATCTAACCCTTGAAGCGCAGAAATTGGATACCCAACATACCGAAGCTCTCCATCATAATCATCTTCGATAATGTAAGCGTTGCGCTCTCTAGCCCAGTGAATCAACTCTAAACGTCGTTGAATCGGCATCGCTCCACCATGTGGGAACTGGTTAGATGGGGTCACAAAAATTAAACGAGCCTTTGTATCTTCCGGAATACAATCGGGCTGAAAGCCATCCTCATCAACGGGAATGGGGCGCAATTGCGCCCCATGTGACCGGAACAAACGACTTGCATTCACATACCCCGGCGTCTCAACCAGCACCTCATCATCGGGATTGATGAGCAATCGGCCTAAAATATCAAGTGCCTGTTGAATGCCACTTACAATAAATACTTGCTGCGGCCGACAGACGACGCCACGTTGCCGCCCAACATAAGATGAAATCGCTTCACGAAGTGGGCCAAAACCGCCTACAGAGCCGTAACGGGACAAAATCGCATCATCGGTGCTCAGGTAACGGGCCAAAAGCTTGCGCCAAATATCAAAGGGAAAGATATTTGAAAATGAACGGCCGAAGCCAAAATCAATCTCGACGTCAGGAAAATTTATCCCCTCCACCTGACGATCGAAGCTGGTATCCGGCCCTGGTAATTGATCGGCATTCCGCATACGCATCGCCCAATCTGACAGAACCAAAGCTCCCGGCATATCTGTTTTATTTAGCAAGTTAAGCTCGTCGCACACAAAGGTTCCAGATCCCGGCCGGGAAACGACATACCCCTCCAGCTCAAGTTGCTCATAAGCGACATTAACTGTCATACGAGCCATTTCATAGTGACGTGCAATCTCTCGGGTGGGGGGAATACGTGATTTACATGGCAAAACCCCATCAAGAATCTGCTTTCTAACTTGATGATAGATTTGGCGGGTGAGTGGGATATTAGATTTATAATCAATTTGAAGGTCAATCATATTCAGCCAAGAATGTATTTATTGCCTACGATATGATACAAGGTAATTGTGCATAACAAAAAATAATGGGCTTTTTCAAAACAGAAAGTCACAAGGTCAGCAACTCAATCATCATGATGTATACTTGTGCTTATGGCTTACCATACAAGTGACAAAGTTCGTCAGAAAAAAGATACGAAGCGCACTGCAATGATGCAAACGGCGGTACAGGTGTTTGCCGAAAAAGGTTACCACGCCGCCACCGTTAGAGACATAGTCCAACAAGCAGGTGTTGCTATTGGGACTTTCTATTTCTATTTTCCAGATAAGGAAACACTTTTTGTGTATCTTTATGAAGAAACGGGTGAATTTCTTGTCCAAACGCTAGAGCAGGCTATCACAGGAAAATCGCAATTGCATCAGCAAATCCTGTCGGGCATCCAAGCTTATGTCAATATCGCTTTATACGAACCGGCCGTTGTGCACCTAATGCTAGTTGGAGGAATTGGAGCGGTCCCTTCGCTAGCAGACAAACGTGCGATTTTTCGGGAGCGAATCACCCAATTATGGCAACGGCCGTTAGATGCTGCTTCTGACAATGGAAAGCTCCCTACTCAAAATACGAGACGAACGGCCGAAGCGATTGCCGGTGCTTGTGATGAAGTTATTCTCAATCTTCTTGCTCAGCCAGATGGGGAAAATGAAGGTCCTGCGGCCGTACGCGACTTAACCCTCTTTATCCTACGTGGTTTAGGACTTAGCCAGCCGACCGAATCCTAATTAAATATCTCGCTTGACCCAAAAAACAAAAAAAGGTTGGCTGAATGCCAACCTTTTTTTATTTCTCTTTTTGTTTGTTTAGAACGTCGGCCGTTTACGCAGCCGCTTTAACAGCCGCTAATGCAGCATCATAATCAGGGTGTTGCGCCACTTCGGGCACATACTCTGTATAAGTTACTTTTCCGTCACGGTCTAAAACAAACATCGCCCGCTGCTCTAAACGCCATTCTTTAATCCAAAGCCCATAAGCTTCCCCAAATGCCATATTCTGGTGGTCCGACAAAACTTGAACGGCGTCGACACCGGCCGCACCACACCAAGCTTTTTGATTAAACGGGTGCTCGGCACTTACCGTTAAAATAACAACATCGTCGCCCAAACCAGCCGCTTCTTCATTCATCCGTTTAGTTTGCAAATCGCATATGCCGGTTGCCAAGGAAGGAACGACAGAAATAAGGCGAATCTTGCCGTTTGAGTCTGAAATCTTTACCGGTTTCATGTCATTGCTAGTTAGGGTTGCATCTGGGGCTGTATCGCCTACAGATACCGGGTTTCCAAGCACAGTTAATGCGTTACCTTGAATCGTTACCGCGCCATGTCTTTCATTTGTCATTAAATTATATTCTCCATTTTCTTGTCAACTGGCTTATAGAAATGCCAGATTGCTTTATTAGATACCCTTTGAGTTGAGGATACTTTGAATCATGTATCGAGCAGCGACTACGTCATTGCCTCACGATAAATCGCTACGGCCCTATTTTTATCTCATGATTCATAAAAATACGATAAGAAGCAAATAAAAAGACCGATGAACGCCAAAAAAGCATCATCGGTCTCAATATTTCTTTATCTATTTAAGCAATCACTTCGCTAATCTTAAGTTCAACTATCAATTCAGTGCTTTGTATTTTATGACCCCGTTCGGAGGCATCTAAATGCTAATCCTTATCGTAAGTCTCAACTTCACTGGCCTCAAATCCTTTAGGTGTTTCTTCTACATCGTATAAAACCCACACCCCACGATCAAGGCTATCCGGCTCAGATTCAACGTCAGATTTGTGGAAAAATATATCCTCATTTCCTCCGCGTGAGATGAATCCGTAACCTTTGGTCACGTTATACCATTTAACACGGCCGATATACTTACCCGTTCCAGGGTCAATTTGAATCGTTGCGGGTTCTTCAAAATCCTCATCCGATTCACGGTTCTCTACCCTTCTGCTCTGCTCAGGTTCCCTCTTCTGCTGAAAGTTAGAGTCTCTCTGAGGTCTCTCTTCTTGGTTACGATGTGGGCGGCTTTGTTGAGCAGACGGTGCCAGCGCGTTAAGCGATTCTGAGGTTACTGGCAAGCCCTGTTCGCTTAGCTGGCGCTGCATTTCGACGCGAAACAAAAACTTGTTTCCATCGGAATCCGTTGCCCAATGATCTGAAAAATTCATTCGTTCTCCTACAAACAATCATGAGTTAAAGTCAATTTTCCGAGATCATTTAAAACGCAACTCGTAAGATGACTATATAAATCAATTAGCATAAGCCAATTGTTAATAATATATTAAAGCAGGAAATTTCTAATAAACAAGCTCTTTTTTTGCAAGAACTAGCGTAAGTTTTGCTTTAGCCAATCACTTTAGCCAATCAAAGGAAGTTGTTTTGCGTCATTTTCACCAGATCGACGCTCAACTTCTTGTCCCGTATCGATAAAGCCAACCACACCGGCCACACGACTACGCGGCCCTATTTTCGCCACGGAAATCGGTTTGACAGATCGCGATCCTATCTTTGCTTGGTTAAGGTCATGGGGTTTTACCATCCCCGTCGTCATTTTAATCAGCAGACGCGTATTCATATCACCAACAACAAGGGTTGCCATTTCCATCGACCCTTTAGGTAGCTTGAGACATACAACCCCTTGCCCATTACGTCCCTGAGAGGGGAATTCATCAATCGATGTGGCCTTGGCCAAACCATCGTCAGTAATCGCCCAAATCATTGTGTCCGGCCGCATCAGTTCCATGGCCACGACACCATCTTCATCACTTTTCAGTTTAATTCCGGCAATACCACCGGCCTGTAGCCCCATCGGCCGAATTTGTGTTTCCGAAAAGCGAATCGCTTGACCGGCCGCCGTTCCCAAAATGACGTCGTCATCGCCTAATGTAAGTCTGGCCCAGCCCAAAGAATCCCCTTTCTCAATACGAATAATCGGGAAAACTTCACTCGTCACGCCAGGCAAATCTTCAACGCGCACACGCTTCACGCTTCCCCCTAAAGTTGCCATCGTTAAGAAACCCTCGCCCGATTGAAATAGCTCAGTTGGGATAACAACCGCACCCACAATATTATTTCGGCGAGTAAACGCTGTCAGTTCCGCCCAATGAGTCCCGCCGCCAAACTCGCTGGCTATAGGTAATTGATGAACCGGCATACAAGTCGCTTTGCCATCGGCCGCCAACAAATAAAGCAGGTCACGCGTATTGGCCTTCGCAAGCAACAAAGGCATCTCATCCAGCTTGCCTGAAATCCGGCCGATGTGGGTTGACGTCGAGCGGGCTACCGTCCCTTTTTCACCCAACATCACCCAGGTGCTTTCATCCGGTACCAAGTCCTTCGGTACCGTCACATCCCCATCTAGCATATCAACAATACGTGACCGCCGACGATCAGAGTATTTTTCCAACACCGCTTCAAGTTCCTCTTTTACTTTGGCCCGCATTTTTGTTGAGCTTTCAAGCAAAGTAGTCAGTTCTTTAATAACTGCCTTCTTCTCTTTGAATTCATCTTGAATCTTTTTACGTTCCAAAGCTGCCAAACGGCGCAACGGCATATCTAGAATCGATTGAGTCTGCATTGTTGAAAACTTAAACCGCTTGATCAAGTTCTGACGAGCTGTATCAACATTTCGCGATTTGCGAATAATGGCAATCACTTCATCTAAATGATCCAGAGCACTCAGTAACCCTTCTAAAATATGTGCCCGTTCTTGCGCTTTTGCCCGATCATATTCACTCCGACGACGGACAATTTCTAAGCGATGTTCAACATAGTAGCGCAGTATCTGCTTTAAGTTGAGCACGCGGGGTTCCCCGTCAACCAAAGCAACCATGTTGATGCTAAATGTCCCTTGAAGCGGGGTTAAGCGATAAAGATCAGCCAAAGTGTCTTCGACAGTCACATTCCGGGTCGTTTCTAAAATAATACGAATACCGGTACGGTCAGATTCGTCTCGCAAGTCGGTCAACCCTTCTAACTTGCCATTCCGATGTAAATCAGCAATACGGGTCAGCAGATTGGTTTTGTTGACTTGATAAGGCAGTTCGGTCACGACAATACGAGACTTGCTGCGCCCCATCTCTTCAACATGCACCTTAGCCCGCACTGTAATTCGCCCTTTTCCGGTCGCGTAAGCATTTGCTAAAGCGTCCATCTGCCCGCTTTCATGATTTTTACTCTCACGGTAGCGGAAGATGACCCCGGCCGTCGGAAAGTCAGGCCCCATAATAAAATTCATGAGATCGGCCGGGGTGATATCGTCGAGTTTGTCCCAGTTATCAATCATATAACCGATAGCACTCACCACTTCATTAAAGTTGTGTGGTGGAATGCTAGTTGACATTCCCACGGCGATTCCACTTACTCCATTAATCAAAAGATTCGGAATTTCGGCCGGGAGCACCGTTGGTTCATTAAGGCTGTCATCAAAGTTTGAAGCAAAGTCAACCGTCTCTTTTTCGATATCAGTCAGCATTTCATCGCCAATCGTTGAAATCCGTGCTTCGGTATACCGCATAGCGGCCGCAGCATCACCGTCTATCGAGCCAAAGTTCCCTTGACCATCAACCAGCTCATAGCGCATCGAAAAATCTTGAGCCATACGCACCATCGCGTCATAGACAGATTGATCTCCATGTGGATGATATTTACCCAGCACTTCCCCAACAACACGGGCCGACTTACGGTGTGGGTTTTTGGATATCAGCCCCATATCATGCATGGCGTATAAAATACGTCGTTGTACAGGTTTTAAGCCGTCCCGTACATCGGGTAGCGCGCGCGAGACAATAACGCTCATCGCGTAGCTAAGATAAGAATCCCGCATTTCTTTATTGATATCTATTTGTTTTACTGTTCCCAAATCCATAGTATTAATTATCTGATGAGTGACGAATAATGGGTAAATCGTCGATTATTGTTTATCGCTTTTGAACATGCCAAGTTTTGTTGTAATGCCACAACACATCATACTAAAGAGAGCGTACAAATGCAAAAGAACACATGTTCTGTTATGGGATAAATATAGCACATCTAAACTCTTTTTGCTCTTGAATTAGCGTTTTTAGAAAACAGAACCGTATCATCTCAAAAAAGGAGGGTGGTGTCCTTCGACAGCGTTCGACTGAGCTCACGCCGAAGTCTCAGGATGCGTACCCTGAGCTTGTCGAAGGGTATTTTTCCCTGGGTTCTTGAAAAGATACACACAACCCTTCAAAAGTTAACACTTGTGTCTGGCGCACCCTTTATTTACGAATGAGTATTTCACTTGACCCGTTTCTAGTTGTTATGTTAACTTTGCACCTATGCAGGTACCACAAGGTAAATTCGAGCAAATCCATAATCTTATTAACGCCAACTTCCGACAAGAAGCTGCGTTGCTTTTACGCAAGGTTTTGCAGCAGGAGCCAGACAATTTCCAAGCATGGGATCTCCTTTCTCAGGTCTCAAGTGAGAACGTAAAAAAGTTTTGTTTAGCAAAGGCGGCCGCCTGTCGCCAACCTTCAGAAATCAACTCCACTCAAAACGTCATAGTTCCAAATATCCCTAACGACTCTACAACACTTCGCAAGCCTGTACCTGATTTGCCTTTAAAAGTAAAAGCAAAAGTAAAAGCAAAACCGAACACCAAGTCGCATACACAAAAAAACATCCGCCGTAAAATTTCTGTCGGCCGATGGGCCGCTATCGGCTTAGTGGCTCTCGTGTTAGGATTTGCAAGCGTATTCCTGTTTGCACGCTCAAGAGCCAATTTCCTGATTACCAGCCAAGCAAGTGCCAAATCCCAGCCAGAACCACAGTTAGTTGCGGCCATCTTTGAAACTGATCTTGCCGGTAGCAATGTACTTACCTCTAACACATCTTCCATAATAGAAGGAATAGAAGGAGTAGAAGGAGTAGAAGGCGAGGGAAATACAGAAAACATTGGAAGCCAAGAATCAATCATAGCCGAGGAAAACACACCTGTACCGACACAAGTAGTGGCACAGGAAACCGCCACCCCGGCACCCACAGAGCAACAGCTTGCAGCTAAACTGGTAAGCGATAGCGATACTGCACGTGAAGCTTGGACCCCAACTCCATTACCGCCCCCTACGATGGAACCGACACGTTTGAGTGAAGCGACCAGCTTTAGCTTGCCCAATGTAACGGCCGATGAACGCTGGGTCGATATAAATCTAACGCTTCAAACACTGACAGCATATGAAGGAAACTCCCCAGCATTTCAAACAATCATCTCATCCGGCCGTCCCCCTTACTACACGGTCACTGGCGAGTTTCGCGTCTACTACCGTTTAGAAGAGCAAACAATGGACGGCCGACGTCTAGGGTTTGACTACGTAACCGAAGGTGTTCCACATGTTCAATACTTTTATGGAGACTTCGCCATTCATGGTGCCTATTGGCATAATGATTTTGGAACACCAGTTAGCCACGGATGTGTAAATGTGACTCCCATAGATGCAGAATGGCTGTATAATTGGATGTCCTACGGGACCTTGGTCAGTGTACATTACTAACAGACACTGTTTAATTGCTGGGTCCCAGACTCAGAACCTACAATACTTAGAGTAACCCCAAACCCACAACACAATTATCAGTAATAGCTTAAGCCAAACTATAACGGTTTACCCATTATAGTTTCTTGGCTGACGCAAAAACATCTTAGGAGAAAACAGAATGCCATTAGACATCGTTCTTGGTGCGCAATGGGGTGATGAAGGAAAAGGATCCATCACCGATTTGCTAGCAGAAAATGCAGATATGGTCGTCCGCTTCAGCGGCGGCGATAACGCTGGTCATACCGTTATGGTGGGTGATCAAACGTTTAAACTTCACCTTATCCCCTCGGGAATTATTCATGCAGGAACAATGTGCCTTATTGGAAACGGCGTGGTGCTAAATCCGGCCGTATTTTTGCACGAACTCGCTGGATTAGAGAAAGAGGGGTTAGACATTAGCCCAAATCGACTCAAAATCAGCCGAAATACTCACCTTATCACCCCGGCCCACATTGCGCTTGATACCGCCAAAGAAGCGGCCCGTGGCGATGGGAAAATCGGCACAACGCTACGCGGAATCGGCCCAGCCTACCTCGACAAAGTCGGCCGGGTGGGCATTCGGGCCAATCTGCTCGAAGAGCCAGAAGCTCTAGCTGATGCGATTCACGAACATGTCGCTCGGCACAACGAAACACTCACAAAGCTTTATGGTGTAGAACCACTTGATGCAACTGCGATTGCGGCCGAATTCCACGAGCATGCCCGTCAAATCGCTCCATATTTGGCCGATGGGTCAGTTATGGTTGATAAAGCTTTAAAAGCAGGACAAACCGTACTAGCTGAAGGGGCACAAGGGACGATGCTTGACGTCGACCACGGAACGTACCCATTTGTAACCAGCTCATCTCCCACAACAGGCGGTGTAATCACCGGTCTTGGGGTTGGGCCTGGCCACATCGGCAAGATTCTGGGTGTTGCCAAGGCGTTTAGCAGTCGGGTTGGCAGTGGCCCATTCCCGGCCGAACTGTTTGGTGACGACGCAATACGTCTACGTGGCACCGGTTCTAATCCATGGGATGAATTCGGAACGACAACCGGCCGTCCACGGCGTGTCGGCTGGCTTGATTTGGTTGTACTCGAACATGCGGTACGAATCAATGGCTTAACTGAAATCACCCTAACTAAACTAGACATTTTAAGCGGCCTAGAGCAAATCCCTGTCTGTGTAGCGTATATGATGGATGGAAAACGGGTTGAGCATTTACCGCTGGATCTCCCATCGCTTGAAAAATGCAAACCGATTTACGAAACACTGCCTGGGTGGAGCGAAGACATTATGCAGGTCACCAAACCGGCCGATCTGCCAGCCAATGCGGTGAAATATGTACAATTTGTTGAAAACTATCTAGGGGTCAAAATCAATCGCGCTTCTGTTGGGCCAGAACGTGGTCAAAATGTAGATTTCTAAAATCGCCCTCTCATAATTGGGTAGCAAAAAGGGCAGACCGGTACGCAAATGAAAACCGGTCTGCCCTTTTAATTTAACAAGACAAACGACTAAGCAACCGACTTCGCCCGGTTATAAACCTGCTGCAACACCTTACCCTGCAAATGTTCAACATCATCCTGATACTTCAGAATCACCCCTAGCGTATCTGACACAATCGACTCATCAAGGGCCTCTTGATCAAGAGCAACCAACGCACTGACCCAATCAATGCTTTCCGCCACACCAGGCACTTTATATAAATCTTCGTTGCGTAGCTCTTGAACAAAAGCGGTGACTTGACGTGCCAAATTAGTTGAAGCTTCGGGTACTTTTGTGGTGACAATTTCCAACTCTTTTTCAAAGGATGGATAGTCGATCCAAAAGTAAATACAGCGCCGTTTAAGTGCATCATGCAACTCACGTGTCCGATTTGATGTCAGAATCACAAATGGTTTATTCTTGGCCTTAATCGTCCCGATTTCAGGAATTGTAATCTGAAAATCTGATAAGATTTCGAGCAAAAACGCCTCAAATTCTTCGTCGCTGCGATCAACCTCATCGATCAACAATACCTGCGCTTGTTCGGCCGACTCTTCAATCGCACGCAACAGCGGCCGACGTAGCAAAAACTTCTCCCCAAACAGCTCACTCTCGTCAAAACTTTGATTTTGCGATTCCATCGTGCGAATATGCATGATCTGACGTGTATAGTTCCACTCATAGACCGCTTGGCTCACATCGAGCCCTTCATAACATTGCAGTCGGATCAGATTCGTATCGAGCATGCTGGCAATCACTTTGGCGATTTCCGTTTTGCCCACCCCAGGCTCCCCTTCTAAAAACAAGGGCTTGCCCAATTTCATCGACAGATAAACGGCCGTTACTAGGCTGCGTTCTGCCACATACCCTTGGTCAAACAGGGCTTTTTGCAATTCTTCAATAGAGTTATAAGTCATAGTTCAAGGTGCAGGGGGCGAGGGGAAAACGCCGAGGTGTTAGGTTTCCAGCTTGTCGCTAAATCCTGCGTAATGAAAATCAAGTCTGTTGTTTTAAAAATATTTTAGCAGAGCAGTGCCACGTACAACATGCCCTTGCTCAATTTAATTTTCGCGGCCGGCCGCGTTCTGTCACATCATCGAGCATCCCACCGATGCCCATGCGTACAATATCCATCTTTGTTAAATAATCACCCGCCAAAATGCGAGGGATTACCAAATCCACAATATTTTTCTTAGGAGAACGAGCGCATCCAGGGGTCCCGATAATCTGGACGCTTCGGCCAGTCGCATCGTGACGGGCCAGCATCAGCAAATTACCAGGATCAACCGGTGCGCCGAAACAAGTGACTCGACCACCACTGCGTTCAACCGCCCTCGGAGCGATGTCGTGCCGATCCATAATCGCTGTATCACCGGCCAAAATAATCATTTCAAACCCATCTTTGATTAGATGGTTGATCTCGGCCGCCAAATTGCGTTCACCATGTTCATCTTCTAACGGGATGAATTTTACCGCATCTAGATCAGAACCCCACGATTGCAAACGTAGTCGTAATGCTTTATCAAACCCCTTTACAATCCGCGCTTCGGCCGATGGAGAGCCAGACAAAATCATGCCGACTTTTTTGCGTTCTAGCTGGTCAATCCGCACAATGGGCGACGGCCGATCATGGTGTATCGTTTCTGATCGGCCGATCCGTTCCGCCTCGCGCACCACATTATCCGCCACCCCATACGCAATCATTTTAAGCGTGGCCACCATTTGTTTCGGCCGCACCACTGAATTCTGTTCAATCGTCGCTAACGTGACCGCATCAAGCAGATTAACCTGCATCAGTCGCTCTTCATCGATGCGTAAAATGCCCAACGTGTCAGCGTGCAAATTTGCCCGGCCTGTTGCTGGTTTTGAAACCGTTACATGTGTACCCGCAGCGGCTTGAGCAATTCGCAAGGCTGCACTATTCTCATCCACATCGCCCGCTTCGGACTCCGCCACATAGACAGATTCTCGCCCCAACGAACCCAGCTTGACCACATCTTTAGCGGATAACGGCCGCCCTTTGCGAAACACGCGGCGACCATCAGGGCCAGTGATATTGTGGCCCAAAATTTTACCTTCAGCTTGATTAAGTGGGACAGCACCAAATTTCATAGGAAGTACGGATGTTAGATGTTAGTTGTTAGATATTAGATGTTAGATGCCGAATGTCAATTTATACTACCTTCTAATACCAGTATCTAATAGAGTTGTTCCTCAATAAGAAAATCAAAAGAAAATCAATTGTTTTTGACAGGACAAGGTGCCCCTTGTGGGTATAAAAATCATCCTGTTCATCTTGTAAATCCTGTCAAAATCTTATTCGAGAACAACTCTAACATCTAACAAGCACCATGGACGCAATTGTAATCGCAGGCGGAACACCCCAGCCAGACGACCCACTGTACGCATACAGTCAAGGCAAGCCAAAAGCCTTGATCGATATCGCTGGTCGGCCGATGATCGTGTGGGTGCTCGATGCTTTAAACCAGGCCAAAACAGTGGATGACCTCATCGTCGTCGGGATTGATGACCCGGCTGACCAGCAGACTGTTCAGATTGCTATTAATGGCCCAATCACATTTTTACCCAATACCGGTGGATTAGTGAGCAATGGGCTGGCAGGTCTTGACTTCGTCTACCAAAAACACAATCAGCACGTGCCTGTTATCGGCTGCTCAAGCGATATTCCCCACATGCGCGCCCACATGGTTGACGATTTAGTTGATCGCTGTCGGCCGTTTGATCAAATCCTGTACTATGCGGCCGTCACCCCTGAGATCATGTCGGCCGCTTATCCTAATGCCCAACGCACGTTTACCAATCTAGCCGGAAAAAAGCTGGCCGGAGCCGATATTTTTGTCTCCAACACTCGTCTGCTCGACACCAACCGTGAGCTATGGCGCAAGGTGATCAACGCGCGTAAAAACCCACTGCAAATGGCTTGGGCGATTGGGCTATGGCCGTTGTTTAAACTGGCAACCGGTCGCATGTCGGTTGATGATGCGGCACAGCTTGCAGGGCAAAGATTAGAGCATGATCGGCCGATTGGAGTCATCTACACGCGGTATGCTGAACTTGCAATGGATGGTGACAAGCCACATCAAATTGAGATTTTGAGGAAAGGGGCGGGGAGCGAGTAGCGGATAGCAAATGTCGCAGATCAAAATTTACTCAGAATTGGAAGGATTTAGGATCACACACAACCAAAATTAACCACTCACCCGTTCAAAAATTCAACAAATCACCCATTAGCTTCCCCTCTACTACTTGCGATATCTTTAGGTTTCTAATCAATGCCTGTTGTAAAATTAAACCAATGACAAGCACCCAAGAAGAAAAAACAGGCCAAACCGCCATCGGCCGATGGTTTGTTCACAACCCATGGCCCTTAATCGTCTTCATTATCGCCTTTACAGTCGGCAGCCGTGCTTTAAAACAAATCGTCACCCCAGACGAACTCGCTTGGGTCTTTCGTAGCATCCATTTTCGTCAAGCCCTCAGCCAACAAGATTGGCCCAACATCGTCCAGTCAGGTCACCCCGGTTTTATCACGATGTGGCTTGGCACTGTCGGAACCACAATCAAGCTTTGGCTTCAGCCAGAACTGCAATCAGAAATAGACTGGATCTTGCAACAAAATTGGAGACTACCCAGTTCCGGCGAGCTATCCCACAGACTTTACCCATTTTTACAACCAGCTAGAAATATAATCAGCTTGTTCATGGCGGGACTATGGACGGCCGTCTACTTTCTGATCAAACAACGGGTAGGAAAAGAAATAGCACCCTTGGCTCTTTTATTTCTCATCACCGACATCTGGATCATCGGTTTAACCCACATCTTGCACGTTGATGGGCTATTGGCGATGTTTTGTCTGCTCACGCTACTGCTTGTATTACCCCGTCGGGACGATGACTTACAATTTTACGGCCGACGACGATATTTATTGACCGGCGTAGCAATCGCTGGGGCCATTCTCACAAAAGTACCGGGCTTGCTTTTGCTGGCAATCGTACCCGGAATCCTGGTCATGCAATGGTGGTTTCAAAGGCGGTCTCAAAGGCGGTCTCAAAGAAAGAAAGGTCTCTTCACCGCTCTCACTTTTGTCTTCATCGGCCTACTCGCTACCCTCGCCCTGTTTGCCCCTGTCATCTTTATCAACCCCACTTACGTTTTCCAACGCATTTTTGTCCAAGGCTCTCGCGAAGTTGGCTTTTCAGCCCCTACTTTTTTCTTGGGTCAAATCACCGAAAATCCCGGACTTTTCTTCTATCCACTTGTCATCTTTTTCAGACAGCGTGCTTTGATTACCATCGGACTCATCATCGCATCGGTTCAACTCATCCGCACAAAGGACGGCCGGAACCAATGGTTCTTTATGTCGGCCGTGGGTGCATTTTGCCTCCTTTTTTGGCTGGGGTTACTCGTGTCAGATCGGGAATTTGACCGCTATATATTCCCGGCCGCCTTGCCGATTTCAATGATCGGCGCAGTGTCGATTGCAAAATTCGTTAAACAGTTCACAAACAATAAGTTAGTCATCATCGCCATCAGCCTATCTCTCCTCGCCAACCTCTATTATTACGAAAAAGACCCTTTTTCAATGATAAACCCGCTTGTCGGTGGCCCCTGGAACGGCTCCAGCCTAATGCTGACCGGCTGGGGAGGTGGGCAAAGTTATGCAGCAAAAGAAATATCGTTAACACCAAACACATTGCTTTTGACCGACAACGTCCCTGCAACCGCCCCATTTGTAGCGTATCCAAATAACGTTTTGCTACTCACACCTCAAACCGCATGGCTCGGTGAATTTGATGATGTTGTCATTCTTTCACTTGAACATCAACAGCTTAACCCACACGATTGGCTCCCAAACTCTGTTAATTTTCCAGCCAGCCAACAAGGCCGCCCCATTCGCTACGCAGGGGTTGATCGTGCCTGGCTCTTTTCAGACTTCGATCAAGATTTCCTCAATCAAGGAGTAAGCCGCTATGACTCAGCCGATTTCAACTTCAACAACAGCCTTAAACTAAGCGAGGCAACTGCCATCAAACCGGATGACGATTTCAACATTCACCTGCTGCTCCGCTGGGCATATGCCCAACCAGAAGACGGTGTGTTGCAATTCACCATTGTTGATGCGGCCGACAACGTCTGGATTCAGCGCGAAGACCCGCTAATCAATATCGAAGATGTGCCGGCCAGCCTTTGGACCCCCAACGCAAACTACCTTTCTATTCACAGCTTGCCACTTGCCAGCGACATGCCCCCCGGCGACTACAGCGTGCGTGTGAGCCATTTCCGGACGGATGGTAGCCTATCTGGCATCACTCATACCGATGAATTTATCGGCACAGTCGCCACACTTGCCACCTTTC
>JBLIMP010000065.1:0-17890 GCA_047638855.1 Cellvibrionaceae bacterium | reverse complement strand
CGTAACCTGAGTTTCCCGATGGAGTGTTTAACATTTCGTTTAATGACGCTTGGGCAAATAAATTGGCGAATAAAGCTAGCAACTCTTAGTCGGAAATAGTACTACTTAAGAAAGACCACCTAAAAAAGATAGAAGAATTACATGTAACAACGCGTACAGCATACCCCTGCTGGCACCGTGATATTATAAAGCTCGCCACTTATTTTAGTATTGTTCTATTATGACTTTAAGCTATTGATAGACATCTCACTTGGTGCTAATGGCCTAAACCTAACAAATCATTGATGTCATCTATCGAATCAAACTGCTTAGTCGGCCGCTTTCCCCTCATCTCATCGTAAAAATCCTGATCGTAACGACGTGATTTTATCGGGATAGGCATTTTTACCCCCCACCCTAATAACAACACCTCTTGCTTCTCCTGTAATCTTGCAAGCATGCCGCGTAGCTGGTCACGGCCGGCAAGGCCTGTTAGCACCGCACGAATGTCATCTTCATCGCCCAGCCAGCCGGTAATGCGTGTCCCTAGTTGCGACATGATTTCATCATCAATGCCAGACGGCCGTTGGTCAACCACCAGCAACGTCACAAAATACTTGCGTAGCTCCCGCGCAATCACCCCAAATGCCGTTTGCGATGCCAACTGCGGACTCAGCAACTTATGCGCTTCTTCAATCGCAATCATAATCGGTTTCGGGTTCGGAGTCCGGTTTGTTTTGGCATCATCGGTCAGCTTTACCCACTGTTCCCGAATACGCCGAGTGAGGATATTCGACACCAGCAAATAGTCTAAATCATTGTCATATTCGCCGAATGACAAGATCACATGTCGGCCGTTCTCAAGTTGATCAACGATAGCAGCCACCGCGTCTCCGGCCGGTTTCTGCACCACATACGGCCGGTCCGTAATCTGCTTCAGACGTCCGTGTAGCGTGCGGGCCGAAATTTCATTAACATTTTGCGCCCGTGCCCACTCTTCAACCGAGCCAGGTGCTGGAATCAGCTTTCCTTTGTCATCTTCAATTGTCAATCCTGGTTCAAGCTGCATAAATTCAAACAGCCAGTTTTTGCCAAAGGCTCTAAACAAAGCCCCCATCACGACCGATGCAACATCAGTCAGCTTCAACACCGCCGCCAACAACGACATATCGGCCGAAGTAAAATCGCTATAAGCGATCTCCAGTGTAAAATCAGGCGAATTTCCACGCACACGCGCCCCCGCTCCCAAACCTGCCACCTGCACCTTGCTACCAAATAAAGATTTTAGCCCCATCACATTAATGCCATTATCAGAGTCAAGATCATCATAGGCATATTCATTGTGCATATCGAAAACCAAAGCACCCGCCACATCCTCTTTCATCATTCCGGCCAACACCATCCGCGTTAAGAAGCTTTTCCCCGTCCCTGTCGCCCCAAATATGCCACTAGAGCGTTTGACTAACTTATTCAGGTCAATTCTTACCGGATGCCCTTGTTCAATCGTTTGGCCTAGCTCCAGCATCCCCTTACCCGCTTTGCCAAATATCTCAGCCACATCCCCCTCATCCGCCAACCTTACTTTTGAATGATGGGCCGGTACAGTTTTGACCGGCCGTGGCCCTGACTGCTCCAATCCTTTTTCGATTTGCTCCTGCCACGCCAAAAATTCCCCATCATCGTCTGGCCCTCTATCCATCATTAAAGTGGCATACACTTCGAGGGTAGTAAACAGCGTACGGCCGAGCAATGCGGAACGCACGGCCGGAGCCAAGCGATCACTCTGCTCATCCGCAAAGCGTGGATCGGTAGCGCCCAGCTGTAAATTGGTTACCAAACCAAAAAAGCGCCATCGGCCGCTATCACACACCACAAAGCTCCCTTCTTGCACTTCAAAAGCAGGGACAGTCAGCCGGACTCGAAACCCTTCCCGCAAACCACCACCTACGATATACCCGATAAATTCGTTTGAATCTTGCATAATTTCAATTGCGCACACAGACTTCAGCTTGATTGCATCTTACTTAAGCACCGAGGTCTGGTATCTAAAAATCTAGTTCCGGTAATGCGGCGCTTAGCCCCTCTAAAGTTGGCATCAACATGTCGTAATTACCACGTAGCAGTTCAATCACCTCACGCACGGCCGCCAGCGCCCACACTTTATCTTCTCCGCGTCGTGCAAAAACATTCATAATGTGAGCCTGTAATAATTGATCAACTGGAATACGCACAGAAGGGTTGTTTTGGATCATGCGCAAATAGTTAAGTTTGGCCGTAAATTCCTGAATCTCATCATCGCTACACAAGCGCACCGGATCAAGATTAAGCGGTGGCCGTGGAGGCAAACCCTGGCGAATATTTCCGTTCGCACGATACCCAAGCGTTAATACGCTCATTTCCAGCGGTAACATTCGGTTTTTACGTTGATCTTCAATAATTTCCGGCCGAGGATCTTCGGTCATCACCAAACGCTGAATCAACTGATCGTCGTTGATGTGCATGTCGTAAATCAGCCCAAAAATCGCCTCACGATTCCCAATCGGCTCAGCCACAACCAAACAGCCAAAAGCCGGTGCGTCAAGCTGGTTCACCCGAGAGCCAATCGCAAATCCGGCCGTTGATGCGCGTAGCACACGTCCAATTTCAGTCATATCACTCATACAACCTGTCCATACCCTGTTTCATTAAGCAAGGGTAAATATTTCTCACGCAAGTCAGTGTGAATCAACTTCCTTTGGGCCGGGTCTTCCTCACGGATCAGACAAATCGAATTCGCCTTGTACTTATTAAACCCAAACGCCATAGGATGCGCCTTAAATTTTTCACGCATATTTGAAGAAGTACCCACATAAAGCCATTCATGCGCAAACGTTCCATCATCTTGCTCATAACGGCGGGTTACAAAATAGACACCCTTAATCCCTTCTTTGAAAACCGATTTAAATGGAAAAACAGATGATTTATACGTTTTTCCAGAAACACCTACAAAGGTCGCATGTCCGATTTTTGCCATATTTTTTATACCTCGTGACTCCGTTGAGCACCCCGTGCCCAACCTTTTGATTCTTGTTTAGCTGTCTCGCCGCCGCTATAACCATAATGGTCCATCATGCGCGCGATCCGAAATTCCAATTCAGCCTGATCTTGCTTACCAACAACGGCCATTTCATCGGCCCGGGTTAGCACATATGGATACCGACCCAGGATTTTACACTGATCGATTATCAATTCATGCACCACTTCCACGGCCGACTCATCTTCTGCCACCCACAACGGCAAATCAACCCGAGCGATATTGGTTCCTACTTGGGCTGAATTCAAATAAAAGAAACAGATTTCATTATTCCGCCCCGCTTTTTTAAAGCGGGTATTTGCATGGCTCACATCTGCAAACACAATGCTGCGCTCCCCAGGTTTTAGCAAGCGGCCGAATAAATCCGCATCGGTTAGCCCATCCCAATTTCCTAAACCATCTGGTTCACCAGCCAGCCAGTCTGGGTGAATAGTACGTAACATCGTTAATACAGAGTTTTTAGCCGGCCGGTCGATATATCCAACCAATAGCCCGCCCGCTTTGCGGATATTACGCATCTCCGACTGCCATTCCTTAATCACTTTTTCTTTAAACTGCGGGGCTAAATCGCCAATCGGCACATATAGCAAACGCTGATCCATAATCGAGAGTAACGGCCATTCAACATGCTGATAAGCGGCCGTCTGTCGTGCGAGTTCAACTATCTCAGCTTGATCACGTTCAATTGAAACACTTGCAGGGCTATTGAAGCGACTATCGCTGATTTCATTTTCTTCCGGAAAAAACAATTCAGGCGTTGAAAACACTTCAGGAGCTTCGGCCGAACCGTGATGATAGACAATGACTCCGGTATTCAGCAGATAATAAACAAACGGCGCATGCCTATCGGGCAGAATCTGAGAGCCATCTACAGAGATGATGGTCGCTCGCTTGGGCAAGTTCTCAGGTGTCGGGACGATGGCTGAATCAAGCGGTGCTCGTTTAGGCGTTAATGCTCTGGCAGAACCATGAAAAGGGCGAAACGTTGTCGCTTGTAAAATATTTTCATCGATAAATTTATAAGCATCATCAAGAGCATCCCACTCTGTCGAGTGTTCGCGTAAAAAATCAACCGTTTCATCAAGCAATGTACTGCGCGCGGCCGAACGCCCCCCGGCCGACCGAGCCATCTCATCAATACTTTTGCTAAGTTGTTGAAAATCGAGTGACATAAAGAATTAGAAGAAATTAGTGGACAGATAAAGAAGTCAAGAAGCATCGAATTCTAGCACAAACGATCTATCCTATCTATTTTACAAGAAAGAATTGTTGCTTGTTTTAAATCAGATGCCGATAATGAATAGATTCAAATTGAAACCTAAACTTCTTTCTAAACAAACTTTTTTGGAGAAATTATTATGAGTGATGAACTAAGATACGACGGCCGAGTAGCCATCGTCACCGGTGCGGGTGGCGGGCTTGGGCGCGAATATGCTAAAACCTTAGCCGCCCGTGGCGCAACTGTGATCGTCAATGACCTGGGCGGCAGCGTCAATGGGCAAGGTGGCGATTCTGCCATGGCCGACCAAGTAGTCAACGAAATCAAAGCGGCCGGAGGCGAAGCGGCCGCCAATTATGATTCAGTTGAAGACGGTGAAAAAATCGTCCAGCAAGCCTTAGACAGCTATGGCAAAATCGATATCATCATCAACAACGCTGGAATTCTACGCGACAAATCATTTCATAAAATGACCGAAGACGAATGGAACGCAACCTATCGTGTGCATCTTTACGGCTCATTCAAAGTCACCAACAGCGCATGGCCCCACATGCGTGAAAGTGGGTATGCGCGCATCGTCATGGCGGCATCATCTTCAGGCGCATATGGCAACTTTGGCCAAGCCAATTACGGCGCAATGAAAATGGGATTGATGGGCTTAGCCCACACACTTTCTATCGAAGGGGCCAGATATGACATGAAAGTCAACTGTATCGCACCTTATGGTGGCACCCGCATGACCGAAGGGCTTGTCCCCGATGCGGTTTTTGAAGCGACAAAACCGGCTAACGCCGCCCCGATGGTAGCGTACATGTGCCACGAAAGTTTCCCAGACAGTGGCGGAACATTTGAAGTCGGTGGTGGATTTATGGCCCGCCTGCGTTGGCAACGGTCAAAAGGGCATCTTTTCTCTGTGAAAGATGGCTTCAAAATTGAAGACGTTGCCAACAATTGGGAAAGTATCACTGACTTTAGCCAACCTCACTACCCAACTTCTGCTAAAGACGCATATGCTGAAATCATTAAGGGTCTTGGCTAAAACGGATGATATCCAAATTAGCAATAACTGATCTAGATTTCAAAGATGAAGGATCAGTTGTTGCTGTGGCTGGGTTTCGTATTTCATCCAATTTGATAATGAGGGGAAATCTGTATGTAGACGATCTAGTCACATCTAACCAATCTCGCTCAAAAGGATATAGCGAGGGGCTGATGACGTGGATAAAAGATTTTGCCATTGGGTCAGATTGCCAATTTTGTCACCTTGACTCGTGAACTCAACGAGGTGACACTCATCGGTTTTATTCTAATCAAGGGCTTACTATTTTGGCCCCCTTGGGTGACTGAATCCATTGTAATTGGATGTTTGAGAATTTTTGTCAATCTCCGTTTTCCATTCAAATAATTTAAGTTGCACTGTAAGCTCTGCAAACTAAAATTATTAAAATTGCGTTTCTTATTACTACATACACTATAACAAATATAAATTGATGATTTGAATAAGAAAACGCTGAGGATATTTATTAACGGATTATGCGTAACTAACCAAATCAGATCATCTTTTTGCTAAATCTGTATCGAATTTAGATCAAAAATCGAGCTATGCATAACCCATCTATTACATTATTCTAAAAAAAAATTTGTGATTTCTTGACATTTAGCCATCATCTTTTCAATCAGTATTCGACCGAATTCACGCAAACTTCCCAAGTAACTTTATGCAAACAGACTGAACTTGCCAAAGTCAAATTCAGCAGTACGTCTAAAATATTGATTATTACATCGTCCCAAAAAATCATGGAATTTTTTTGTACAAAGTTAAACTATAGACCGAGGAACTAACTAAAATGAAACCACTGACATTAACTTCAGAAATTGTCGCCGCCGTGCGAGTTCTTGCAACAGGGGGGCTCTCCCGATACCACACAAGCGGCGTATCGGAAGTCAATAAATTTGAGGGTGAGCTGGAGGATTACCTCGGTGTCCGCCATGCGTTAGCTGTAAATAGTGGCACCAGCGCCTTGATTTGCGCTTTGATCGGAGCAGGTGTTGGCCCTGGTGATGAAGTGTTGGTGCCTGCCTATACTTGGGTCGCGACCGCTGCGGCACCACTGGCGGTGGGGGCTATACCCGTGCTCGTCGAAGTGAACGACAGTCTGACAATGGACCCGACAGACATCGAGAGAAAAATCACTGAGCATACCAAGGCCATCATACCGGTACATATGATCAACCTTGTAGCGGATATGGATGCCATCATGAAAATCGCAGCAGCACACGATCTCTTCGTCATTGAAGATGCGTGTCAAGCTATAGGCCTGACCTACCGCGGGCGACGCGTTGGCTCCATCGGCCATGCTGCGGCATTCAGCTTCAATCAACACAAAAATCTTAAAGCCGGTGAAGGTGGTGCACTATTAACTAACGACGACCGTGTCCATGCCCGTGCGTTAATGTACCATGACGTTGGCAGCTACATCCGAGCCGATTCCCTCGGTCTCGGTGCAGACGAGCCCCTCTTTGTTGGGGTGAATTACCGCATGCCCGAAATTTTGGCCGCCATTCTACGCCCTCAATTGAGGTCACTAGACAAAATGCTGAGCAAACGTCGAAAGCACCGCCAAATTGTTTTGAGCGAGCTGGCAAAGCTCCCCCAATCAGGATGGAACGCAAGCCCTCACTGCGACGAAGATGCTGCCGCGAACCTTACACTCAAATTCGACGACCCTAACAAGGCAAGCGCATTTGCGTCAGCTCAGGGCATGAACCGAATGATTGATACCGGCCGACATGTTTACACGAACTGGTCACCCATCCTCGCCAGACGTACTGCCCACCCCAAGAACAACCCTTATCGAGATCGTCCCAACGAAGAGGAGATCACCGAGCGTACCTGCCCGCAAACACTAGATATCCTCGAACGAACGTGCAGCATCTCGATGTTACCGGAACTACCTAGCCTACCGTATCGGTTCATGTTGCGGCGATTACTCGGCCAGGGAATGATGGCCGTTACCAATATGGATTCTCAAACCTCAAACACAACAATACCTGTGAGCGCGGCACACGCTGTCGAATAGCAGCAGGCCCGCGCTCAGCGTAGCCAAAATCCCTAGTGTCCAATGGCTCCAGTGAAAGTCTGAGGCTTGTTTTTTCGTGCCAAGAAATAAATGCTTTCTAATTTCAGTTTGCAAAAACAGAGTCAAAACACCAAATTCAGGAGCAACTTATGGTGAACAAAAATAATACTTCAAATACTCAAAGAGTAGTCGTCATTGGGAGTGGCCCAACTGGAGCAATTGCAGCGCATGAGCTATTGCAGAAAGGCATCGCTGTTACAATGTTGGATTCAGGACAGAGCAAGCCAAAAGGGCTGTTAGTCCGTGCTAAGGGACGTAATATATTTCGTTGGAAGCCCGAGGGGATGAGAGAAGGCGATCGTCATACTATTACAGGGAATCCTCAAACAAAATGGTACTACAACTTATCTCCAGGTGGCTTATCAAATGATTGGACAGGAGCGGTTCCACGGTTTGCCCCTGAAGATTTTCATGAAGGGGAGCGGTTACATGAACGCTATCGATGGCCTTTAAACTATGAAGACATCGTCCCTTACTATGAAAAAGCTGAGCAACTACTTGATATCACAGCCACACCTAAGGATGTTCCCAATTTGCCTGTAGGGAAGCATAAGTACAATCATTTTTTACCAAAAGATTGGGAAGGTGTCGCCAAATGTGCAGAAAAACGGGGTCAGGGATTAACGATTATTCCGCTTGCAGACGGACCTCCATGGGTGGTAGCAAGACGGGGCACAGGATTTAATAGCTACACAAATATCATCCGGCCGCTACTAAAAAATCCAAAATTTCAGCTTATAACAAATGCACATGCTCTTCAACTGGAATGGTTAGGTCAAAAGAAAAAAGTCGAAGCAGTTATTTATTATGACCGCAATACAGACAGCAAAGTTCGTTTAGAAGCTTCTGCTTTTGTCGTTGCCTGCGGGGCATTAGGCTCCCCAAAACTACTTTTTGACTCATCTTGTTCAGATTTCCCCCAAGGCCTTGGGAATAGTGCAGGCATACTAGGACACTATTTACATGATCACCCCAAAGAATGGTGGGTGATGGATTTAGAGAAGCCGATTTCTCCACTTGTTCCAAGTGGTTATTTGACACGGAAGCCCCATGACGAATCCCCTCCACTTTTAGCATCATCTTTCACCATCGGTTCGACTTCTCTCAAAGATAAGTTGATTACATTCACTGGAGGGAAGACAAAAGCTTTCGGCTTTCAGGTTTTTGGGACAATGATTCCGGTTGAAAAGTATTATGCAAAACCTGACTCAAATAAAAAGGATGAATTTGGTTTGCCAATTCTTGAACTAAAGATTCGATTTGATGACAATGCCATAGAAAATATGGTGTCGGCTCGTGAAAATTTTCAGTTACTATTAGACGAGGCAGGTTATAAAGGAACAATTCGGGGTGCTGATGAGGTTCCGCCGGTACTTCCATTCCCAGGCAATTCAGTTCATTATGGTGGAACAGTGCGTATGCATAAAAATCCTAAGTATGGTGTTTTGGACGAATGGAGTCGTTTACACGATGTGCCAAATGTGACTGTTTGTGATTCCAGCTCTTTCACAACAGGGTCTGAAAAAAACCCAACGCTGACAGCTATGGCTCTCTCCGCTCGGGCGATGGGTAAATTGGTAGAAGACTTAAAAATGAGGTGATTTATTGTGCAATAACGATCAGGGAAAATAAGACACTGCACCAAAGAAAGTGAGGGTTGCTTTACCGTAGCTATTCTTTTGAATTTTGAATACGGAAAGAGGATAGAGAATAATGACTAGCTCGACAAGGATCACTAAGATCGAGCCATTTCGAGTGACGATGCATCAAATCATTGTTAGTCACAACTATGGGGAAATTGCGGCCGAAGGCTCAGCGATTATGGTCGGCTATCATTACAGTAAGCTAAAAAAGGCACCCATTACCGACTCGATTAGACAGATCATCGTCGGAATAGATGATCCGAAAATTGTCGGCTAAAAAGAACGATCCTGTTTGGTGAGAAGATTCGGCCATTTGATGAGCAGCCCCGAACTTTCGACATTCAAGAATTTAAACCAGACAGTTTATCTAATAATTCTAAGTTGGGGCTGTGTAAAACACGCTGAGCCATATAAACAGATTTAAATACATCAACATTTAGCTGACTCAAAGCGGACTCGTGCGCCACTTGCGGCTCCAGCAAATCATAAAATCTGCCCAAAGCCAGCCGCTTCGCCAAAACTTGCGCTTGCCTCTTGGCAACCCGTGCCAACAGATCATCGTCCCAAATTGGTAACTGGTGACCGGTCAATGGAATTTGCAAATGGAGGCTGTATTCATTGATGTAGCTTGCGCTCAACCGGTTGCTTTGCAAAATAGCGGTTAAAAGCAGCCCCCAAATAGAGCCCAAGAAATGGTACAAAATCATACCCGGCTGTCTGTCGTTATCAGCAAATGGGAGCTGATGCGCAACCATGTGCCCCGGATTCAACCCCAGGAGTGACGCAACCGCCTGGCACTCCTCATACGGGATGGCCGCATAAGCCCGCTGTATGCGTAGTAGCTCATAATCTTCATCCGGCCGCAACGTGGAGGTTGTCAAGCCAAATCGATTGCGATCACGCCATGTCACTCTCATCACCCGACCGCCCAATAAAACTTTTTTGCCAATCGGATAAGTCGTTTCTGTACGAGCGATCGTTCGCCCTGTATACGCATCGACCGCCAAAGCCCCTTGTGCACCAAAACCGATGTTGCCATAAATTTCATGCTGATCGAAAAGCTCTTGCAGTAAAGCGGCCGGCCGCCATTCGCCCAGCCGGCCGGGTTGCAAATATCCCTTGCCAGACAAGTGAGAGACGATTTTTCTCAGCGTCTCATCGGTGACTTCATCTGGTGCAATTCTGCGAATATCAGCCAACCTTATCCCGCCTGTTGGGCTTTGTTTTAGCAAGCTAAAAACCTGCTGTACCAAAACAGATGGCCGAAACTGGTATCGGCCGACCCGCCTGATGTCTGGTTGTTCAGCAAGGTGTAACAACCCCTCTAGCCTCGCCCATTCTCCCGGCGATTTTGGCAAACATAGTACACGCATCTTGGCCGTACGGCGTGCTCCCCGGCCGATCCGCTGCATAAATGACGCAAAATCATAAGGGATACCTAAAAGTACCACATCATCTACCGATCCAATGTCGATGCCCAACTCCAAAGTTGATGTCGCCACGCATATCGCAACACTGGCTTCTGCAAAGCGCTCTTCAGTTTCTTGTCGCACAGCACGATCTAGCATCCCATGATGGACAAAAATCTCAGTTTCTTGCGCCAGATGATTGCGCAGATAAACGGCCGCCTGTTCTACTTCAAAACGAGAATTACAAAACAGGATCGATTTTCGCTGAGCGCGTCTGGATAGCGCCGAAACCAGCTCATTTAGATCATAGAGTGGTACCGTTTCAACTTCGATTTTGCGCCTGCCCGAAACCCCGATAATCAACCCGTCATGCAAATACCGGCCGACCACTCCTTCCGGTTCTGAAACGGTAGCGGACAGTCCAATCCGCTGCGTAGGTAAAATATCAGGTTGTGCATAGTTGCGAATTCGTTCGATACGCGGCAACAGACAGCGCAGTTGATCGCCACGGGGCGTATTGTCAAAAAGATGAATTTCGTCAATCACAATCGCTTGCAGTGTTGAAAAAAGGCGGGGGATACGACAGAGTAACGAGTCAGTGGATTCCGGTGTGGTGATTAAAATGTCGGATGCTCGCCTAGCAGAAAAGGCAGGGGTATCCCCAGTTTTTTGGCTAACGGTAATCGGAGTGTCTGTTAAGGCAAGATGCAGACGCTCATAGATCGCTTTGACCAAGGCTTTTGTTGGGCAAATATAAAGAATCGTTAGCTGTTTTTTATCCTGTGTAAGCGTCGCCCACAAACGCTCGATGAGCGGAGCCATCACCGCTTCGGTCTTACCAGAAGCAGTGGATGCCATGATCAGGCTGTTTTCGCCCACCAGAATCGGCAGCACAGCCTGCTGTTGCACTGCCGTAAAATTCCCATGCCTCATAAAAAACAGGGGCCATGTATGCGGAATAGCCGATTTGATTTCAGTTGGAGATGGGTTAGGCATCGGGTTATGCCATGTTTTGTCGCAGCTCTTCGAGAAGCACGGCCGCATCAAGTTCAGGATAAAGATACAGCAAGTCAAACAAGTTGATCGCCGAGCGTACCATCCCCCGTAACGAGAGACGATTGTTGCGTAACCCTTGAGCCAAATGTTCAGCCGCCGCCCGCCGAATCTGACCCTGTCGCTCATCTAGCTCATACCGATAGGCCCCTTGATGATAGACTAAAACTTTTTGCAAAAACTCGCCAACCTCTTTTGGGGAGACATTCGGTTTTAAAAGGATAATTTGATCGGGTTGCAACCAGCTTTCGAGCGGCATACGGTGATCACTATGAGTGACGGTAAAGAGGAAAAAGAGAGATTGCTCTTGATCATAAGCCAGTGGATAGCTACGGAATCGATTTTGTGGAAACTGGCTCTCTTGGAACATCGCTTGCTGCTCTCTCAGCGCCGCATAAATCATCGATTGAAAAAACAGGCTGGCTTTCGGCCGCTGATAAGGGCGCAACAGCGAATAGCTTTCCGCCTCGTCTATGAGCACACACAGCCCACTGTAACCGGCTAAGCGAGCCAACACGCTGATAGCGGTAAACAGATAAGCGATCTGGCGAGCATTGTGTCCGATCTTATAGATGCTGGGGAATTTGATCCCTTTTGGCACCCCTTTGTTCATCGATTGCATTCGTCGGCCGCCCATAAGCCAGTTGATCCACGCTTTGCGTTGACGTGACGAGGCGGTGTCGGCAATGGCGGCTAGGCCGATGACCAGCGGGTCGATTTCGGCCGGAGACAGGTCACGCAACTGCGCAAGCGTTCGTTGATCGGCCGATTTTTCAAGCAACCGCCTCAACCCTTTTTCATCACTATCGGGGTATTTCAGATTGCGCATCGCCCCGCTATAAATGTCAAAAGAGCGATGCGGGGGTAACTCCAGTAGATCAAGGCTAACGGTTCCTACTAAAAAATTTTGGGCTAAAGCCTCTTGGGTCGTTAGCTCAACAATATGGCTTTTGCCAAATCCGTACTCCCCCACAATGGCCCGTACCGCACCCCCATTTTGCTGGCTATTATTTAACCCTTTGACTAGACTTTCTTTTTCGCGCTCTAGGCCGATGGTGAGTTCGCTCACATAGTTGGCCGGGGCGATCCCCATTCGCAATGATTCAATCAGTTTACGGGCCGCATATTGCTCCGTTGACATCGGTGCAGGTGCATCAATCGATAAGGCTGAGTTCATTTGTTTATAAGGTTGTTGCTGGTTAAAGTCGGCCGATTCTCCCTCAAATTCTGACCGTGATCGCCGAAATCGAAGCCCATTTTCAAAACGAACCATCCACTCATTACCATCACGGAAAAGTTCAACAATTTGCCCTGGCCCAAACTGAGGGTGCCTGACTTCAGTTCCAATCACGATCTTTTATCCCCTTGTTGTATATGGTTAGTAAGGTGCCGTCTCGCCAGCCATTAACGTGTCAACCTCTCCCCGAATCACAGCTTTAGCGTCCGACTCAGAAAGGGTCTTTTCCCCCATATGATCTTGGCGAGAAAGTTCGGATACAAAGGCTTTCACAAAAAGTCGGCGATGGCTAACGTCTAGAAAAACATCTCGAGCAACATTGGCTAAAATCGCTGCGTTGGTGAGCTGGATGGCTTGATCTAGCTTTGTATCAAACGCCGTTTCGTAGATCGGGATTAGCTTTTCCCCAATCGCCAACATCAGGTCATCCTCGTTTAAGTCAAGATGTTCCAAGCTAATAATGGGGCTAAAATGATTGGTTTTGCTAAACCGGCCGGGGGCGCGTACTCGCTGTTGCAGTGCAGGGTATTTCGGCACAATGTCATTAATAAATTGAGGGGGGACAGCATAAACAAACATCGCTCCAGGCAAGTCTTCGCGGGTACGATCGATCACCTCACGCAAAGTGTCTGTCGCCATCTTTTCCGCTTTGCCCCCAACGCTTGCCATCCGATCAACCTCATCAAACAGAAGAACCAGGCCGCTAAATGACAGAGCACGAATGACTTGGCACAGTGAACGCAGCATGCGAAACGCATTGGGGCGGCTGATCTTGCCGGTCACACCGATTTCGCGCAATATTTTTGTATCGACCGGAGAAGTCGCCTCCCCCATGAGCCAACGTGTCAACGATTCAAGCCGGTCATCTTGCTGTCTCAACAAGGCATCGAAATAGCCCAACACCGCCATTTGGTATGGTTGACTTTCAATCGTCGTAGCTTCAAGCGTATCAATCAATCCCTGATAGAGCGGGTTATTCAGCACACTCAGATCAAGCGGCCCTTTCGCGATGCTCTGGAGCATTCTTTCGAGAAAAAGAGTAAGCCCCGTCTCATTGCTCACTTCTTCATCTGGGTTATACCAGATCAAATTATTGGCTACCGCCCTATAAACTAACTTTTGGTCATTGTAGGGGGTTTCAACCGGGCTAAGATCAACTTTGGCGACGGCAAAATTGCGGCTCCAGGCAATATCGCGCAAACAGTATAAAAAGTGTGACTTTCCGCTGCCGTAATCCCCAACGACCATTTTATATACCGCTCCGCCATCTTGCAGATAGGAAGAGAGATAGTAGCTGTCTAATGCATCAAGCAGGGATCGGTTCCCCACATTAAAGTGCTGGATGCCACGCGTTGGGGGTGTTCCAAAGCTCCCTAAAGTTTCTATGATGCGACGTGCAGTTGTTTTTGAAATGGACTCTTCGAGCATGATGTGTGTCTGATATCGGCATTAAGGGATGACGATTGAATCGTCAATCCTTAATGATAAATCTAAAAATCAATAGTTAATCGTCGAACGTGATATCACCGTAATAATCACCATCAAGTGCGTTTTGAGGCAGCCAAACACTACGTGATGCTTGATCAGCTTGGCTTTTGGTTGCAATACCCAACCGTAAACTTCTTGATTGCCCATCAACAGTTAGCGTTGTGGTTTGGGTATCACGCAACAGGACAAGATCACGTATAAAATGTTCACGAGAGTAATCTTGAAATGTTTTACGCGAGGGATTATTCCAAAAGCGATTGTTTTGGCGATTTAGGGTGATTTGGCTGTATATCTCGACGATATTAATGCGGCCACCCTGCGGCCGACGAGTCGGTCGCTTATCAATAGCATTCTGCCAAGCCTTATAAGCTTCGGCTAAGAAATCTGCCTCTTTACCATTAAGTGACCGATTGACGATATTTTTTACCTGCTGGTCAAAGGCTTTTAACACCCCCTTGATCGACAGAGGAATCGGCCGAGTAAGTGGCTCTTTTCCATACAGCCAAACTCCTTTACGAGCTGCAATATCGATATGTAACGTCAGCAGGCCAACGGTAAGGGTTGGCGGCCGACCATCTAGATTTTCACCACGGGCAGCAAAAGCATCACGCAAGTCTTTGGCAAAATCATAAGCCAGATTACTGAGTGCTGTGTTGGTTTCATCCGCAAAGGCATGGACAGTGGCTTGCAAGTTTTCATTGCTGATTTCGGTCGCGGCCGCTTCAAGTTTGACCAATGCTTTTTGCATCGGTAGGGCATCGGCTTTTTCGTCGCTAGCCAAACGGATAGCACCATTAAGAGCGCCCATGATATTGCGTAACGCTTTAAATTCTGGTCCAAGCTCATCCTGAGCAATTTTGAGTCTTACCAAAAGTTCTTCCATATTTCCTCTTTTGACTTTGTGATCTAGTGCACTGTCAAATCTAAAGATTAGGGTTAGTCAAAGATATGCTTATCCTAAAATCAAGCTGTGACGAACCACTAATGATTTTATGTAATTAAGAATCTATTCGCAAATGAATATTGGAACAGAACAACTTCGATTCTGTCTATATAACAAACTTATCATTTGTAATTTATCTTAATAGTGAATGGTAGTGTCAGTTTCTTAGGTATTGGTTGGGGAAAGAATTACCAAAATCGAACCTTTTCGCGTCACGATGCATCAAATCATTGTGAGTCATAACTACAGGAAAATTGCGGCCGAAGGATCAGCGCTAATGGTCGGCTACGATTATAGTAAGCTGGAAATTATCGCTAATTAATCATCTTAAGACTGAATCTGTGCAATCACAGAGTTTATTCCTGCAGGGTCTCTAACTCCATTTCCTAGATAATCTAAGAACAAGTCGGCTATCTCTTCAGGTTGGTATTTTCCGGCCGGATTATACCAAGAGATGGCTAAATTAATCGCACCAAATGCAAGCAACCGGAACATCTCTAGATCAACGTGAGCCGCAACAATCCCTTTCTCGCGTGCTTCCAGCAACAAGCTATCCCAAAAACGATCATAAGAGTCACGTTTAGCAACCACCTCGTCTCGCCACTCAGGGCTAAGATGGCGCAAGTCTTTTAATAAAACATAGGCAAAGTCTTGGTTGTCTAAACTCGCCCGCATATGGGTTCGGAAAGCGGCACGTAGCTTGTCCCATACCTCATCTTGCGCTGAAACCGCCTGTTTCACCCCAAGAATGAGCCCTTCAAGACCAATGTGCATAATAGCCAGCAATATCTCTTCTTTGTTCTTGAAATGATAGTAAAGTGCGGCCGATGTCATATCGAACGATTCACTAATATCACGGATGCTGGTGGCTAAATATCCTTTCTCACGAAAAAGTCGTGCCGATTGAACAATTATCTCTTCTTGTCTACTAGTGATGTTATCAACTTGAATCATAAAACAATACGCTGGCTATATTTACTGATCAATTGGTAAGTTAGCACATTCAAGTGAGAAATGGCAAGTTGAATGTGATAAGTGAGTGTGCGAATTCACTTATCACTTCTCACTGACTAAAGTTGCTCAACAAAAAAGTCTGGTGCCAATGGTGTCCCTGGTTTGACCGCATATGGCTCAAGATCGGTGATCCCTTCGGCCGCCAACACCTCATCGTCGACAAAAAAGTTCCCATTACAATTATTCTTGTCACGGCTCAAAATAAAGTAGGCCGCATCAGCCATGATTGACGGCCAGCGTGACGCATTCATCATCGCGTCACCGCCTAACAGATTGGCAACAGCCGCTGTCGCAATCGCTGTGCGGGGCCATAGCGCATTCACACCCACTTTGCCACGGAACTCACCCGCCATCCCCAACACACACAATGACATGTTGTATTTTGCCATCGAATAAGCCACATGGTTCTTAAACCACTTTTCTTCAAAGTTGAGCGGTGGAGAAAGGTTTAAAATATGCCCATTGTCAGATTTGACCAAAAACGGCAAACATTTTTGCGAGACCATATAAGTTCCCCGGCCGTTAATCTGATGCATCAGGTCATATCGTTTCATTGGGGTTTCAACCGTACCGGCTAAAAAGATAGCACTCGCATTATTGATCAAAATATCAATCCCGCCAAAATGCTCAACCGCTTTTTCAACCGCCTTTTCCACATTCTCTTCGTCCCGAATATCAACTTTGATCGGGAGTGCTTTACCCCCAGCTTCTTCAACCTCGTCGGCCGCCGTATAAATCGTGCCAGGTAACCGTGGGTGTGCGACTTCTGTTTTGGCCGCAATGACAATGTTCGCCCCTTCTCTTGCTAAACGCAGAGCAATCGCTTTGCCAATGCCCCGGCTTGCGCCGGTGATGAATGCTGTTTTTCCTGCTAAATTCATATTTCTTACTCCATTGTCTCGTTGAGCATAATTGGGTTAATCGGGGCATCTTGTGCCAGCAAATCGAGGGTTGCTTTGAGCACCCTTTTTTGCTGGGCGGCATCTCCTGGAGCGCCTAACGTAGAGCCACGATTGAGTTTGGTAAATGTAGCACGAGGAGGTTTTGTCAACCGTGTCCGCCCCCCATTCCAACTGGTTAAGGTTGTTGCGATACCGGCCTCTTCAAGCGCACGTGCGATCAGTCCAACGGACTGAGAGCAAATCGGTCAGGCGGGCAGCAGTAAAGCGGCCGTCACCTCCATTTCTTGAGCGGCCGTGACAATGGCCGGAATCGTCTCATCTAAAACCCGAGTCACGTCGGGTTGATACCCCATAAAACTGATAATGTTGGGAGCGATTTCGCCAATCTCACCCGCCTCAACCATTTCAGCCAAGTGCCTCATTGGCAATAATACCTGCCGATCTTCATTGGCGGCTGTATGGTCATAATGGCCATGTACAATCGAAAACTCTTCGGGGGGCATGTCGGCCGGAAGCAAGCGAATATCATAACGGCCATGCATGTCCGGCTCGTCCATCGGTTCTTGCTTACCTGCGACGTAAAAGCCACCGGTGGTTATGACGGCCAAGCGACTCTTGGATAGATCAACGGCCGGGCCACTCACAGTTGTTTCGTTTTTGGGCAAGTTATAGACTTTCCAATCTAACTCACCCGTATCCAAGTAAGTTTTCAGCCAGCCCGCTTGAAAGTCGGCTAGCCATTGTTCTCTATGATCAAAAATTGACATCTGAACTCCTGTTTAAAAAGATT
>JBLIMP010000064.1:0-17891 GCA_047638855.1 Cellvibrionaceae bacterium | reverse complement strand
GTCGATTACCTCTTGCCGGTTCCTGTCTGGGTTTTGGCTCTTTAGGCTGTGACCGCTGGGTTGTAGGTTCGCTTATGCGATTTCTAGGTTTTTCCACCTTTTCTACGGGGGGCTTAGGCTTGGTTGGCGGGGCTTTTTTAATTATAGATTTGGTTGGAGCTTGAGACTGACTTGCCGAAATTCGGGCTTTGCGCTCGCTCAATTTGTCAATGAGCCGATCCACGAGCATTTTTCGGCCGTTGCCTGGTGTTTGCGCATAATCGGTTAATGCTTGAGCCGTTTGTTCGATAAATGCAGAGTCCGCTTCATCTATCGCTAGCTCGCGTGCTTGCTCTACCCAAAAGGAGACAAACTGGCGAATGCCCCCGACTACGGCTTTGTTTTTATACCCTTGTTGGGCTTCGAGTTTTAAAACGCTCTGAAGGCGATCAAATGGTTTCGACATAGATGCGTGATTATACCCGTATTTTGTGTAGACCCGAATAGTTTATAAACGGATGGAATGGTGACTGATAAGATGATGAAGTGATGCGCATAAACAGCATTGATTCATCATCTTATCAACTGTCATGTATTACAGCTCTTGTGACTGCGTTTCAACCCGATCCTGAATCAAGGCCATAAACTCAGCCACCGGCATTGCGCCCCGATTTTCATTTTCACGCGTCCGGACCGCAATCGTACCCGCTTCTTGCTCCTGATCACCGATCACCAGCATGTAGGGGATCTTCATCATTTGAGCATTGCGGATTTTCTTGTTCATCCGCTCGTTGCCATCATCGACGCTGACTCGGAAACCGGCCGCTTTCAGTTCGGCCGCAACTTGCTTGCCATACTCCACATTACGGTCAGTAATCGGCACAACCATCGCCTGCACCGGCGCCAACCACAAAGGAAATGCACCGTTGAAATGCTCGATCAAGATGCCCGTGAAGCGTTCCATCGAACCAAACGGGGCACGATGAATCATGACCGGCCGGTGGGCTGCCCCATCTTCACCGATGTACTCGATATCAAAGCGCTCTGGCAACAAGAAGTCAACCTGCACCGTACCCAACTGCCACTCTCGTTTCAATACATCGCGCACGATAAAGTCGAGTTTCGGCCCGTAAAAAGCCGCTTCGCCAACCTCTTCTGTATAAGGCAGGCCAAGCTGTTGCACGGCCGAACGAATTGCCGTGATTCCCTTTTCCCATATTTCAGGCGAGCCAGCATATTTATCGCTGTCTGGATCGTTCGTTCCCAAACGAGCCCGGAAATCAGCAAACCCCATCGTTGCAAAAATCTCTTTGACTAGTTCAACGACGTTGATAAATTCGTCGTTGAGTTGGTCGGGCGTGACAAATAGATGGCTGTCATCAACCGTAAAGCCGCGTACACGCGTTAGGCCGCTTAGCTCACCGCTTTTTTCATAGCGATAGACTGAACCGAATTCAGCCAAACGCAATGGCAAGTCACGATAACTACGCCCTTTGCTCTTGTAGATTTCGATGTGATGTGGGCAGTTCATCGGTTTGAGCATGTACTGCTCGTCGTCTACGTCTATCGGCGTATATTGACTATCTTTATAGTAAGGATAGTGACCACTCGTTTTATAGAGTTCGAGTTTGCCGATATGGGGCGTAATGACCGGTAAATAACCTCGCTCAATCTGCTTCTTTTTAAGGAAGGTTTCGAGGTTGTCACGCAAGATCGTTCCGTTAGGCAGCCACAGCGGTAAGCCAGCACCAACTAATGGTGAAATATGGAATAATTCGAGTTGTTTGCCTAAGCGGCGATGATCACGTGCGGCCGCTTCTTCTAATAACTTTAAATAAGCTTCCAACTCTTCTTTATTGGCCCAAGCCGTTCCATAGATGCGTTGTAGCTGTTGGTTCTTTTCATCGCCTAGCCAATATGCGCCACTAGACCGAATGAGTTTCACGGCGTTCGCTTTTACTTTTTTCGTAAAGGCGACATGTGGCCCACGGCAAAGGTCAGCAAACTCACGATGTTTGTAGATGCCAACTTCTAAGGCCGCTTCTTGCGTTGCGTTGCCGTCTTCGTCTACTTTTCCCTCGGCCAATGAATCGATCTGCCATTGTTTAAACGGCTGATCTGCAAAAAACACTTTCGCCTCAGCGATACTCATCGTTGATCTTTCAAGCGGAGCATTTTTCTTGAGCAACTTCTTCGTCGTTGCTTCGATCTTTTCTAGATCTTCTTCAGAGAAGGTGATCGGCTTCCCAGCTTCGTTTTGGCCCAGATCAAAATCGTAGTAAAAGCCATCTTCAACCGGCGGGCCGAAAGCTAGCTTTGCATCTGGGTAATGTTGCAGGACCGCTTCTGCCATGACATGCGCGGCCGTGTGCCGTATTTTATACAGCTCTGATTCTTCATAAGGAACATTTTCTTGTGACATTTTAGTCTTTCAGCTTGTCAGCACTTCAGCATTTCAGCTTGAATACATTTCTCTTTACGGTTGTTGCCGTTTCGAGTACATGCGGAACGAAGTTCCGCCAAGCCCAACGAAGTTGAGCCGTTTGCATCCTGCATCTTGCAAACTTGCCAACCTATAAAAACAAAAACACGCCAAAGCCCACTTGCTGGGGCGATGACGTGTGAAGATCGCGGTTCCACCCAACTTTTACTAGCTGACCGCGTAGCGGTTCAGCCAATCTTAGTTGCGGCCGTTAACGGGGCCTACCGGAAGAAATTAATCTGATTATAAAAATCATTTCATTCTTTCGCTCTCGGGGGGTTTTTACCGGTGTCCTGTTGCGTGGCTTTCAGCTAAATGCCACTGCTCTCTGGAACGGTGTCGGCCGGTTACTCGTCCCGATCGTCGCTTTTTGTTTAAAGTTATGCGGTCATTATAAAGATGAGGGTTGTAAAGTCAAGATTTTTGACTGATTTTGGCGCATTTAAGCGTCTTAAATCGATATGGTTGTTCTGAGCAATATTTCTGAAGAAAAATTGGTACAGACAGAAATCCAAAATTACATACTCTGAATAGACCAATTTGAGCTAAAAATCCTTGCCTGGCACATCGGTTTGGGGCAAAGTAGGAGTATGGAAGGCTAAGGGCAACAAATTGTAGAGGTGGACGGGGCGGGGCTGTTTTAGGCACCGAAGAAGTGATTTTCATCCCGTACCCGTCCACCCCTTTGCCTTTTGTTAATACAAAAAGGAGAAAAGAAATGAATGTTCAACGAATTACTTTAACCGCAGTTTGCATCGCCATTGTGGCGGTACTGGTGTCTTCAATACCTGTGCCGAACCCAACGACGGGTGGATTTACTCACCCAGGTGCAATCGCAGAGGTCTTTATTGCGCTTGCTTTTGGCCCTGTTGTGGGTGGTATCGCTGCGGCCGTAGGTGCCGCCATTGCGGACCTTGCTTTAGGCTACGGTAGCTTTGCCCCCTTGACCTTTTTGGCCCACGGCTCACTCGGTCTTTTAACCGGCTACTTGGGCTGGAAAAAAGGGATGAACGGCATGATTATCGGTTGGGTTGTGGGTGGCTTGGCTTTAGTTGCAATCTATTTTCTTGGCGAAGCAACCGTTTATGGATTTGGCGTTGCTGGGGCCACGGCCGAACTTTTGCCTAACTTGTTTCAAGTTGGACTTGGTATTTTAGGATTAGGTTTGTATCAGCTAGTTAAACGGGCTTACCCACAAATCGACAGCTTGGGTGGATCACAATCGTTTACTGAAAGATAGTTGCGTAACGCTAAAGTAGGTTTTGCACCTACTTAAAAGGGGCGACCATAAGGTCGCCCCTGCTACTAGATATCATTGTCTCCCATTATTCAACTCAAAAATTTAAGCTACGCCTATCCAACTTTAACGCCCGATCATGACCCAGTTTGGGTGCTTGATGGGGTTGATTTAAGCGTGGAATCCGGCGAGTTCATCGCCGTTATGGGAATCACAGGTGGAGGAAAGTCAACACTTTGTTTGGCCTTTAACGGGATTGTTCCCCATTCGCTAGGAGGCACTATTGGGGGAGAGGTGCTGATTAACAGTTTGAATAGCAAACAGCAGACCGTTGCTGATTTATCCCAAACGGTAGGGCTTGTTTTTCAAAGGCCAGAAACCCAACTTTTTAATATGACCGTCGAAGCGGAAATCGCTTTCGGGCTAGAGACATTAGGGTTGCCCCCGGCCGAAATCGAGCAGCGTATCGATTGGGCTTTAGACATTGTGGGGATGACCGGTTTTCGGCCGCGTTCCCCGTTTGAACTATCAGGTGGGCAAAAACAACGGATTGCGATTGCGGCCATCCTTGCTTTAAAACCTCCCGTGCTTGTGCTCGACGAACCGACCGCCAACCTTGATCCAGTTGGCAAGCGTGAAGTTTTTGCGGCCGTTGATCGCTTACGCCAACAAGAAGGGATAACCATCATCATGGTGTCACATGAAAGTGAGCAGATCGCTGCTTTTGCAGATCGGGTGGTTGTTATTGATGCTGGAAAAATTGCGACTGATGGACCCCCTTCAACTGTTTTTTCCCCTGCCATACAATTGCAAAACATTGGGCTGAACGTGCCACAAGTGAGCCAACTGGCGGACCAACTCAACGACAAATTTAAGACCAACCTTCAGTTTGCTCATTTCGAAGACGGGGTTGAAAAATTGCAAAAAATGGTGACCGGCCAACAGCTCGCCTTTAAAAACGAGGTTGTTTCGCCAGAATCACCCTCATCTTTGAATAATAAAGAGAGAGACGAGAAAAAAGAACGGACGCTTTTTTCGATTCAGGACTTAGCCTTTCACTATTCAGGCGGATCAGCCGCATTAAAAGATGTCTCGCTACAGATTCACGAGGGTGATTTTGTAGCGGTCTTGGGGCAAAACGGCTCTGGAAAAACAACACTTGTAAAGCATCTTAATGGATTGTTACGGCCGAGCCACGGCCGCGTTTGGTTTAATCAAAAAGATGTATCTACGTTAAGCATTGCAGAGCTGGCCCGTTCTATCGGCTTTGTCTTTCAAAATCCAGATCATATGATTTTTAGCCCGACAGTGCGTGAGGAAATCGCGGCCGGTCCGCAATACTTGGGCTTGTCGGATGAGTTGATTGGTGAACGGGTTGAACAAATGCTTACGCTGTTTGATCTGCATCAGTACGCTGACTTGCAACCGGCGCTGCTCAGCTTTGGGCTCCGGCGTAAAGTCAGTGTGGCGGCCGTTGTCGCAATGCAAACCACCGTGTTGATTCTGGATGAACCCACGAGTGGACTGGATCAGCGAAGCACGGCCGAAATGATGAAGCTTCTCGGCCAACTACATCAGCAAGGACGTACCATTATTATGATTACACATGACATGAACGTTGTGGCTGAACACATCCCGTCAGTGGTTTTAATGCATGCTGGACAGAATATTTTTGGGGGGACAACTGAAAACCTGTTTGCACAACCGGGTTTATTGCAAAAAACGGGACTCGACCGGCCGCAAATAACTGAGTTAGGCCAACGGCTTAAGGTCGATGGAATTTTGCTTACCGTGGATGCTTTTATGAACCAAATCAGAATCGGGTAAATGGCTAAGGGTTTATCCGGTTTTACTTTTAACAATGAAATTAGGCGCAAGCCTTCGGCATGCGTCTAATATTTTTTATGAGTGTCAATTGATTCGCTTTTGCGAATCAATTGACACCCATAACCCCAAGGACCGCCAACTTGTTGGCGCAGGCGGCCTCAGAAAATGTCCAAAGTTATTTGCAAACGAACCTAAATTTAAGCAAGTTAAAACATGTCTGTATCTGTTAATCTTTTTATTCCCGGCAAAAGCTGGCTCCACACCACTGATCCACGGATCAAGCTATTGTTTGTGGCCGCTATGTTATTTCTGCTGATTTTATTTAAAAACGTGTGGGTTATGGCAGCTGCTTGTGCCTTGTTACATTTGCTTCACACGTCGGCCGGAACCCCGTTTGCAAAGATTAAGTTTCTCTGGTGCACCTTGTTGCCCGTCGGCTTGCTGATGCTTGTTTTGCGGATGTTGTTTTACCCTGCCGGAACCATCTTGTTTGAATTTTCAGTGGTTCAAATCACAACCAACGGTTTAGCCGAGGGATTTGTGCTGGCTTTTCGGATTTTGACCATGGCGTTAACTGTGTTTGCCTGGCTTTATACAACCACCCAGCCAGACCTTGTTCAAAGTTTTGTCCGATTAGGGATGCCGCACGAATGGGGATTGACGCTGTCGCTTGCGCTCCGGTACATCCCCACTTTTCAAGGGACCTTTTCACTTATTTCAGAAGCACAACAGGCACGTGGGCTAGACCTAAAGCGGTCCAAAGGATTTCAACGTGTTCAGCAGATGATGCCGATTTTTGTGGCGATGATTATCAGCTCACTCCGGTCGAGCGAACAATTGGCGATGGCGCTTGAATCACGCGGATATGGCAGAAAGGGGGTGGCTCGATCAACTTTATATCCGTTGAAATTTAGTAGGCGGGATTATGTGTTGGCGGTTGGGCTGTTTTGCTTGTTTGCTATCTGTTTGTGGGTCTATTTCTTTTTAGGATTTGGAGCTGATCCTATTCAACTTTTAGCATCTTTATAAACAGGTTAACCCACTGATTCATAAAAGCGGGCGATTTCGTCTCGTTGCGGCCGGTTTAAGGCTTGCCCGTTCGTTTGCCAAACCCCCATTTCCCCAGCCTGAACATTGCCGATCTCAACACACAAAATATCGTTTTTAGCCAAAGCTTGAATAATCGCATAGACATCGTCCGGCCGGGCTGTCATCAATAATGCCCCAGATGCAATTGTCTCTAGCGGATTTAAACCCAATGTTTTGCAAATTTTTCCTGCGACCTCCGGGATCGGGATCGCCGAAACATCTACTTCTAAGTGTTGATTACAGGCTTCGGCCAATTCCCAAATCGCTCCGGCCAATCCCCCTTCGGTTGGGTCGTGCATGGCGGTGACACGCCCGGCCATTGTGGCGATTTTGGCATCCAGTGACACGCTGATGCCAGGATCGAACAAAAATTTTTGGGCAGACTCAAGTTCGGCCGCAGTCAACACATCTTTGAAACGCTCTGGAAACTCTTTTGAAAGGATGGCAGTTGCCTCGATGGGAACCCCTTTTGTCAGCAGGATTTTGTCACCTGGCGACGCTCCGGCCGCCGTGATGAGTTTGTCTTTTGCGACTTCACCGATCAGGGTTGCGCTCAAAATCGGCCGGTCGATACCATATGTGATTTCCGTATGGCCACCAATCAGCGAGATCCCTTTTTCACGGCAGGCTTCAAAAAGCTGTTGATTGATTTTGTCCAGCATGGCGGCCGTTGTTTTGCCTTCGGGCAACAACATCGTAACCATCAGCCACTTAGGTATTCCACCCGTCGTAGCAATGTCGTTGCTGTTGACCTGCACCAAATACCAGCCGATATCGTCAGTTGCGAACGTGATCGGGTCTGACTTCAGCACCAGATAGCGATCACCCGCATCGATGACGGCGCAATCCAGGCCGATGCCGGGTTTTACCAGCACACGTGGGTCGGTGACGGGGGCTTGAGCCAACATATTGGCTAAAAGTTCGGGGGGCAGTTTGCCTAAAGGAAGATTCATAGCGATCTCAAAAATTAAAATTATGTAGACAGCGTCTGCTGATTGCGTTTAGCAATCAGCTCAATCGCATCGGCTAGATGTTCATCTTCAATCGCATAATCTTTGCGTTCAACCCGAATCTTATGCGCTTCGAGCAACACCTCTGCATGGGTGCTGTGAACCGGTGGTTCAAATTTATAGGTAGCCAATTCGATAAGCAACCCGAGTGGATCACGAAAATAAATCGAATCCATGAACCCCCTGTCTTTGTTCCCGCTGTGACTAATCCCAGCTTCATCGAGCCGCTTTGCAACTTGATTGTAGGTCACTCGTGACACGTTAAAGGCGATGTGATGGACGTTACCGATCACTTCTGGGGTTGGGGTGGGGTCGGCCGAACGGCTTTCGCGGGTGAAAATAGTAATTAGTCGGCCGTCGCCCGGATCAAAATAGAGATGATTGTCATCCGGCACATCTAGATTGGGTTGCTCAAAAATAAACGGCATACCCAGTACCCCTTCCCAAAAGTCGATACTTGTCTGCCGGTTTGCTCCAATGAGCGTGATATGATGAACCCCTTGCGCTTGTAATTTTTTCATGATTTTTTTTACGTGGAGCAGTAGCGTTACACCATAGATCTCGATACTCTAAACCCAACCGAGGTTCAATCCGGTGTCGCCACCCGCTCCCCGCTCCTTCTTTTTAGTCAACCAACTTTTGAGCCATCATTTTCACTGCTTCAATTTCATCTGCATTCACAGTATGGCCCATATTTGGGTAGATGCGTTTGTCAACATGGGCGCCTAACGCTTCAAAGACAACGGCTGTTTCATGCACACGCTCTACCGGAATGTGAAAATCTATATCAGAGCAACCTAGGAAAACCGGCGTACCCGCCATCGAGCCGGAGTAGTTGCGTGGGGTTTCAGGCGGTCCAATAACCCCACCTGAAAGGACAAAGATGCCACCGTAAGCTTTGGCATTGCGTGCGGCAAATTCGCTTGATAAACATGCCCCTTGTGAAAAACCGCCGATCATGATCTTTTCGGCCGGAATTCCGGCCGCTTCGATTTGTTTTACTAATTCGCCGATTTTTGCTAGGCTGGAATCAAGTCCGGGTTGATTAGACTCCATAGGAGCCAGAAAGCTATTGGGATACCAACTATTTTGATAGGCTTGAGGGGCTAAAAATGCAAAGCCTGTCAGTTGAAGGGCATCGGCCAAGGCCAAAATGTTGGGTGCAGTATCCCCTCGGCCGTGTACAATAATCATCGCTGCACGGGCTTCTTCAAGTGGCAATCCTGCTGTTGCTGTCGGTGTATGTTTATGCATATTATTTCAACAAGCTCCGGTCTAGATGAGATATGCTACTCGAAAGATTCTCGATTTTTAACCGTTTTGGCAAATGCCAACATAACGTTGATTTTATACTCGTACAGCCTCTACATATTAAGAGGCACTTTCACTTGTTGCTAGAAATTTCCTAACCGCTTTTGCAATATCTGCTAAATCATTGATCTCAGATGCTAGTTCAGCGTGGCCTGGCCCTATCACAATGGTAGCCACCGGGTTTTTTGTGTGATTGCGATGTGTTTTATCTTCGATGTTGCCATGGTCACTGGTGATAATTAGCAGACCGTTTTCATCGTCCCATGCTTCCAGCAGTCCACCATAGACTTGATCAAGCTTTTCAAGGTGAACAACCGCCTCTTCCAGCGAGCCTCGGTGACCTAAGCGATCGCTGGGCCAATGTTCAAAAAAGCTAAACCGGTAATCAGCGGCCAAACTGGCTATTTTTTTTCCGGCATCATGGTATGAGTAAAGCGGGGCATTAGAGTAGCCGAGCAACGTTCGCCAAAGCTCTCCAGTAAAACCGGGACTGACCGCATCACCAGACATTAACTCATCTGAGCCAAAGAGTTTTAAGTTTGCATCAACGGCCGCTTGTGGGACTGATGAGTAAAGCCGTTTGCCACTTTTGATCGCATCAAAATACCCTTGTGGATACGGAGAGATCAGGGCCGATTTTTGGCCCAATGCGGTCATTTCGCTAAATAGGCTCCCTTTTGCAATTTCGTCACGCACCGGCTGGTTTGGTTTAGGACCATAATGTTCGCCAATGGCGGCTGAGACATTCCGGCCGGTGAGGATTGTGGCTTGCCCGGTCGCGCTTTGCGGCCGACCTTCAACCCCTAAGCATGCATCGGTTGGGGCGAGCGATGCTCGGCCGTTGGATCGTCTGCCACTTTCTGCCAGATACCAATCTTCTCCAAGCAAGGTGGTCATTGCGGGGAGGTTGGCACTCACAAATGGGTTTACGGCAGGATCAGGGCTTCCCATTCCGACCCCATCTATGAAAAATAGTTGCACATGTTTTTGGGTCATAAGATCTGTTGGTCTAACCATTTAACAATGGTGTCTAGCACATCGGCTTTGCATAGATCGTTGTGAAGCTCGTGGCCACCTTCTTCAAAAGTAGTAAATGTGACCGTTTCTGCAGAAGCTCGTCTCGCAAAAATCTCACTCCCTTTATAAGCGATAATCTTGTCGCCATTTCCATGGAGCAGAAGTAAAGGGGTTTTGGGGAAAGAATGGGCGTTTTTTAATAATAGCTCACCGTTTTTAATCGCATGGGTCAGTAACCCGGCTGTCATTGAGCCATGTGTTAACGGGTCAGCTATATGAGCTTCATCAACGGCCGGGTCTCGGCTAAGCAATCCGGGGGTAAATCCGGTATCGATGGTGAATTCCGGCCGGAACAGGCTAAATAGCCACATGATCAGTGAGCTTAAAAATCCTGGATCACGTGCCAATCGTAGCCACGGGCTTGTGACAACCGCCCCGGTAATTTGTGGGTTTCGCTCATAGACGTGTCGTAAAATCAAACCGCCCCCGGTGCTATGCCCATATAGAAATATTTTTTCGTTTGGAAAACGTTCTTTGGTAGCCGCTAAAAGCGAATCGACATCATCTAAAAATTGTTCGTAGGAAGGGATAAAGCCCCGTTGCCCCGCTGATTTGCCATGCCCTCGGCTGTCTAGCCCCCAAACGCTGTAGTTTGCTTGGTTTAATGCTTGTGCGACATGTTCATAGCGGCCGATATGCTCCCCAAACCCGTGTATAAGACAAACAACCGCTTTGGGCGTAGTCTCTGTTTCTGGTTCCCAAAGTTTAGTATGAATAGTTTTTTGATCTGTGGTGGTCAGTGGAAATTCGCTAAAATTCATCCCTGAATGATAACGCACTCTTTCAACCCATCCTATTTCCTTATGCAAGATGTAATGCGAAATGGTGGGATTTAGGTAGCAGGCTAAAGCGATTTATTGCTGCTATATATCGGCCGAAACAGTTTGTTTGCCGCCCCGCACTTTAAACCAAACGATGATACCGATAACTGTGGCGACAGTACTGGCGATGGCTGTTACTAAAACCCATGGATTAAGGCGAACGCGTGATCGGATCGGCTTAGGCACCGGCTGCTGGTTATATAGTTTAAGATCTGTGCGCAGAATATGGACAAAGTCGGCCGGGGCACGATAGGGAATAAATGCACGACTTAGGCTGCGGCTAATATCAAGCAAGATGCGTAGACTTGGATAATCTTCCCCGTGCTTGTCCATGATCTCATAAGAAATATCATGGCCAGAGGCAAGAGCGTCAGCATGTATAGTGAGGATTTCCGGTAAAGCTTTATATTTTTCGTTCATGTTCTTTTGTGCCTTGGAACAGACAGACTAAGGTATCATTTAAAGTAAGCACTCGCTGTATAAAAGTGCTAACAGTAAGAACACAAAGAAAAGAATTTGGTTGCTATTGAATTATTGGATACTTAACTTACACTCAGGTTTTAGTAGGCAAAAAGACCTTAATCTTCATTGTCTGAGTTACGTTTTGTTAAAAATCGCAATCGTTCAAAGAATGATGTATTTTCTTCTGGCTCGTTTAGAGAGTCTTTCTCGTACTCTTCGCGTAGAGATAGCAACGTGCGATGATAAAGAGACTTTATCGCACCCTCGCTACGCTCCATAATCACCCCGATTTCAGTATTTGAAAGCCGATCAACAAACTTTAAAATGAGTAGCTCTTGGCGTTCGGCCGGTAAACGGCGTACAACTTTTAAAAGCGCATCTCTGTCTTGTAAAAGCTGGGTTTCTATTTCTGGACTTTCCTGCCCAACCTTCCAATGAGTGATGTCATCAAGGCCAATGATGCGACGGCGGTTGCGATCACGATGCCAATTGGCCACTAGATTACGAGCAATACGGTAAAGCCAAGCTGAAAAAGGAAGTCCTCGATCTGTGTAGCGAGGAATATGATTCATAGCTCTAAAAAAGATTTTGGCAGTTAGGTCTTCTGCTTCGGCCACATCGCTAGTGCGGTAATAGACATAGCTATAGATGCGATCAACATAGCGAGTGTATAGCTCTCCAAAGGCTTCTTTGTCGATTTTCGCCTGTTCGACCAACTCTGTTTCGTCTAGTTCACTATAATTCATAAACTCAAATCATCCAGTTCTAATTGAAATGGCAGAGGGTTGCCGTGAGGAGAATTTGTCGCGATGCAGTATAACAGGAACCTTATTAACAGGCACAAGGTTTGAATATGTTTTATCGCTTACCTAAATTTTTAGTAGTTGACCCACATGCTGAAAATATCGAAGGTGCTGTCCCTCAGTAGCTGTTATAATATCGGCCGATGATTCAATCATATTCGTAATTGTTCAGTAGCCTAAAAAAGTTGAGTTTGTAGGTGCGAATTTAGTCGCTTTAACCGGAAAGACAATGGCTGAAGCTACTACTATGAACAGGTGCTGAACAGTTAATCATATGCAATCATCAACCACCCTCATTAAAGATGCGTATCCCCGAAAGGGGTGGATGGTCTCTAAAAAGCTTTGAAACATCATACACCTTTGCAGCAATCAGTAGCTCACAAAACGCCTCATCTAGCCCCAACTATCGTTCAACTAGCGAGCATCAGACTTTTACAGGTTACAACCCTGCTGCTTTTTGTCTTGATTGCTTTAGCCAGTTGTAATGTTCAAACTGATACCGAAATCAATCGTTCACCCATAACGGCTACATCTACATCTGTTTTGAAGGAAATCGCAGAGAAGATTCCAGCTATATCGACTCGACCTGGTGGAGAAGTGCTCGCCCGTATTACTCGTGGCCCAGACACTGCTTATCTTGAAACATTGACCCCCATCCCCACAATAACCTCATCGCCTACGCAGCAAGGGATAGTGGGCACTGAAACAGGCACAAGCGCAGCGACCGCGACTTCTACTTTAACGCCGACCCATTTGCCGACAAATACTCCCACTGCCACCCCGACAGCACCATTGCCACCGTTGCCAGAGGTGCTGGTGCCATCAACCATTAGCCAAACAATTAAAGTACCCATTTTAATGTATCACTATGTGAGTTCCCCTCCAGAAAATGCGGACCAATATCGGGTTGATTTGTCGGTAGAGCCAGAGACTTTTCGCGCACAGTTAAGTTGGTTGAAGGAACATGGATACTACACAATCGATCTGTATGACGTAATAGAGGTTTTGGTGACAGGGGATGAGCCACCGGAGAAGGCGGTTGTGCTTACCTTTGATGATGGATACATCGATAATTATGAATATGCTTATCCGATTTTGGAAGAATTCGGCTTTACTGGAACCTTTTTTATTGCGACAGAGTTTATCGATTTTGAATATAAGGGGTATATGACTTGGGAGATGATTGAGGAGATGGCGGCTAAGGGTCATCGCTTTGAATCTCATACGAAGAGTCACCCAGATCTTTCGATATTAAAGCGGAATGGTCATGTGTGGCAGATTTTAGGGTCGCAAGAAACTTTGGCCGCGCATATCGGCTATAAACCCCGTTTTATAGCATACCCATCCGGCCAGTATAGTGACTTAACGCTTGAGATGGTGGAAAGCTTAAGTTTATGGGCGGCCGTCACAACCCAAGGGGGAACTTGGCGCGGTTTCCATGATCGGTATGAGTGGACACGCACGCGGGTAAGTTATGGCACAACTTTAAGTGATTTTGAGCAGGTTTTCGGAGAGTAGAGGTTGAAGGGGGCGGAACGATTTTCTCTCTTCGGAGCTCAGTTGAACCCGCCTCCTTCGACCCCTACAGCTTTTTTTATGTAACCGTTCAGAGGGGTGTAAGGCCGTAGGCATTCCCTTCGGTCGGGACGGGAAGAAAATCTCTTCTTCGGGGCTTAAAACCGCCCCGCCCCTTTCACCCCTACGAAGTTATGCGTATCAATGACAGGGGGACTGAACGGTTACTTTTTTATTATGATCTCAAAACGTTATTCACTTGCATGGCCTACGATCTTTACTTTTATAATTGTGATGGGGTGGATGGCGTTTGAAGGGATTTTGTGGCTTGTAGTCAGCATAGGGATCGTACTCACAATAATATGGGTATGGGTTGGTTTAAAGCAGGTACGGCCGAAAATGGAAGGGTGGCTTGTCAACTTAACCGGTTTTGCCACAATCGCTGTTTTGTGGTCGGCCGCCGGTGCTTTTTCAGGTTTTATAGCTCCACTGTCTATTGTGGCCCTTATGGTCTTTAAGACCGGTATTCATTCACATGGACCAGAGTTTTCGCCATATGAAATTGAATGGGTGCTGAGTCAAAGCTTGCGCTGGGGGTTACTTGGCCTGTTGGCGGGGTTTGGAGTTGGGCTGGTGGAAGAAAGTTTAGCTTAGCATTTGCTGTAGAAACTGTACGCGTTTTTGTAGCTGTTCTAGCGTGCATGTCGTTTGACCACGCACCCCTTGCCGTCGGTTGAGTGCGCCATGAATTTCAGGATAAGGCATCTTCGTTTTGAAATGGACCCGGCCGACTAAGCCTGTAATCTTTTTAGCCAAAAGTTCTTTTTGTTCTGCTAATGTGAGCGGATGAACCCGCTCTTCTACCTTTTGGCGAATTTTTGCTTGCATCATCTCCGATGTTTGGACCGGGATAAATTGAGGGTCGTCGAACAAAGATAGCTGTTGGCCACCCAGAATAACTGAGTCAAGGCCACTATTGCTAGAGTAAAGCGCACTCCATGAAGGTTCACTGGGATCAATGTCCCCACTTGATTCAACCTCTTCACGCCAGTCGAGATCCGGCCGTCGTTTGAGTACATGGGCGATTTCTGATTCAACCTCTTCTGCTAAACGTTTTAAGCGAGGGTCGGCCGGGAGATAGACATAAGCGACCTGAATCCCCTTAAGGTCAGGAGTGACCCGTACCATGCGACCTAAGAACTGGCGAAAATACATCTTTGTAGAAATAGTGGTGGCATAAACCCCGACGCGTAAACGAGGAATGTCAACCCCTTCGCTGACCATATTACATGCCACAATCCATTCTCTGTTTGAGTAGGAAAAATCTTTGATTTTATTGGATGCTTCCGGATCATCAGACAAGACGACCGTTGGCCAAGTGCCACTTATTTCTGCTAGTAGCTGAGCCAAGCTGCGGGCATGATCTTGATCGGCCGCTACCAGTAGGCCAGCGGCATCGGGGTGGGTGCGCCGGGTTTCACGCAGCATCTGGTGTGCATCTAGAATCATCGGTTTTACCCAGCCACTGTCAGGCTCAAGGGCTACACGCAAACGACGAGCCGCCATCGTTCCATACAGATCTTCACCAAAACCGGCTTCAATCGTTTCGCCAGCTTCCATCCAAGCCACTTCACCCCCGTAAGTAAAAAAGGCGATGGGGCGACAAACCCCTTCTTCAATCGCTTGACTGTAGCCATAAATGTAGTCAGGACGACTTTCGCCATCGTTGTTGTATGACACAAACGGGATAGCTGAATTGTCGGAGCGAAAGGCGGTACCAGAGAGGGCTAAAATAAATTTAGAGGAATCAAAGGCATTCTCTAATGCTTCTCCCCAATGATGCCCTACCCCAGCATGGTGGATTTCGTCTAATACAACAACTGCATTGCGGGCTAAAGATCGGAACGTAGCGGGACTATTGGCAACCTGCTGATATGTAACGGCCAGGCCATCATAATCACGACTTAATCCCCATTTGGTGCGGAAGCTGTTGTCGATATCGATATTGATTTGGGCGGCCGATGTTGACCATTGCCGTTTTAGATGGGTGGTTGGTACAACAATAATCACATTTTTGCTTCCACCTTCATCAAGCTGGTGCAGACATACTTGTAGTGCGGCGGTTGTTTTGCCAGCCCCTGGTGTTGCTTCCCACAGAATAGACTTGTCACCCCGCTGCCACTGTTTGCGGTAAATGGCGAGAGCCTGTTGTTGCCAATGTCGTAGTTGAATCAAATTGATTTTCGAATTCAGATTTTAGTCAGGTTTTAGATGGATGATTTTGAGGTGCAATGTTGCAAGACCTCAACAAAACAGGCTGAGATTATAGACGAAAATAGATTGCTGTAATATTAAAATTTTGTAATCAAAAGCGGGGACTGTGTGAGGAGGCTTGGAATGGTGCTCATACCGCTACTCTCCAATCGCCATTTACTCGGTTCTTACATTTTTTAGCTATAAATCGCTCTCTAGTTGAAATTGTTTGCTATTTGATTCGGCCGATGGGAAACTTGACTATTGGTGATTTATGTCAGAAAAACAAACAAAACTTTTAATCTTGGGTCTTGACGGAGCCACATTCAATTTACTTCGGCCGTGGGCGGCAGAGGGGCATCTTCCCAATCTTGCTAAACTGATGGAGATGGGGACCCACGGAGATTTGATGTCTACCTTGCCTCCAGTTACTAGCCCCGCTTGGCCTTCATTTATGACCGGTTGTAATCCCGGTAAACATGGCGTTTTTGACTTTATCGCCCCGGCTGGAAACAGCTACACACTTGTTAATGCGACCCGGCTGCGCCAGCCCACGCTTTGGCAGATTCTTTCAAAGATGGGATACACCGTCGGTGTGATGAATGTGCCCGTTACGTATCCGCCTCAACCGGTCAATGGCTTTACTATTTCTGGCATTTTGACTCCCAACGGGGTTGATTTCAGCTATCCGGCCGACCTGATCCGCAAATATGAAACAGAAGTTGGTCCATACAGAATTTCTCCAGATGTTCAATATAGTCGTGGCAACGAAGAAACCTATATTCCGGATATGTATGATCTAATCCGGGCACATGGGGAATGGGCTTTGCACATGATGAAACATGAAACGGCCGATGTGCATATGGTCCACTTCATCGCTATGGACTTGATGTGTCATGCATTGTGGTGGGCAATGGATGAAAACCACCCGAAGCACGTAGCTAATAACCCTTATAAAAACGCCATACGGGATGGGTACAAACTTGTCGATGAGTATGCAGGCAAAATGATTGAGCTGTTGCCAAAAGATGCTCATATCATCGTTATGTCTGATCACGGATTTGGCCCCCTGCACCAAATCGTTAACCTAAATAATTTACTAATAGAACATGGGAAGATCAAACTACGTCGTCACCCATGGACCCGCATTAAGGCGTTTGCATTCAAATATGGACTGACCCCATCTGGGGTGTACCATATTCTTGAAAAATTGGGAATCCAAAATGTTGCAACCAAGGTGTCGAAAAACACGCGTAATAAGATGCTGGGCAAGTTCTTGAGCTTTGAAGATATCGATTGGAGCCGCACGACTGCATATAGCATGGGGCATGTCGGGCAGATTTATATGAACGTACGGGGCCGAGAACCTAACGGTATTGTGACCGAGTACGATTATGAAGAAAAACGACAAGAAATCGTCGATGTGCTTCATGAGCTCAAAGACAAGAACGGCCGGAAGCTTGTGACCAAAATCATTTTGCGAGAAGAAACCTACAATGGCGAATTTGAGAACGATGGCCCTGACATCCATGTAGTGATCGACGATTACAACATGATCGCATTTCCGCTTTTTGCCACAAACGGGCAAATCGTGACAGATCAGATTCGGGGCGACACCGGTTGCCATCGCAGTGAAGGGATTTTTATCGCCAGCGGGCCGAAGGTAAATGCTGGGCTGGCAAAACCGGCCGCCAGTATTCTCGATATTACGCCAACTGTCTTTGCGCTTTTGGGCGAGCCTGTGCCGGATCATATGGATGGAAAGGTATTGCTCGATATTTTTGAGACAGAACCGGCCGTGACCTACAGAAACCTCAGTGACCTTAATTTAGCTGATGATCACTATTTGACTGAGGATGATGAGAAAGAGGTCGAAGAACGATTGCGCTCATTGGGCTATCTGTAACTTGATAAGGCCAAGAAGTTCACCCACCGTTTGCATCTACCACAAAAATATCCTACGTTTCATTTGAGTTTATCAAAAACAGGGTTTGTTGCTTTCGACAAAAAAAACTGTTTAATATT
>JBLIMP010000063.1:0-17930 GCA_047638855.1 Cellvibrionaceae bacterium | reverse complement strand
TAGGGGTGAAAGGGGCGGGGCGGTTTTAAGCCCCGAAGAAGAGATTTTCTTCCCGTCCCGACCGAAGGGAATGCCTACGGCCTTACACCCCTCTGAACGGTTACCTTTAACAAATAAGCCCTTAAGCCTTGTTCTTTTTATAAAAAAGCCAATGCAACATGACTTAAAATGACTCCGAAGATTAACAATCCAAATCAAATCAAACTTCCAAACGAAGCCTATGCGGTAATTGCAGAGCTATTCTCTGGATACAAACGGGTTATTTTACAAAAAACATTTACCGACGGGCTGAGCGGTGGGCAAGTTATCAAAGTCCAAGGCATTCGACATGATGGCATAGGGGAATTACCGGCCGCTGTGAAAATCGCACCGATCAGCCAAATTGAAAAAGAGCTCAAAGCGTTTAAAACACATATTCACAATCGGCTCTTTCATGTCGCCTACCTTACTTCAGCGCCTGTCAAACTTGAGGAAATCGGATGGGGGGGATTGCGCTATGCACTTATGGGGGGAGAAAAGTTTGAGATCACGACGTTGTTGGATTATTTAGGCCGGGAGCAAACGACGGCCGACGATGTACTTATGGTTCTCGACTACCTCATGCGAACTATGTACGATCTATGGGGCCAACATTCACCGCAAACAAACTTCTCATATAGTGATAGCTACAGTCAGTTATTGCCGGTTCACTACCGCATCAGCCACCTATCAATTAAAGACCCTACAACTATCGCGGGCTTACCCCTAATTGAGCCGGGGCACTGGCCTATACGCCCTTTTAACGTCAGCAAACAAGTCCGTGTTTCTGGTCTTGTTATCAACAAAATCAATCTCATAACCAATACGATAACCCTTCAGGATCCAACAGTAAGCGTAAATGGTCATGGTCCGTTAATTAGATTGTGGTTTCCTTCAACTGACTTAATAAAATCTTATCGGCTAAACCAACCCATCGTCGACTTTACAGGGGTCATTACAGAAACACGCCAAAGTCGCTTGGAATTAGAAGTCAAGTGTTTTATTGGGGGTAGTTCATATTTAAAGCAAGAAAAAATCGCCCCTTTCAAAAACTTGGACATTCTGCTTGCAAATCCGCTTTATTGCTATGAGCAGGTGCTAGATCATACTTGCCAAGTTAAGGTTGCTTCAATTCATGGTGATTTAAACTTAGGAAATGTCATTGTTGAGCCAGAACGGCGCCTCATCAGCTTGATTGATTTTTCTGAGTCACGTCAAGATTATGTTTTGCATGATCTAATGTGTCTAGAAAGAGAGGTAATTACGCGCCTACTGCCTAAATTTATCGCAATTGAAACCGACCTTTCACCCATTGCAATATTGGCTTATCTTTATGGGCAACTTCATCTTGTGCAAGATCAGACTATCTTGAACCCACCCGCATTTTTGCCACCTTCGCTCCAAAAATGCTGGGCGATTCTAAGTAAGATACGCCAAGAAGCCCGCTATTATTTGTGCAGTCCCAACGATTACAAAGAATATTATCGTGGTTTGTTTCTGTATTTATTGGGAGCCTTAAAGTTTAAAAATTTAACAGATAGTTGGTCGAAAAAGCTAGCGTTTTGGGGTGCGGCATTCATCTACCAATATTTAACTATGCCTGAGCAGGAAAGCCGCTTGATTATGACTGAAATTGCAAATCCTTTTACGAGCAAGCAAAAGCAATTAACTTTGGCCCGCTTTAATAAGGATTACAAACCACAATCGCCAGTAAAAAATGGCCAACACATTGAGCCAATCAGTAATTTACCAGATACCGTTTTGCCACCTCCTAGGGTGATTTTACCCCCAGGCTCGCGCATGCCATTAGGGAGAAACCCAGCGTTTACCGGCCGCCAAGAAGATCTAAAATGGATCGCATCGGCCGTCAAAAAGGCAACAGCACCCCAGCTCACCGCCATCACCGGCTTAGGCGGGTTAGGCAAGACCCAGCTTGTCACTGAATTTGTCTATCGCTATGGTGTCTACTTTAAAGGGGTTTATTGGCTAAGTTTCGCCAATGCGGCCGGAGTCCCGGCCGAAATTAGCGCCTGTGGCGGATCACGCTTTATGAACCTGCGCCCTGACTTTGCTGAATTAAAGCAAGAAGAACGAGTTGAGCTTGTTTTAGCCGAGTGGGGAAAACGTGCCCCAACCCTCCTTATATTCGACAATTGCGAAGAGCCAGAACTTCTCAAACAGTGGCTGCCCAAAACAGAAAACTGCCATATTCTCATCACAAGCCGCAGTAATCAGTGGGCTGAAATAGACAATATACTTGAGCTAGAACCGCTTGCCACAAATGAGAGCCTTCATCTATTACGCAGTTACTATCAAGACGAAGGAGACAAGATTCTGGCTGATATTGCTGATGAGGTAGGGCATCTGCCACTCGCTTTACATATTGCAGGCAGTTACCTCAAACAGAATCAAAAACACCTCTCTCCCACCGAATATTTAGAGCAATTACGCCAACATCGCTTTAGCGGGAAGCTGCTCCACGACAACTACGAGACAGGGCGAATCATGTCTCAACACCAACGCAGCATAGAGCGCACCTTCTCACTCAGCTATGAACAACTTACATCGGAAGATGAGATTGACCGTTGTGCGCTTACTATTTTAAGGTTTGCTGCTTGCCTTGCCCCCGGTGAACCGATTGATCACCAATTAATTATTAGCTTTATTGAGATGGCCGAACCCGATCAAAAACAATACCTCTATCAAAGCATCTACAGGCTTTCATCTTTAGGGCTGCTTTTAAGAGAAGCCGAAGATGAAGAAACATTACGCTTACATCGACTTGTTGTTGATTTTGTTCAACACGTTTCAGCCAACTTCACCTATATAAAAAAAGTTATTGAAACAATTGCCCTTGAGAAAATAGAAAAAATGATAAATGATGGGGAGATAGTTCGCTTACAAAAATGGCAACAGCACCTACAAGCTGTTGTTACTACGGCTCAATCTGATGGACACGAAAGAGGTTTAAAATTAGGTAAGCTCCTAGCCGAACATTTAAGTGATATGGGAGACTATCAAGGCAGTAAAAATTATTTGTTTAGGTCGCTTGAAATATGTAACGAATTGAATGAGCCAGACGATCCGGTCACTGCTTTTTATTTAGCATCCTTAGGGTATGCACAATATCGGTTGAAAAATTGGGATCAAGCTTGGGGGAATCTAGAAAAGGCATTGGTAATTCAAGAAACAACATTATCTAAATATGATCCAGATACCGCTGTTACATGTAACTTTATGGGGTATATTCTGCAAATAGAAAAACGGTTTGACGATGCATGGCACTATCACATTCGAGCCCTACGCATTCGAAAAAAAGTGTTTGGCTTAAATGACTCAGCTACGGCCGAATCTGTGATTAATTTAGCCTTCATCCATCTTGGTAATGGCAGGCTAAATAAAGCAAAAGTATGCTTGCAGTTTGCTATTTCTGTTTATCAAAGCACATTAGGGCAGAATCACTATAAAACGATCAGCGTCACTCAGTATTTGGGTGAATTGGCCGAAGCACAAAAAGACAATGTAGGGGCTCGCCGCTTTTATTATGATGTATTAAAAGCTCGGAGAAAAAGTTTGCCTCAAAATCATCCTAGCATAGCACGAACATTAGACTTTATCGGTAAACTAGAATGGCAAAAAGGGAACTACAGGCGGGCACGTATTTGCTTAACTAAAGCCCTTAATATAAGAAAACAAGTTTTAGGCACCGACAATTATTTGACACTCGATAGCCATAAGCAACTATCAAATTTTTCCAAACATTATCCATTGTCTAAAACAGGCATAAATTGTATTTGAATGACATAATCGTTCAAATACAATTTAGCCGAATTTCTTTTCCTAACGAGCCCACATTTTAGGAGTTTGGTCATCATAGACCTGTTGAGCTCGTTCCTCCCACGCAGCTGGATCTTTTGCCTTCTCTAAATCCAGAATTGTTGGCTTAACACCAAATAATTGGGGACGAATATCCGGGCCGATTTTACTTACATGAATGTCAAATACTTGGCAGAACAGGCTATTAGGCATGCCGATTGTATTTGCCAGTTTGGCAGCTAGTTCTTCTTCAGCCCCATCTATTGATGAGGTTGAAACAATTGCGACCCAACCATAAAGATAGTCGTTTTTATCTTTCTCCTTTTTAGCTAAACCATTTGACTCTGGAACTGGATAATAAGGGAATGAGCCTAAAAATGAAACACTTTCAGACCAGTCAACATTAGGTTTGTATTTTTGAGGCTTCACATATCCAAACAATTTTCGAGCCTCTTCTTTTGCAAGCTCATTATGTTGTTTTTTAGTCTGTGCAGTTGTGGAAGGATATTCCTCGACTTCTGTGGCAGGTTCTACTGGTGAAGACTGGCCCTTTAAACTTTCATGGCTTTGATGATTATATTTGGCAACAACCAAATAATACTGAGGAACAGCATTATTCTTTCCTTCTACAGCACCACCTACTTGGGCAGCATTCTCTATGTCATTCATTTTATTCATCCTCTAAATTAACTCTTCAACACCTAAAAAAAAATCATATTCATCCATCAGAATGATGCCTCAATCTTATGACACCTTTACTTCAATAGACTTTAGATAATCTGAATCTTTTCTGGGTGTCAGCTGAAATCAATAATCAATCCACAATCAATCCACAAAAAACTATTCTATTCAGCGAAACATCAGACTAATTTAAGTGCTGATAAAGAACAGTGCCCAGGTCATGTTGTAGACTCGTATGCAAGCACAAACCTCGGAGGTTTCTACTAACGATAATAGCGGCCGCCAACGAGCGGCCGTAACAAATTGATGCTTATTGGGTAACGAATAGGCATGTAACAAAACAGGCCAACTTGCCTTAAATTGACAAGTTGGCCTGTTTTGTTATCTATGCACTACTCCTAAAATATTTCACTTAAAATCGCAAGATCCACGTTTTAAATGCAGACATCTGCCCAGCAACAAACTCACGTGTGCCTTCATCCGTCAGTTTTCCATCTTCAATTTTTTTCATAAGCTGAGGCACCGCCACCGTTGGTTTTGGCATCAGGTACATGCCCAAATGCAAACAAACCGCCCGCAGGTGCTCTTGCGCCTTTGTGCCACCCAATGCACCGGGAGAGCCACCCATCGTCACAACCGGTTTAGTTGCAAGCCTGCTACCACCGCGTGAAGCCCAATCGATCCCATTTTTAATCACACCTGAATATGAACCGTTGTACTCAGGCGTAGCCAAGATCATAGCGTCAGATGCTTCAATCGCTTGGTGCAATGCCAAAACAGAATCTGGAAAACCTTGCAGTTCAACATCGTTGTCGTACACAGGCAGGCCGTTTAATGGAAAAATAGTAATTTCCATGCCGTCCGGGGCAACTTCGGCAGCGGCTTCAACCAATGCTTTGTTGATAGACGCTTTGCGCAAACTACCAACCAAAGCTAGAACTTTAATCTTTTCACTCTTTTCACTCATAGTAATCCTCTAAAAGCTGACATAAATTTTCGTGCTTAATTCCCTGTCAGATATTGTCATTAATGCAAATTATTGTACCCAATTCAAAACCGGACCGTAGTCCATCTACTCTTTTGCATATGCAGTTTAGATAGCGAGGAGGACAGAAAAAGAACCCTAGAACGCTGCTCAAACAAACGCTATATTCAGGTAAAGTGCCATTTGCTATTTACGGCCTGCTAACTTTTGCCCCATTTCAATCCACCATCTAAACTATGTGGCGTGCAAAAATTAAAAACTAACCTGAAAAACAATGACCTTGCCAGAAATCATTAAAACCGAACGACTCCTACTTAGACCTTTTACGTTCAAAGATACTGACGACGTATATGGCTACGCCAAGCATCCCGATTGGAGCCGTTACCTTCCCGTCCCGAATCCATATACGCTTTATGATGCCGAAAGATTTATCGCCCTACGTAAACTTGATGATCCAACAAAAGAAAACGTGTGGGCACTTGAATATGAAGGCAAAGCCGTGGGCGGGATAAATTTGAGAGCCAAAGCGGAAAAACATGCTATCTGCGAATTAGGCTGGAGCATTTCGCAACCCAATTGGGGCAAAGGGCTGATGACAGAGGCGGTTAAAACCATACGAGATACAACGTTTTTACGGTTTCCAGAATTACATCGCCTATATGCAAGAGCCGATTTACGCAATATCGGCTCTTGGCGGGTGATGGAAAAAGTGGGTATGCAACGTGAGGCCGTTTTACGCCAGCATGTAAATCTGAAAGGAGAATGGATGGATGAAGTTTGGTACGCAATCCTCCGGCCGGAATGGGAGCAGCTCAACATAACATAGGAAAATAAATTTATGCACACAATCAATCAATTAAAACAAGCACTTAAAGACGGCTCCGTTACAGCCCGATCTATTGTTGAAGAGATGATCGGCCGAATCGAAGACCCGGCCGGGCAAGGGGACAAAGTCTATGTGACTCGCTACGCGACCCAAGCCCGTGTCCAGGCAGATGCAATAGATTCCGCTAGGCAAAACCGGTTGCATCTGTCCCCATTTGCCGGCATTCCGATCTCAATTAAAGACCTCTTCGATGTAGCCGGTGAAGTCACCACCGCTGGCTCACACGTGCTCGATGAAAATCGCCCAGCCCATACTGACGCGGCTATCGTTGCCCGCTTGCGCCGGGCAGGGTTTGTTCTAATGGGCAAAGTCAACATGACTGAATTCGCCTATTCTGGGATGGGAATCAACGAACATTACGGCACCCCGCTTAGCAGCTATGATAGAACAACCGGCCGGATTCCTGGCGGCTCCTCGTCGGGCGGCGCCGTCTCCGTAGCGGATCAAATGGCCGTTGCCACCATCGGTACAGACACAGGCGGCTCATGCCGCATCCCGGCCGCATTCAACGGAATTGTCGGCTTCAAGCCCACCGCCAGCCGAGTACCCAAAGATGGAGTTATCCCCCTCTCAACCACCCTCGACTCAGTGGGTCCACTTGCCAATTCCGTTTCATGCGCCGCCATCCTTGACGATATTTTGGCGGGTGGGAGCGGTGACGATGTTCCAGCATTTCCAGTCGCTGGATTACGCTTAGGCGTCCTACAGTCGGTCGTGCTTGAAAACCTCGATCAGGCCGTGGCCACCACCTATGAACAAAGCTTAAATAGATTGGCTTCGTTAGGTGCAGAACTGGTTGATTTCAAAATTGATGAGTTGGCTCAAATTCCTGCCAGCAACCCGAAAGGGGCTTTGGTCGCGGCTGAAGCTTATGCTTGGCACCGCAAATGGCTCGAAAGCCGTGAAGCATTTTACGATTCGTTTGTCAAGAACAGGCTACTGGGCGGCCGTGCGACTTCGGCCGCAGACTATATTGACATGTTGGCCAAACGCCAAGAAATCATCGCCAAAGTTCGGCCGCAAACGGCCATTTTTGATGCCGTCATTATGCCAGCCGTCGCCATCATTCCCCCAACACTCAAATCACTGCAAGACCCCGTTCATGCGGGTCAAGTGAATGGGCTAATCTTACGTAATACCAGCATCGGCAACTATCTTGATCGCACCGCCATCACCATCCCTTGCCATCATCCAGGTCTAGCCCCCGTCGGCCTCATGCTGATGGGTGAAAATGGGGCAGATCGCCGCTTATTAGCGATTGCCAAAGGGATCGAGGCAAGTTTTTAAAATGAGCCATCCTCTGCTCCCCATTAAGTATTGGCTGATTCTTGGCAATTTAATAACCTGATAACCCTATGAGTTCACTCACAAATAAAATCGAAAACACCCTCAACCGTGCCGCTCAAGGCGCAGCTATTTTCAGCTATCCCACCCGTTGGGAAAAAATGGAGATTGACGAAAACAAATCGTTATGGGCCAGCTATACGCCTGATTACAAACCGGGGCCACCGCTGGCGGGCGACACAACGGCCGACCTTGCGATTATCGGAGGCGGTTTTACCGGCGTCTCCACCGCCTATCATTTCGCCAAGCGTCATCCCGAAAAACGAGTCGTTTTGCTTGAGGCTAAAGGACTGGCTAACGGTGCCAGTGGCCGTAATGGCGGTATGATGCTCAACTGGGTGTATGGCATGGGCGAGATGAGTGATGACGTAACAAAACGCATTTATGAAAACACGCTCCAAACAATCGACACGATTGAAGGCATTATTAAAGAACATCATCTCGATGTCAGCTACCGGCGCGACGGCTGTATGGAGGTGTTTACCGATCAAAAGCGAGCAGATGAAGCGGCGGCCGAGGTCGAATATCTTAAAGGATTGGGGTTGCCGATCCAATATTTAGATGCCAACGATGCGCACAGCAACATCGACTTAAAAGGGACAAAAGGGGCGTTGTTTGACCCAACTGAAGGGCAACTCAACGGGGCACAGTATCTGCGCGCGCTTCGGCCGGTGTTGCAGGAAATGGGTGTTGAAATTTACGAACAAACCCCAGTTCTCAAAGTAAAAGAAGGGGGCACTGTTGAATTAACGACGCCAAACGGAACCGTAAAAGCCAAAGCGATTGTGCTTGCGCTGAACGGGTATACGGGCAAACTGGGCTACTTTCGCAAAGATTACTTTCCGCTACACTCACACGTTTTCGCGACCGACCGCTTGACCGATGACCAAATTAGCAAGATGGGTTGGCATGGCACGGCCGGATTTTCGGACGACCTGATGCGGATCTCATATGCCACGCGCACCAAAGAAAACAACATCGTTTTTGGTGGCGGTTCTAACATTTCATACGCTTATCAGTTCAATAACAAAACGGCCTTTCGGGGGGACTCCACGGCCGGGTTTGCCGACATGCTCACCACAATGAATCAGTACATGCCGGGCAGCAACCAGCTTCCGATTTCTCACCGCTGGACCGGCACATTGGCCATTACCTTAAAACGCAATTGTGCCATGGGGGTGCGTGGTGATCATAAAAATGTCTATTATGCGTTAGGCTATAGTGGACATGGTCTAACAGCCGCCAACATGGCCGGAGAAGTGCTTAACGACATTTATGATGGCTCGCTTGAACGCTGGCGTGGACTCCCGTTTATGCAAACTGACTTCGCCAAAATTCCGCTTGAACCCTTTCGTTGGATGGGGTATCAAATGATGACACGGCTCACCGGCCGGTCACCGCGCGCAGCGCATCGATAATTGGCGACCTGTTATTTCAAAAATTATGGGAAGCTAGTCACGATTGAGATAAACTTATGCAAAAATCTCTTCCCACCTAAAAAAAGGAAAAAGAATAATCCCATGTCTAATATCCCAGCAGAATTAAAATATACAAAAGAAGATGAGTGGATCTCAATTGATGGTGATGTCGCCACCATTGGGATCACTGATCATGCCCAAGACTCCCTCGCAGACCTCGTTTATTTTGAACTACCAGAAGTCGGTGATTCATTATCAGTAGGAGAGGAATTCGGCGTTGTTGAGTCGGTCAAAGCGGCCGCAGATCTATTTGCCCCTCTATCGGGTGAAGTCATCGAAATCAATGAAGCTTTATCCGACACACCGGAACTCGCCAATACCGATCCCTACGGTGCAGCTTGGATCCTCAAAATCAAAATCAGCAACCCTGGCGAAGTTGACGCCCTGCTCGATGCAACCGCATACACAGCTTGGTGCGATGAACGCGCCTAATTTTTCTGTTTTGGTCTAAACAGTTCATCTGACCAGCTTGTCTAAGCTGGGCTTTTTGATAAATTAAGATCAATTAAATAATCTATTGCCCAACATAAACCATCTTGGGTTATGTTGGTTCATCTGTAATGACACGTTTTATAGCAAAGTCATCAACAAAGTCATCAAAAGGAAGGTATACCATGAAAAATCTGATTAAAAACTTTTTCCCAGTAGAAGAGGTAAGCGCACATTGTGACGGCCCTTGTGGCGTTTACGATCCAGCAGATGCCCGCATTAAGGCTGAAGCGGTTTTATCAATGACCAAGAAAATCTTAGCACTGCCTTTGCCAGACGCATCAGATGCGGCGGCAGTTGTGAACTATCACAACACCATGTCACGCTTTATCGCCATTAAAGAAGATCAAGCACACGGCACAAAAACCGATATCTTGGTACTTTGGACCGACTTCTTCAAGCCAGTTCACTTAGAAGCCAACCCAGAATTGCACACCATCATTTGGAATGCAACCAAACTTTGTTCAACATGTAAAACACATGTCAGCCTAGAAAGTGCAGAAGCACTCATGGGCGCTGTACAAAACATCCATGACATCTTCTGGGCAGCTAAAGGGCGCGAAGTCGCTTATTACACCGCATCATAATTCGCAGTTTTAGAGTTTTTAGATTTTTTAAACCTCAAAACTCTTAACAGAATGAACACATATCCAGAGAGCGCACGCTTAATTGAATACGTTCTCTTGCTTTTGAGGCGTCGGAAACGCATACGCGTAACCGGCGCCTCAATGCTTCCAGGGCTAAAAGATGGGGATGAGCTATTTCTGAACGAGCAAGCCTACACCCATGTTTTGCCCAAAGAAGATGACATCGTTGTGGCATGGCACCCTCGGCAAGCGAACCTAAAAATCATTAAACGGGTATCGATCGTACTCGATAATGGCTGTTGGCTTGTTGGCGACAATCCGGCCGAAAGCACAGACAGCTCACAATACGGCATCTTTCCGTTCAAACGCATCATCGGCAAAGTCACAAGCAGATGCTGACAGCAAAAAAGAGATAAAGGCATAGACAAGAAATTTGCCTCCATATCACCATCTCTTTCCCCCTCTCTTTTTTCTCCCCCTCTTCAATCTCATTTCAATGGCTTCACAAACACAAACAACTTACACCGCCCGTTGGTATAACCGTGCAGGCATTTGGATCGGTATCGGCATTAACCCAGCCAGTATTACATTGGGTGGCAGTTTAGCCGCCAGATTAGAAAAACCTACCTTAATTTGGGTTTTGCCGCTCGGAGTGTTTTGCCTATGGGCGATCACACTTGCATGTGGGCTCATCGGCCGACGTAAACGCCATAAATTTGTCGAATGGTCAACGGCAACTTTTGGCATAGGTGTGGGGGCGGTCTTAATCAACTTGTCAATGGCGTTAGGCATGACCGGTTGGTCCGGCTTCCAAATGGGGTTAGGCGGCACCAGTTTCGCCAATTTGATGGGGATCAATCATGCGACTTGGTTCGGGGTCATAGCGATGGGGCTGTTGGTACTCGTTTTGGGCAACCTCGAAATCAACAAGTGGAACTGGTTTGTCTGGCTCACTACCTTATCATCGTTAGCAATGGCGCTTATCGCAACCATCATCGCCTTACGACTCGATGGCAGTACCCCGCTTGATCCACGTCCTGCCACTCTAGGCTCAATCTTTTCCGTTATCACCAGCATCGTTGCCTTTGCTTCGCTCTTCGCCTTGCGTAGTACCGACTTTACATGGGACCTTATCTCAGACCGAGATGTTTTCATCGACGCCACACTTTTTATCTGCTCATTTTTAATTTCAAACATAATCGGGGTCATGCTTTACCAAGCAACCGGATCATCAGATTTAGCCGTTGTACTTTCTGGTACTCCGTTGGCGCTTCTGGGCAAAGCGTTTCTATTTGTTTCGCTCCTCTCCCCGGCTTTATCCTCAATGCTTTCAGGCTCATTGGCCTGGAGCGCTGTATTAAAAATTAAATATTGGCAAGCGACCGCCTTGTTAATCACCACCGGTGTCGTTTTGGGATTAGTCCGCTTTGACCAATCTCTCATTTTGTTCCTCGATTGGTTGGCAGCCATTATGCCCCCTGCTATCGCCATTATGATCGTTTATGGCTTTTCAAGTCGAAAGTTTTCAACAAGAATAAGCTTAGCCGGTTGGATGGTGGGGGCTGTCATTGCGATTGTCATTAAACTAATGGGTGGCGGGTTCTATTTGGCAATTGGTGCGGCCGTAGGGTTACTCGTGCTATTTATTAGCGATATTTTGGTTCGGCCGACCGCAACCGTTAGCAACTAAAGAATCTAGACTTAAATAGCGGCATCCATTACTTTACGTAACTCGATCTGCACCGCCTCAATCGAAACCGACGCGTCGATCTCGTGCCATCGGCCGATGTCGGCCGCGATCATGGCTCGGTATCCCTGCTCTACCCGATCATAAAACGCCTTCTTTTGCAGATCCATGCGATTCATCTCCAGATTGCCAACTTCGCGTCGGCGCAGCCCTTCTTGCACATCTACATATAAGAAAAACGACAAATCCGGCTTTAACCCGCCTGTTGCAAACTCCGTAATCATTTTCAGGGCCGCTATATCCAGCCCCCGGCCGTATCCTTGATACGCGAATGTACTATCCGTGTACCGATCACACAACACAATCGTTCCTTGTGCCAATGTAGGCCGAATCAACTCCTCCACATGCTGAGCACGGTCGGCCGAATACAGCAATATCTCCGCAGAACTCGTCATCGCCCCGTTGCCCACATCGTGTAGCACCTGCCGAATCTGGCGACCGATCTCCGTACCGCCTGGTTGCCGGGTCACAATTACACTTTTGCCTTGCGCTTGCAAGTAATCGGCTAACATATTGATTTGGGTCGTTTTACCGCTCCCCTCACTGCCTTCAAATGATATAAACATAGCGGAGATTTTAACCTAGAGATTTGCCGTTGGCGATTTGTGACACAGGATTGATAAAAGGATATTGTGGGGTAAATGGTAAGTGTTGGGGGGGGGTAGGCCCTAGGGCGAGACATTTATCATCAATTTCAAAATTGACCGTATCCAAATCGGAAAAGTCGCATTATGCTCTTTTAGAAATGACAGTTCAATTGTATGTTGAATCTGACTTATTCTCATGTCCACTAAAACGGGGTTACGTCAGCTCCAGATAGACCGTTAGAGCAGACTGGTTTTTGAAGCTGGTCTGCTCTTTTTTATTCTGCCATCTCATCCATGACCCGTTTAATCAACCGATCAATCCAACCCTCTTCATCAGGCAAAATCCCGGCCGTTACCAAGCGAGGCAGCAGGTCAATCCAGCGATCATGCTGACGTTGTCCTCTTATCAGATACGGGATCGCTTCATCCACCTTGCCTAAACTAGCCATGGTCACGCCTACCCAAAACGGAATTTCCCCTTGAGTCGCCTCGTCTGGCACAATTTTTAAAGCGGCGTGATACGAAACCAGCGCGGATGCCATGTCGTCATTGCCCAAATGCTCATCACCCTCATTAAAATGGTTGTACGCCCGCTGCAATGTCACCAAACGTCGAAGCTCTCCAACCGGATCAGGATGATCTTCAACCCGTAAATCAAAAAGTTGGTCAATCCATGGTTTGCCCGTGTTCTCTGGCCCAACAATCAAAATAGCGGCCGATTGTTTGCCCCGAATGTCTCCCCCTTCTGCTTCAGCCGCTTCTAAAGCGCTGAGCAAACGTTCAGCTAGATCCCCATCAGATGATTCATACGCAGCAGCCATCGCTCCCCAAACGGTATCTTTGTCCATCATATTGGCTTGTACGCTGTATTGTTCACCCGTTTGGTGCCCGGCCGCTGCAATCCCTTTGTCACCCGTATGTGTGGCGATGTTCCCTTCTGCGTCAACCATTGCCACTTGGCGGCCAGCACTTCCTTTATCTGAAGCCAAGATGCCTTGCAGAGCTTCTTCAGCCGTTTTCCCCATACGCATCATATCTAATCCCAACGGGCCATAAGCGGGGTCAACCAATGATTGGGTGGCAATTGCCCCAACCCCGGCTTCCGCCCAAGCAACGATTGGACCCACTGAAAAAAAGTGTGACTGCACGGCGATACCCATTTGCCCTGTTTGGGGATCACGAGCCACAATAGAATAGGTGGCTACCGGCCGCCGTGGGGAATATTCGGCCGATTTTAATTGGGGTGTTTTTGTTTTTGAATACGCCATAAGTTTTATGTTCCTTAAGTCAGCGGCGTAGCCGCTTGATTATAATAATGGATGCAAGTCGTCTCTGACCCAATTATGCTTTACTTTTAGAATTGCTAAAAATGTAATAAACATAGGCAAAGTATCATTCCGGTTAGTACGATTAATGTAACCGTTCAGTCCCCCTGTCATTGATACGCATAACTTCGTAGGGGTGAAAGGGGCGGGGCGGTTTTAAGCCCCGAAGAAGAGATTTTCTTCCCGTCCCCTTACACCCCTCTGAACGGTTAGTACGATTAATTTTAAAATGGAGCAAATCGTATGGTAAAAAAAATCCTCGAAAAGGTCTTTAAAAGATCAGTCATTTTAGCCCTTTTTCTTCTATTACTGTTACTGCTGTCAGCTTGTGACACAGCCGAACCAACGCCTACACCCTTCGCCCCTGCCACCGTGCAAACAAAATCACCGGCCGCGCCAACCTTAACCCCAGTCCCGACTGAGGAACCAGAAACATTCACCTTTAGTGGTCTAAGCAATACCCAGCTCGTTTTCCCTACCTCGTTGATGTTTGGCCCTGACGGCCGTTTATATGTGGCCCAACGCAATGGTCAGCTTTTTGCCTACACAATGACACGACATAGCCCAAATAATTACAGCGTCGTACACACAGAGCAAATCGACCTGATTCGGTCGATTCCCAACCACAATGACGATGGCTCGCCTCATTCTGCTAAAGACCGTCAACTCACCGGTTTTGATGTAGTCGGGACGGCCGGAAATCCGATCTTATACGTGACCTCAAGCGATTACCGCGAGGGCGGCGGTAGTGACGGACAAGACTATGGTTTAGACACCAACTCAGGTGTGGTCAGTATGCTCACTTGCAAAGATGGGGTCACTGTGCCAAATGGCTGTGCCCAATGGGAAAAGATTGATCTAGTGCGTGGGCTACCACGCTCTGAGCAAAACCACTCCACCAACGGCATTCAACTCATCCCGGCCGAAAACAAGCTTTATGTCGCCCAAGGGGGCTTCACCGACACAGGGGCGCCGTCACGAGCGCTCGGCTTTACGGGCGAAACCGCTTTATCGGCCGCCATTCTGCAAATAGACCTTGACTTAATCATGGCTTTGCCAACCCAAACCGACGCATACGGAACCGATTATAAATATAATCTGCCTACTTTAAACAGTGTAAACACCCCATTGGGCGAACACACTTATGCTGACCCGTGGGGTGGAAATGATGGTTTAAACCAAGCCGTATACCTGCCCGAAAGTCCGGTCCAGCTATTTGCCACAGGCTTCCGCAATCCGTTTGATCTGCTACTGACCGAAGCCGGAAATCTCTACACGGTTGACAATGGGTCGAATTTTAACTGGGGCGGTTACCCTGAATATGAAGAATCGTATGGTTGTACAAACAATCATCTTGACGGCGACCCAGGATCAAATTCACCGGGTCCAAACCCGGCCGATTACCCACCAACCTTAACTCTGCACGACGGTGAAAACGGAACGGTCAGAAGCGACGGCCGACCGGACGAGCCAGCCCTCAACTTAGCCGGGCTTCATCTACTGCGCCAAGGATATTATGCTGGGCACGCCAACCCGACCCGAGGGAACCCGGCCGGAGCAGGCATCTATCTACATGACAACGCAAGCGATCAGGGGGAGTGGCTGGCACCGGATGATCCACGGCTTCCACCCGCTTGGCCCCCATTCCCAATTGGCCTCGCAAACCCGATTGAATGTGATTTTCAAGGGCCGATGGTAGACGACGGTTCAATCGCTAATCTCGGCCCTTCGACCAACGGATTAACGGAATACACCGCTTCAAATCTAAACCAGTCTATGAAAGGGGTGATTTTAGGGACCTCCTACACGAGTGATATTTTTCAAGTAAGGCTAAATGAAACAGGAGATGCGACGCTGAATTGCCCGGCCGATTTGCTACAGCCTTGCAACGACTCGTTCGCTCGTGGTTTTGGCTCTGTGCCACTTGATATCTTTGCCATAGGCGATGATGGTCCTTTTCCTGGTACGATATGGGTTACCAACCACCTGGGGCATAATATCACGGTTTTTGAGCCGGTTGATTATACTCAAGATCAGCCTGTAAATTTACCAGCATCGCCGTCGGCATCACCAACAAAAGAGCCTAAAGTAGAAGCAGCTAAAACAGAAGAAGCTAAAACAGAAGAGGCTAAAACAGAAGAGCCTGAAGATGAAGCGATGCGAGAGTCGGTTTCAGGCGATGGTGAAGTGATCACGTGCATCAATGCTGGGGGACCAGAATACATTGCGTCTGACGGCCGCATCTTTTTAGCAGATCAGGCTGACAGCCAAAAAGCGACGGCCGGAGAGCTATCAGAATCGCTTGTTGATATCGAAAACACGGCCGACGATGTGATTTTTCAAACAGAGCGCTGGGGGGCATTCAAATATTTCATTTCACTTCCAGAGCCAGGTTTGTATACCCTTGAGCTCTATTTCGCGGAGATTCACTATGGTGTTAACGTAGAAAACGGTGAGAATGCTCGCAGTTTTAATGTCCACGTAGAGCATTCTCCTGTCTTGAACGGCTATGATATTGGGGCAGTTGCAGGAGGTTCAGCTAAAGCGATTATTGAACGTTTTAAAACAACTTCTTATGATGCAACGCTCACCGTAGAATTCATTGTAGGCGACGTTGACAATCCGAAAGTTTCAGCCTTGTGTGTGCTTAGAACAATGAGTGACAAATAACCAATTTGAGGCAATCTCAGGTTATCAGACTTATTTCACGCCACATTTACAATTGTTTCTAACAGGTTCACGTAAACTCTTTTACTCAGCTATGAAACATCAGTCATTGTAAATGCGTCACCCGCATCCATCCAGATTATTAAAATTAGCAAATTTCATACTTTAGCAAGCAGGTTCTAAAGTTGAAAAGTTGTTCAGCTAAATTATTATGAATCGTGCATTACAGTTATGGATAAAAGAACAGCGATCTCGTATTATCCAAGATACATTACGCAAACTACCTTTTGGTTTTTCAGCAACCCTACTCTCGAATCTAATCGAAACGCTTGAAGCGGCATTTGACCAAAATGATTCGGAGCAAACAAGGCTAATTCAGAGATGGATGCAGCAACACAAGTCAGAAATTCATCGGCCGATTGAAGAATGGGCTACCGTTTTAACGACCCTAAAACAGCAAATTATTTGCTCGCCACGAGGCCACCTCTCTAGCGATATTGCACTGTCTGAATTTGCCACCCTTGATAAAACCTTCACCTTCGCCATGGGGCAAATTAGCCGCATTGCGAATAACCATTCTCAGGCAGACATGCTTGACCAAATGATTCTGCTCAAAGAGCAAATCTCAATGCTCGAAAGAAACCGTAAGCGGTTTATTCATGTTGCGGCCCACGAGCTCAAGACCCCACTTACTCTGCTTGAAGGGTATTCTCGAATGTTGCGTGAAAACATTTCGCCGGATGATGTCCAAAACGAGCTATATTTGGGGGGGCTAGATAATGGAACAGATCGACTTCGCAGCATTATCAATGACATGATCGACGTGAACTTGATCACCTCTGGCAGCTTTACAATTGCGAGGCAACCGACCTCGCTTGATTCGATATTAACAAGGGTTATGCGCGGGATTAATCGCGATTTCATATCTCGCAATGTGGCCGTGCATATTGAAAAATTAACTCGAAATCATATGATCATGGGTGACCCAGAGCGTTTGGTACAAGCGTTCTTTATGCTGATCAGTAATGGGGTCAAATACACGCCAGATGGTGGCGTCGTCACGATTGACGCGGTTAAGCTAATGAAACAGAGCAGGTCAAAGGTCAAAGGTTCAATTATCGATATCCGTATTGCAGATACAGGTGTGGGTATCTCGAATCAAAATCTACCTAAAATCTTTGATCCCTTTACCGGAGATGGGGATATTAATCTACACTCATCGAGCAAAACAAAGTTTATGGGGGGTGGCCCAGGGCTGGGATTACCGATTGCAAAAGGGGTTATCGAAGCACACGGCGGGTCGCTGTGGGTCGAGAGTGA
>JBLIMP010000062.1:0-18203 GCA_047638855.1 Cellvibrionaceae bacterium | reverse complement strand
TCACTGTCTTAATCATGGCAGCCATCGCTTTAGCCGCATGTAGCTCCCCTGCCGCAGAGGAAGCCCAGTCAACGCTAGACAAAGTAACCGAAGCGGGCAAGGTTCGCATCGGAGTCCGCAACGACAATCCGCCGCTCAGCTTCATCGATGATGTAGGTGACTGGGTTGGCTTTGATATCGATCTAGCCAACGCGGTCGCGGCCGAAATGGGTGTCCAGGCGGAGCTGGTCGTTGTTGACGGAACAACCCGCATCACGTTTGTACAAGAAGATCGGGTCGACATGTCGGTTGCGAGCATGAACCACACCCGTTCACGCGAAGAAGCGATTGACTTCAGCATTACCTATTTTTGGGACAACCAATCTTTCTTGGTACGTGCGGGTGAGTACACCAGCATCGAAGAACTTTACGGAGCCAAAGTAGCCGCCAATGCCGGTAGTAGTGCGATTTCATCGTGGCAAGATTATGTCGCGGCCGATGGCGGCGCAGCCCCTGAGATTGTCGAGTTTGATGACAAACAGGCAGCGATGCAGGCGTTACGCGACGGTGCAGTTGAAGGATATACCGAAGACAACATCACGATGCTTTCGCTGGCGGCCGGTGATCCAAACCTCGTCTTGCTCCCTGGCGGACACAATCCCGTTCAGTTCGGCATCGGCGTACCGATCAATGACTCTGAAATGCGTGACGCTGTCAATCTAGCCCTACAAGAAGTGTGGAAAGATGGCACCTTCCAGCAGATTTATGATCGCTGGTTTGTAGGCCCTGACAAAGTTCTCGACCTACCTTTAGGTGGCGAGATGGAAATCTGGCCGTAGCAAAGCAGTAATCTAGTGACCAGTGAGATTGTTTCTACTGGTCACTTCTCACTTCTCACTAAATTGTCCTCACTCACCCTCAAAAGTCTCACTAAAAATTATCAACCAGGGGTTTCCGCTCTGAAAAACGTCGATCTCGATGTGACAAATGGAGAGCTTCTGGTTCTGCTTGGCCCCTCGGGCTGTGGCAAAACAACGATTTTGCGCTTGGTCGCAGGACTCATATCACCCACTAGCGGTGATATTTTGTTTGATGGGGTGTCTGTAGCAAAGGTTCCGGCCGAACGGCGCAACGCCATCATGGTGTTCCAAACCCATGCACTTTTCCCCTTTCGTTCTGTCGGTGAGAATGTCGCCTTTGGGCTAAAAATCCAAAAAATGCCAAAAAGTGAGATTCAAACACGAGTTAAGAACGCACTTGGAGAGGTTCAACTTGCTGGGTTTGAAGATCGTCTGCCGGACCAGCTTTCGGGTGGACAAAAGCAACGTGTGGCTCTAGCTAGAGCGTTGATCATGCGGCCGAAGTTTCTTCTGCTCGACGAACCGCTCAGCAGTTTAGATCAGTCTTTGCGGGGCGAAATGCGCCAATTGATCAAAAAACTCCAGCGAGAAACAGGGGTGACGACAATTATGGTGACCCACAGCCAAGAGGAAGCGGTTGCTATGGGCGACCGTATCGCGCTTTTGATCGATGGAGCCATTCGACAAATAGGTGAGCCAAATAGCTTTTATCTGCATCCGGCCGATGGGGCTGTGGCACGCTTTTTCGGGGTTCCGGCCAGCAATATTTTACAAGCAACACAGTTAAAAGCTGGGGTTGTTAGTACTCCTTTCGGACCGCTAACGGTTCATAATTTACCGGCAACAGTCAACGAGCTAACCCTAATCATCCGGCCGGAAGCGATAGAATTGGCAATGGGATCGCAAACAGAAAATCGTATTACGCTTGAAGTTGAGTCGTGGAAATTCAAGGGGACCCACGGCCGATGTGTCGCCCGTTACAACGGCCATGCTCTACAATTCGACACATCACCCTATCAACCATTGGCACCTGGCCAACAGATTGATGTTTATATCCCGGCCGACCGAATTATTGCTATCGGCTAAACCCCATTAGCCATTCTTCATTCTCCGTTGGCAATTTTAATGGTCAATAAAGAACGGAGAACAAAGCATAAAAAAATTATGAACCGAAACGACACCTTTTTTACCCAAACCGCACCGCTCTGGCCTATCGCAGGTACACGCATAATGATCGGCATTTTATGGCTATTCTCGCTTCGCTGGAAACTGCCGCTTGACTTCATGCCTGACTCCGGCCGGGGTTTAATGGATTGGTTGCTTCTTGAAGTTCAATATCCCGCATTTGGTTTTTACGCCGACTTTGTACAAAACATCATCATCCCCAACTTTTTTCTATTTGCGTGGCTTATTTTCTTAACAGAACTTTTTGTCGGACTGTCCCTTTTAACCGGAACTCTCACCCGTGTAGGCGCATTTGTGGGTCTAGTCATGTCGTTTAACTTGGGCATCGGCTTGCTCGAAGTACCAGGCGAATGGCCGTGGTCATACGCGATGATGGCGATGTTTCACGGGATCTTTTTGATCGCCGCACCCGGCCGGGTTTTCGGCATTGATAAATGGTTGCGGGACACCGCCTTTCAGCCGTGGTGGGTTAAATTGTTAACGTGATACGTGGTGCGTATCATTTCGCGCAGATTCGGGTAGGGGTCGAAGGGGGCGGAACAGCCTATTCTCTTCGAGAGCAAATTGGACCCGCCCCCTTCGACCCCTACAAGATATATTCATGAAAAACAAACTTCGCATTCTGCTGATCATGGCTAAACGGCCGCTGGCAGGCAACACCAAGACCCGTTTGAGTCCGCCGTACACACTTGACGAGGCGGCTGAACTTTATACCCAATTCCTACTTGATGCGATTGAGTTAGCACGCTCACTGCCTGATGTGGCCCCTGCCATCGCTTATTCCCCTGACAATGAGGAAACTCTGGCGTGGTTTGGCGAGTTTGCCCCGAGTTGCTTGCTCATCCCACAGCGGGGTGAAACACTAGGTGACCGGTTAGATTATGTTTTGTCTGAAAGTCTAAAAACAGAGATTGTTGGCCAAGCAGTTGCGATGTGTAGCGACAGCCCAGCTTTACCCCCAGAGCTGGTGATGCAGGGATTTGAACGGCTTGATGATCCCGAGGTCGATGTAACCCTCGGGCCATGTGATGATGGCGGTTATTATTTAATCGGCTGGAAACGGCCGTATCCGCGCATGGTTAAAGAGGTGACGATGTCAACAGATCGAGTCACGGCCGACACACTGGCAATCGCACGAGAAGATGGAATTCGAGTGGCTGTTTTGCCGGAGTATTTTGATGTGGACACGGCCGAAGATTTAGATCGTGTACGGGACGTGTTAGCTGATGTGGATGCACATGGTCAGCATACAAAGCGATTTTTAGAAACGGTGTCGAGTACAGGCTAATATCTAACATCCAGCATCTTCTTCACTTTATGAAAATATTTGTCGTCATCCCAGCCCTAAACGAGGCCGAAAACATCGGTGATTTGGTGCGTGAAACATTAGCCCAACCAGACGCAGATTTTGTTGTCGTCGTTGACAACGGCTCCACAGACAACACGGCCGCCGTCGCACAAGCAGCCGGAGCGCATGTGGTTTCCGAACCTCGACGTGGCTATGGATTTGCGTGTAAAGCTGGAAGCGACTACGCGCTCAGCCAACGGGCCGACATCATCATCACCATGGACGGGGACTATAGTTCACTCCCATCTGAACTAGGGCGTATTGTTGAGCCGATTTTTGCACAGTCGGCCGATCTTGTACTTGGCTCGCGCACGTTGGGGGTGATCGCCGAAAATGCGATGCCGCCTCATCAAAAGTTTGGCAACTGGCTGACTTCCAAAATTATCAACCTGCTTTTTGGCCAGCAGATCACCGATTTAGGCCCCTATCGAGCAATTACGGCCGACCTTTTGCAACAGCTAGACATGCAAGAAATGACCTTTGGTTGGCCGACAGAGATGCAGGTAAAGGCACTGGCTCTGGGCAAACGTGTCGTTGAAGTGCCTGCTAGTTGGCATAATCGACGCGGTGGGGTATCAAAAGTTGGTGGAACGCTTAAGGGATCTATTTTAGCAGGCTGGTACATTTTGGGGTCAACCTTTCGCTATCGAAAGTACAAATTTTAAGGGCACAGTGTGCTGTGTCCCCCTTGCCATTTTCGGCCGAAAACCTATACTCTCGCCAATCATTATTCATTATCAATTCCCCATTGCCCGGTGCTAATTCATTTCAGGGCTTGACAAGGAATGACCCATTTTTAGTTATCTCAAATTCTGCCTCTCATTCACCATTTAAAAATATGAACAATAAAAATCAGTCCTCCTTAAAATTTGTTCTGGCACTCGCCGGATTCCTCATTCTCATCATGCTAGCCGCCTGTACTAGCGAGCCACCGGCTCCAACGGCAACTCCCATCCCGCCTACCCCGACCCCCGATCCGGCCGCCATTGTGCGGGATGCAGGGGCGGCTATGAGCGACCTAGATTCAGTCCGCTTTGCCATTAGTCGTACCGGCGGCCCCGCCTTCGTTGACGCCAATAACCAATTTTCAATCAATGAAGCGATTGGTATTTATTCAGCACCTGCTTCAGCAGCGGCAGAATTAGATGTTTCAGGCATGGGCCTTAACATCAAAGTACAGACAATTGCGATTGAAGATGAACAGTGGCTTACCAACTTCCTGACCCAACAGTGGGAAAAATTACCAGACAGCATCGGTTTTAATCCGGCCGATATTTTTAGTGCCAGCGGCTTTGAAGCGATTTTTGATTCAAATGTGACAAATGTGTCGCCCATGCGCACTGAAACTATAGATGGGGTTGAATTAACCGCTATCGACGTCGTGGTAGAAGGGGATCAGGTAAGCGCAGTCACGGCCGGGGCGGCCGCATCTGACCAGCCGGTTGAACTAACAGTGTGGATTGATCGGGACGCTGGGGTCATTCATCAGGTTGAGTTTGAAACCCCTAGCTCGACAGACGAAGTGACCCATTGGCTGCTGAAGTTCAGTGAGTTTAACGAGCCAGTTGAAATCAATTCACCCATCGGACAATAACCCAGTGACCAGCGAATCGCCATCCAAACAAAAGTCGAATGCAAAGTCGCCCAAACTTATTCTTGCCGTCATCGCTTTTGGCGTATTTGTCGCGGCCGATGACTTGACCGTCGTCTCGACGATGTTGCGCCAAATTGTGTTTGATTTGGGATTGTCACTACCAGACGATCTAGATCAAGCAGCTTGGATCGTCAACGCCTATCTCATCGCATACGTGGTGGTGATGCCGTTTATCGGCCGTCTGAGTGACATTTTAGGCAGACGTTTGCTGTACACAGCCGCGATGTTTCTTTTTTTAGTCGGTTCGGTTTGGGTGCCTTTTGCGGGCAGCTTTAACAGTTTCCTGTTCGGCCGGGTTCTAACCGCACTAGGCGGTGGCGCAATGGTTCCTATTGGCATGGCGATTATTGCTGACGTCTATCCAGCTGAGCAACGGGCCAAATCACTCGGATTATTGGGTGCGATTGACACGGCCGGATGGGTATGGGGACCGCTGTACGGCGCCTTGCTCATTCGCTTTTTAACATGGCAATGGCAGTTTTATCTCAACATTCCGCTGGCCCTTATCGGGTTGGCGGCCGGTTGGATTGTGCTGGCTGATCTGCCTGAAGTAGAAAATCGGGAGAAAATCGACTGGGTTGGAACGGGTCTACTGACCCTGTGTTTGCTCACCCTAAACATCGCCTTGCTGGGGAGTGGTGATGTGAGTGCGGCCGGGAGTTTTACCAGTCTGAACACAGAACCGGTTTGGTCACCGATGCCGTTTTATATTACGGCCGCCGTTTCGTTTATTCTCTTTGTGCTGTCTCAAAAATATTTAAAACAAGAAGCTCCCCCGTTAATCGATTTAGGGCTGTTTCTAAAACGGAATTTTACCCCTGCAATCCTGATCAACTTTTTCGTGGGTGCTATTTTAATTATTACGATGGTCAATGTGCCATTGATTGTCAATGTGCTTGAAATTGACGTAGGGCAGGCGGCATTGTTCAGTGGCTATCTGCTTAGTGGCATGACGGCCGCGATGGCGTTAACCGCATGGCTGGGCGGATTAGGCACCGAACGCTTCAGCTATCGGCCGGTGACCGCTTTGGGGCTGGTACTCGCGTTTATCGGATTAGGCTTGATGGGATTTACTTGGGACGCAAACACCAGCTTTTGGTTAATGGCATGGCAGTTGGTGATCTTAGGGGCCGGTTTTGGGCTAATTATCGCCCCGATTGGGACGGCCGTGATCAATGCAGCACCTGAAAATCAGCGTGGAATTGCCTCAAGCCTCGTGATTGTAATGCGCTTAATCGGAATGAGTGTCGGACTTTCAGCACTCACGTCGTGGGGGTTGTATCGCTTTAACACACTGCGCCGACTGATTGAATTGCCAGATATTACTGATGCTAATTATACGGCGACGCTGATTCAAAGACTGACTGAAACGACAATAGGCGTGCTAACGGAAACGTTTGTGATTTCGGCCGGGGTGGCGCTGTTGGCACTGTTGTTTGCGCTGTGGTTAAAGCGGGACGCGCCAACACTCTGATTTATTGCTGTTTACCCTTCATTAGGCTACTGCAGTCCAGATGAGTTTGAGGCAAATTGTTGGAAGAATCAATCAGCAACTTTGGCTTCTAATTCTCTCCACTAAATCCAATGTAGGTCAATTTTGAGTATACTTGGCGGATGAACAAACTAAAAGGTAGCTGTCTCTGCGGCCGGGTCACCTACCAAGTCACGGCCGACTTCGCACACTTTCACATGTGCCACTGCACCCAATGCCAAAAAGCAACCGGGTCAGCCCACGCATCAAACCTATTCACCAAAGCCGAAAACTTTACGTGGCTCAGTGGCGCAGAGCTGGTTAAGCGATATGACATGCCCGGCCGGGCGATATCCCAAGCCTTTTGCACCGAATGCGGCTCTGGGTTGCCCTTCCCCTCAAAAAGTGGCAGCGGCATGATGGTAATTCCGGCCGGAACGCTGGATGATCAGCCGGAGATGTCGCCACAAGACAATATCTTTTGGAACGAGCGAGCCAATTGGTATGAAGATGGGTTGTCGGCCGAACATTTTGATCAGTTTCCGACATAAGGGGCCATTGTAAGCTCCTCATCAATCACGTTCATAGCTTCAGAAAACCGTTCCCTCATTCTACTGAATACTCTGAATTTACACCCCGCCCATGTATTCGTGAATGGGCTAAATAAAAAAAGCTGGGAAACCCAGCTTTTTTTATGATTCGTATCAGTTTTATGCTAACGTGTCCCAGAGTGGCTCAGGAACCCCTTGGACATGATTTTCGTAACGGGCCATCACAAACAACGCATCTGATAAACGATTAAGATAAGGGACGACAAACTCGCCGATCTCTTCTTCACGGGTTAAAGCGATCACCTCGCGTTCACCACGACGGCAAACTGTACGCGCGACATGCAAATGGGCTGAACCCACTGATCCACCTGGTAGAATGAAATTTTCTAACGGGCCAACAATCGCGGTCATCTCATCAATTAATTTCTCAAGTACTTCAACATGGCGCAGTTCGATTTGAGGAATGCTATATTTAACTTTCTCTTCTTCATTAAAACATAAATCCGACCCTAAATGAAAAAGCTCATTTTGAATAATCGGCATGACATCGCTTAGTTTTTGACACAAACCATGCGCGGCCGCAACCCCTAAGTATGAGTTGAGTTCATCAACAGTTCCATAAGCCGACACCCGCAATGACTCTTTGGGAACACGCCGGCCGCTGCCTAGTGAAGTTGTGCCTTTGTCACCACCACGAGTATAAATTTTTGTTAATCTTGGCATCTGTTTTTATTCTCCATATTTGAATAATTTCTTGTTAAACGATTGAATTTAAACCCGTTGCATTTCTGTTCGTAAAAACAAAAAAGCCCACCAAAGGTGGGCCTGAGCAATATTTAAACATGTTTACCATGACAACTATTGCAAATACCCGTTTACCCTTTCCGCGAAGGCAACGAGAGGACAGATCAGTGTGGGTAGTCGGACTTTTAAGTCAAAATTTATTGATTTAATTTACCGTTGCGGGACAGTGCCGGAATTTCACCGGTCTTCCCCCAGCTCGGCCTAAAAATAGGTGAGCCTGAGTCTGAAATCGTTTGAATTTTTAAGTTATGCGAATCATAGACTTTGCATCAACAGATGTCAAACAACTTTGCTAGCGTCTACAATTGGCGATGTTTTCAACCTTTAAAAACGTCGAATGACAAGGTTTATAGAAAATTGACATAAATTTCAGAAATTTATGGTCGGAAGAGTTATATAATCAAAGCAAGATAAAATCTGTCCTTCTCAACCACTCAACCAATAAAAGGATTCACTTCAATTAACTTCACTTTGCATGAACAATTTATCCCCTCGCTGGCCGGTAGGCATCAAACGTATCGCATTAGTCACCAGTCTTATTGTGATCGCTTTTGTTATATTTCAGGTTCGGCTATTGATCATCCCTATTTTGATGTCAATGGTTGTGGCTTATCTTTTGTTGCCGGCCGTTCAGCTACTTCATAATCGATTAAATGTACCAAGGGTCTTAGCCATTACGTTGGTTTACATTACCTTGCTGGGCGCCTTAGTTGCTATTCCAGCTACCATAACAACCCCACTAATTGCCCAGGTTAACATTTTTATTGACGCAGTGCCTGGCTATGTGGAGCAGGGTAGCGTGTTATTGGATCAGCCGATTGAATTGTGGAGTGGTGTCAGCATCATTCCTGCTCAGCTTGTGCCAGCAGAATTTGATATTTCGTCATGGCTCAATTCTATTGGATCGGTTGGTTTGCAAGGGTTTAATCTATTTGGGAGCGTGGCTTCAGCTACGGCTATCGGACTGGGTTGGGTCATTTTTACCCTCTTTGTTTCTTTCTACATGGTCAAAGATTATGAAATCATGGTCCGGTATATTGTGGGACTGGTTCCCGAAGAATATGAATGGGAAATCTATCAGCTTTTTTATGAGCTAAGCGACGTATGGAATGCGTTTTTACGTGGTCAGCTTATATTGTTTATGGTTATGGGAACAACGGTTTTTGCATTGGCTTCGATCATTGGCTTGCCGAACGCGCTATTTCTTGGGCTACTTGCCGGGTTTGCAGAGTTTGTCCCACATTTTGGCCCCATCCTTGTTTCAATTCCAGCGATCCTTATCGCCTTTTTCCAAACAGATCAAAGCTGGCTAGGCTTGCTGATGTCACCGGCCGGCTTTGCGCTTTTAGTTGGTTTAGGATATGCCACAATGAATCAGCTTGCTGCCTACTTTATCCAACCACGTGTATTGGGTCGTTCTCTAAATATACACCCGCTTATTATATTTATTGCCGCTTTAGCAGGGGCGTTGGTTGCAGGTGTTGTAGGGGTTTTGCTTGCATCGCCCATGATTGCAAGCGGCCGAGTTATTTTCAGGTATATTTATCGCAAAGTGCGGGATTTACCGCCGTACCCGGTGCCAGGACAGCTTGACGCAGACCCGCTGAAAACAGTACGCAAGCGGCCGGAGCGGACCGTGGCTGAAAACGATACCAGCCCAGCAGAGAACCCGTTACCGATTCAAGGGAGCGGGATGGTTAGGGCTTTTATGGCCCGTTTGCACGCTTTGGGTCGTGTCGAAAATACGGATTCAAAACGGAGCGGGGATCAAAAACAAACGGTTGACCTAGTTAACCCGAAGTTTGAAAATAATAACGACAATTATATTGAACAGGAAACATAGATTATGAATGAAGAAATGGATATGGAACCGGTCGCAGAGACTGAAAACTTTACTATTGTTAAAACGGTTGATGAAAACGGCGCAATTTATCATATTGAGCTGGGCGGAGTTTCATTACACCTAATGCCGGAAGAATGGGAAGAATTTGTGACGTTGGTTAAGTCGGCCGACAAATAAATATCCTAATTAAATTAGAAGTGATGAGTAAAAAATTACTCATCACTCCCAACTACTTATGACAGAAAAACGGTCTTTTGGTTTTGAAACCCGGATGTTACATGCAGGCCACATCCCTGATGCGGAAACTGGATCTCGGGCGGTACCCATCCATCAAACAACTTCATATGTGTTTGAAGATACGGAGAAAGCGGCCCAACTCTTTGAGCTTAAGCAATATGGCAATATCTACACGCGGATTAACAATCCGACGACGGCCGTATTTGAAGAGCGTGTGGCCTCACTCGAAAATGCAACAGGGGCCTTAGCAGTTGCGTCGGGCATGGCAGCACAGTTGGTCACAATGATGACACTGCTTCAGCCAGGGGATGAAATTGTCGCCTCTTCCCATTTATATGGGGGGACAGTGACCCAATTTACCCATACGTTCAAAAAGCTAGGGATAACCTGCCATTTTGTTGATCCAACTGATATTGAAAATTGGGCGGCCGCCATCACCCCCAAAACCAAAGCTTTATACGGGGAGACAATCGGAAATCCAAAAGGGACTGTTCTCGATTTTGAGGCTGTGTCTGACTTAGCCCATTCACACAGGGTGCCTCTCATCGTTGATAACACATTTGCGACCCCATACCTCTGTCGGCCGATAGATTACGGCGCCGACATTGTCGTACACTCTGCTACAAAATTTATTGGCGGCCATGGGAACTCCATCGGTGGTGTCATCGTTGACTCTGGGCGGTTTGATTTTAGCCATTTCGAAACCATTGCTGCCCCTTCGGCCGCCTATCATAATTTAAAATTTTACGAGACCTTTGGCCATTATGGCTTTTTGATGAAAGCCCGGACTGAAACGTTGCGCGACACCGGTAGCAGCCTCTCCCCATTCAATGCGTTCATGCTCATTCAAGGTCTAGAAACCCTTTCGGTTCGTATGGACCGCCATGTTGCAAATGCCCAAATAGTAGCTGAGTATTTAGACCAGCACCCTAAAGTTGCTTGGGTAAGTTATGCAGGTCTACCCGATCACCCCCAACACGGCTTGGCTAAAAAATATTTACCCAAAGGGGCCGGGGCGATTTTTACTTTTGGAGTGAAATCAAGCCATCCAAGAAATGCAGGAAAACAGTTTATCGAAGCACTCCATCTGTTCTCGCACCTTGCCAATGTTGGCGATGCGCGTAGTTTGGTGATTCATCCTGGTTCAACAACCCATCAGCAATTGTCAGATGAAGAGCTGGAAGCAGGCGGTGTCGAGCCAGGTATGATTCGTTTGTCGATTGGAATGGAGTCGGTTGATGATTTATTGTGGGATCTTCAACAGGCATTGGACTCGGTTGAATAATGACTAGAAACAAATTAAACGGCCCCGTTGGCGATGTACGCATGAACACACAGCTTTCGGCCGAACAGCAAAAATATATCGATCCAGTTTTAATCCGGTCTATTTTGCAGACAACCAAAACGATTGCAATGGTTGGACTATCACCAAAAAGTGAGCGACCGTCTCATTTTGTGGCAACTTATCTACAATACGAGGGATTTCGGGTGATTCCAATTAACCCACGTGCCGAAGAAATCTTGGGCGAAAAAGCCTATCCTGATCTCAAAAGCGTCCCGTCTGACATCAAAATCGATATGGTTAATGTTTTTCGTCGACCAGAAGATTGTCCTCCCCTTGCGGCTGAGGCGGTGACGATTGGGGCAAAGACAATTTGGTTCCAATTGCGGGTCATTAGCCAAGAAGCTGCTGATATCGCTGAAGCGGGCGGTTTGCAGGTGGTGATGGATAGATGTGTCAAGATTGAACACGGCCGGTATAACGGCAGTTTGCATTGGGTTGGAATGAATACTGAAATTATTTCGGCCCGCCGTGGACGCAAATATTTATAGCAATTGGGGTGACAAAAGCATGAGTGAAAAAATTCTACTGCGTGAAACAAAAGACGGTGTCGCAACGCTGACATTGAATCGGCCGCAAAAATTTAATCCGCTTTCTGAAGAGATGTTGGACGCGCTCCAAATAGAGCTTGATGAGATTGGAGCAGATGAGTCGATTCGGGTGGTCGTTATTGCGGCCGAAGGGAAGGCGTTTTCGGCCGGGCATGACCTGAAAGAGATGCGAGCCACGCCGACTAAAGCATTTTATGATCATTTGTTTGCCAAATGTAGTCGCATGATGCTGACAATCAATCGTTTACCACAGCCGGTTATTGCTCGGGTGCAAGGGATTGCAACAGCGGCCGGATGCCAGCTTGTCGCAAACTGCGACCTTGCGATTGCCGCAGACTCTGCGCGGTTTGCAACGTCGGGTATACGCTATGGGCTATTTTGCTCAACACCGGCCGTGCCGGTAAGCCGAAATATCGGCCGGAAAAAAGCGTTGGAAATGTTATTAACCGGCGAGTTTATCGACGCACAATCTGCCGTGGCCGAAGGGCTAATCAACCATGCGGTTCCTATCGATGAATTAGATGAGGCGATGCATAAACTGGTTGATGGGATTAAATCAAAATCGGCCGTGGCTGTTCGAATCGGTAAAGAAATGTTTTATAAACAGCACGAGATGGGGTTGGCCGAAGCTTATGGTTACGCCAGTGAAATGATGGCGTGTAACATGATGGCCGATGACGCGGCCGAAGGGTTTGATGCATTTTTGCAAAAGCGCGAGCCGGTTTGGAATCACAAAGAAGTTCGTTCCCAAGCCGCATAATTAAGCCGTGCGATGCCATATGATCGTGATAGGTGATGGCCAGTTTAGACCTCACTCATCGCATCACAACACTATAAAAAACAATGATCGTTATATCAGGCACAATCTACATTAAAAAAGACAAAGTTAGCGAAGCGATTGAGCTAGCTAAAGTGATGATGGAAAAAACGGGCGAAGAAGTCGGTTGCATCAGCTATCGCTTTTACTCAGACATTGAATCGCCCGACATCTTTCGGGTATTTGAAGAGTGGGAATCTGAAGAAGATTTGCAAGCGCATTTCGTATCAGAGCACATGGCTGATTTCCGGCCGAAGATTGGCAAAATCACAGCGGCTCCTGCAAATATAAGAAAGTATATCGTGACGGAATTTGGGCCACTTTAAGTCACCCAGCTCTTGAAAATTATCAAATACTGGAATAATTGACTTAGACTTTCAGCGTGTTTATAATGCGCCATAAGTTAAAATTATTATCAACGTTGACGAAGATAAGTAGTCGATCATCTGTTTTCAGAGAGCTAGCGGCCGGTGTGAGCTAGTAACAGGAATCTTCGAAATCTCCTTCTGAGTTGTTTACTGTAATAGCACTTTAGCTGATCAGCATTTCAGCCGATTAGTTAGTAGGTAGCATAAAGTAAACCGGATTGGCCCGTTAAAGTCTTTAGAGTCAGGCTAAAATCTTTCAGATATTTAGTTTGTAAATTCAGGTGGTACCGCGACGCCCTTTCGCCCTGAAGCGAAAGGGCGTTTTGTATTTACATAGCAGGATGCAAATTGCAGGTGACAAACGCATGGGTTAGATAGTTGAGTGTAAACGAAACTGTTAAACCATAGTCGTGGAGAAGCTGCTGACAAGCTGAAATGCTGACTGGCTAACAAGCTAAGAGACTAATCACATGATCGATATAAATTTAATCCGAAATAAAACTGAGTGGGTGCGAGAGCAACTGGTCAAACTCAATGACACAAAGGCGCCTATTGACACGGTGCTTGAGCAAGACACCATCCGGCGTGAAATTATTCTAACGGTAGAAGAGTTACGCCGTCAGGTTAATATCGCTAGTAAAGCGATTGGGCAAAAGATGGGCGGGCTGAAAAAGATGGAAGCGGAGCTTAAGAAGGCGATGGCGGCCGGTAGCGACACGGCCGAACTTGAGGCCAAAGTGGCTGAAGCCCAACAAGAGGCTGAAGCGGCCAAAGACAAACCACGCGAAATCGGTGAAGAGATCAGCAGGCTAGAAGAGGGGCTGAACGCGGCCGAAGCCAAGTTGCGCGAAGCGATGATGTTAATACCCAACATGCCGCACAAAAGCGTTGTTATCGCCATGAGTGATGATGAAAATGTCAATGGATATCCGCAGGGCGCACCCATCCCTGAATTTGACTTTGAGCCGATTCCTCATTGGGACTTAGGCCCAGCTTTGGGGATGATCGACTTTGAGCGTGGCGTAAAACTCAGCGGTAGCCGTTTTTATATATTGCAAGGTAAAGGCGCCAGACTTCAGCGAGCCGTGATCCAGTTTATGCTCGACCTGCATGTAGACAAACATGGGTACACAGAAATCTATCCGCCGTTTATGGTGCGCAGTGCAATGTTTGAAGGTGCGGCCCAACTGCCAAAGTTTGCCGACAATATTTATAAAGATGCTGAAGAAGATTTCATGTTTTTGGGCACGGCCGAAATCGCCCTTACCAACCTGCATCGAGATGAAATTTTAGACTTCAAAGAGCTGCCGAAAAAATATGTGGCGTACACCCCTTGTTTCCGGCGTGAAAAAATGAGTGCAGGTCGCGATGTCCGTGGTATTAAGCGAGGTCATCAATTTGATAAGGTTGAGATGTACCGCTTTGTCAAGCCGGAAGATAGCTACGCGGCCCTTGAAGAGCTTATGATTGAAGCCACTAATGTGGCTAAAGCACTTGAAATCCCATACCGGATTGTTGATATCGTCAGTGGTGACTTGGGCTTTGCGGCCGCCAAAAAGTATGATGTTGAGCTGTGGGCGGCCGGATGCCAGGAATGGCTTGAGGTGAGCAGTGCCAGTAACTGTGAAGATTTTCAAGCACGCCGGGCCAACATCCGCTTCCGGCCGGAAGACGGGGGACGGCCGCAGTTTGTGCATACGCTCAATGCCAGTGGATTGGCACTACCACGTGTCATGATCGCCATTATGGAAAACAACCAGCAGGCTGATGGCAGCATTGTGGTTCCAAAAGTATTACGGCCGTACATGGGCGGACTCGAAATTATTGAACCGAACTAGCATGTCAGTAAATCAGTAGATCGCTGGGTCAGTGATACATTCGTAGCTATACTGATTTAGCGATTTACTGATTGGTTAATCAACTAAAACAGGAGAAAAAATGGATTACAAACTACGCCTTGTTAGCTTTAAACTTTGACCTTATGTACAGCGTTCGGTCATAACGCTAAATTATTTAAAAGTTCCCTACACCATCGACTATATTGATCTGTCAAATAAACCTGATTGGTTTTTAGACATTTCGCCATTGGGCAAAGTCCCAGTTGTGCAGGTGAATGATGGAATTTCTATCTTTGAATCGGCCGTTATCAACGAATTTGTTTCAGAGATCAACCCCCCTGTTTTGCACCCGAGTGACCCTGTAGATAAAGCCCGTAACCGTGCTTGGATCGAGTTTGGCTCTGGCTTGTTAGGCAATAACTATCAGATGCGGAACGCCAAAACAAAAGAAGCGTTCGAAGAAAAACGAGTAAAGTTAATCGAACAGTTGAAAAAAGTAGAAGATCAAATTGGTGAAGGCCCGTTTTTCAACGGAGAGGAATTTAGCCTAATCGATAGCTCTTACGCACCTCTGTTTTTACAACTTAGCCTGATCAATGCCAAACATGACACCAATGTGTATGCTGAAACGCCGAAAGTTGCGCGTTGGGCAGATGTTGTTCTGTCGATGCCAGAGGCTAAAACTTCTGTGGTTGAAGACTTTGACGAGTTGTTTTATACAAGTATGGGTAACAGCGGCAGTTATCTAGCTCAGTTTGTCTAAATAAATTGAAGAGTGGCAGGTGGAAGTCTCCAATCTGCCACTCTTTTTCCCCTACATTCCCCCTTTTGCCTTTCCCCTCACCATCTCCTCATCCCATCTAACTTGACAGTCTGATATAATTCTCCGCTGTACACTTGTTTAGCACATTGATTTATGGAAGATGAAGACGCAATTGACCTCACGCCTGAAAGCGTAGAGCAGAAAATCGAAGAAAAAGCCGAAAGTGTGCAACCATCCGTTGCAGACGGTGCAAATTTGCTGGCGCATGAAGTACGTTGTCCTCATTGCGATTTTCTTCAGGCCCAAAAGACGGATCGCTGTTTAATGTGTGGTTCAACGCTAGAAGCTGAGCTTTTTCTGACTGACGCTGAAAAGCAAACGGCCCAAAAAGTCGCAACTGTAGCGGCCGAGGAAGAGCGGGCCAAACAGACCAAAAGAGCCGCCCATCAATTCTATAGTCGGCCGACACCGGTATTTGGACTCAGTATCTTTTTTGCTTTGTTTACTTTTGCTGTGGGCGGATACGGCTTTTTCAATCCAACTGCTATCCCCATCGCCCTGCTACCATCCCCGACCGCAACAATCGCCCCCTTAATCGTGCTGCCTACCGAAACGCCGACGACGATCCCCAGTGCCACACCGATTGTGACCGATACCCCCAGTCCGACGACGGTTCCAACGCAAACGCCAACACCACTACCCACCAATACGCCAGAACCGCTTAGAACCTATCAAATTGTGTCAGGCCAAACCTTGGTTGGCATTGCGTCGCTATTTGGCTACACGCTTGAGTCGATATTTGAAGCCAATGGATATGTAGAAGAAGACCCGATTGTATTTGTAGGCCAAGATATTTTAATTCCGTGGCCCACAGCGACACCACCTCTGCAACCGATCTTTTTTGATATCGGCGGTCAAACGTTGATTATCGACCCTTCAGTTTGTCCACCCTTTTACCAAATTCAAGAAGGAGATAGTTTGTTTGGGTTGGCATCCGCCAATGACATTCCGCTCAATGCGTTGCTAGAAATGAACTATTTGACGATTGATTCAATCGTGCAACCTGGACTCCCGATCTGTATTCCACAAATTTCAGAAAGTGCCATCTTTTTGCCAACCCCTGGCCCCTCACCAACGCCTGCCCCTACACAACCGCCAACCGGGCCGGAACCGCTTTATCCCCCTGATGGGTTGTCACATGCTGCGGCCGACACCGTTTTTCTTCAATGGCTATCGGTTAAGCAGTTGGGTGAAAATGAACGCTACATGGTTGAGGTGATCGACCAAACTGACGTTGATGTGCATCCCAAACGGCTATTTACACAGTCGGCCGGTGTGCCGCTTCCGGCCGATTGGGCACCTGCATCGGGCGAGCATCGCTACGTGTGGCGGGTGAGCCTAGTAGAAATCAGCGGCCGACGTGATAATGGCGGCTTTGTCTACTCGATTGTGGGTGCGGAGTCTGTGCCTAAAACATTTACTTGGGGCAGTTGAGTATTTTAGTTTTCGCCCCTTAGATTTTTGGCTTTTCAAACATACGCAGTCACAGTAGCACCCAAGTGCTTGCAGCCTGCTTCGCCTCATGGCAAACTTTCCACATGCTGAAATTACTAATCGTTGAAGACAATGAACGCTTACGCCCAGCACTGACTTCCGGCTTAGCTGCAACCGGACAGCTCGAAGTTTTGGCTGGGTTTCCCACTGGGGAAGAAGCCCTTGAATTTTGTTTTACCCAAACACCTGATGTAATCCTGATGGACGTACAGCTTGCTGGAGAGATAAATGGGATTGAAGCGGCTGTTGCCATTCGGCGAGAACATCCCCGATTGCCCGTTGTTTTTTACTCGATCCAAGATGATGAAGCATATTATCGAGCTTTTTTGCGTTCGGGCATTTTGAGCCATTATGCTTATGTGCGAAAGTCGAACTATCTATTGCCAGATATGATTGTGCCGCTTTTACGCGATGCGGCCGGGGGGCGCAGCTTCATCGATCCAGACATTGAAACTAGGGTGCATGAAGTGCGTCAAAAAGATGAAAATAACCCGATGAGTTTGCTTGAACCCAACGAGCAAGAAGTGGCCAGGATGATAGCGGTTGGAATGAGCAATCTGCACATCGCCCAGCGTTTAGGGTTTCGTGACAAACGGACAATCAGCCGGATTAATGGGCAAATTTACACCGCTTGGGAATTAAACACGACAACCAGTGACGAAAAAGTGGCTCGCACCAGGGCAACAATCATCGTCAATAGCGGCCGATTACTTATGTGGGACGAGGCTGGCATCGCTTATACGTGGGACGAGGCTGGCAAGCAAATTGAATGGGTTGGATAAATAAGATGCATCTTGATTCATGAGTAACATCCCTTTGCTTAACTGGCTAGGCATAGCCGTATCGATCTACAACATCGTCCTGATGCTTTGGCTGGGGCTGACGATTTTGCTTAATGCAGAGCGGCGGGTATGGGGCGTATGGCTGGCCGGTGGCAGTTTGATTTTGGGGGCACTGTTTTTTGTGAGTCACACGATTATTCTACAGCGAGGACTTGACTACCCCGATCGGCAATTCGCCTTTTGGTGGAAGGCGGGT
>JBLIMP010000061.1:0-18210 GCA_047638855.1 Cellvibrionaceae bacterium | reverse complement strand
GATACGCGCAATGAGATTTCCCGCATGTTCCCGGCCGGGTCCTGGCACATATTCACCCCCATTGAGTTGTACAACATGGGTGTTGACCAATGATTTCGGAGTAAGACAAGCAGCGATATGATTAACCGTTTGGCTAACAGCTACCCCTAAAATCGTGTCCGGCTCCATGAATAGATTCAGATAGCTTGCGGCAACCCGAGCGACTCGATCTTGCCAAACACTTTCACCTGCGACCTCCGCCACCGGGACAACTTTGACCGCCTGAATTTTAAAATGAAGCTTGATTACCTCTTCGAGCGGGCTGGAGCGGCGACGGACATCGTTGATACGTATTTCGATTAGCCCTTCATTGCGTGCCCACGTCAGCAGGCGAGAAATTGTTGAATGAGAAACCTGAAGTTCCGCTGCGATGCGTTTCATCGGCAGATTTTGATAGTAGTACATCTGCGCCGCTTTGAGGGCGTTTTCGAGCTGTTGTTGATCTTGTTCCATAATAGCTGGTTAGCACGCTTCGCATTTAGCATTTCAGCACGTTCGACTTCGTCTCACTTTCAGCATTTCAGCTTGACACGCATTCCGTTAGATTTACCATCGAAGTGAAAAGCTGAAAAGCTGAAAAGCTGAAAAGCTGAAAAGCTGAAAAGCTGAAAAGCTGAAAAGCTGAAAAGCTGAAAAGCTGAAATGCTGAAATGCTGAAATGCTGAAATGCTGAAATGCTGCCTGAATAAATTTGCACTCTGCATGACCCACCTGTGCAAATTTGTGCGTGAGCGTTGACACATCTTGCAATGGGCGTATGCTAGATGATAAACTAAAGTAGTTTTTGCACCAAAACAAAGAACAGTAGAAAAGCTCCATTTGGTTTTATAAAGTTAATCACTGTAAATCCAATTCGAAAAAATTCATCAAACCTATTTGAGGTTGATAACAAATAAGCCAGAGGCATGTTTTCTTATCAATTAATTTAAGGTTCTCTTTTTATGCTCAGTTCTGAAACTCACCCTGAATCTGATTTGATTTTGGCTCTCGATGTAGGGACATTGAGCGTGCGTGCAATTGTGTATGACCATGCTGGACACCAGATAGCTTCCTCCGCCGAAAGCATCCGACTCAATCGGATCAACGACGTTGAAATCGAGCAAGACCCAGACGAGATCCTTAACAATTTAGTTAAAGCGATGGAGCAGGTTCTCGCTTGCTCTGAGATTGAAGGTCGTCAGATTTCTGTGGCGGGATTGTCGTCACAGCGTTCGAGCGTTGTCTGCTGGAATCGTGTGACCGGCCGATCATTATCACCCGTGATTAGCTGGCAAGATCGCCGTGCATTTGCCTATTTGGAGCCACTCGAAAAGCAGGCACATAAGATCAAAGAGATCAGTGGGTTAATTTTGTCTCCCCATTATGGGGCCAGCAAACTCCGCTGGCTTTTAGATAACAGTCCAAGCCTAAGCCAAGAAAAAGATTTAATTTTCGGCCCGTTAGCCGCCTTTATCGTCACAAACTTAGTCGAAGATCATCCAAGAATCGTAGATCATGTCAATGCGTCTCGTACCCAGTTGATGGACTTGCACAAGCGCAACTGGTCGAAAAAATTACTTAGCGACTTTGAACTCTCGGCCGATCTTCTGCCCGAATGCCGGCCGACCCAATTTAGGTATGGCAGGCTTAAAAATAGCCAAATCACGCTTGAAGCGGTAAACGGTGATCAGAACGCCGCCATTCATGGGGCCGGCCAACTGGAAGAAGGCACCTTTATTGTTAATATCGGCACTGGCGCATTTGTGCTTTTGCCAACTGGTGATACACCCATTCATCATCCACGATTGCTTGCCAGCGTCGCCAATAGCGATTCTGACACCGCCACCTACCTGCTTGAAGGGACAGTGAACGGGGCAGGTGCAGCGATCCAGTGGGCGGCCGAAGAGTGGGATCAACCGGACCTAAGCCAAAACCTTGAGCAATGGTTAAAAGAAGTTGAAACACCTCCCATTTTTGTCAACACGATTGGCGGATTGGGTTCCCCCATGTGGGAAGAAGGGCCAAAACCGACTTTTATTCCTACTCTAAATGGAGATGGAACAACCAGAGAAGGCACAACGGCCGAAAAAGCCGTAGCAATCGTTGAAAGTATTATTTTTTTGATCCACATCAACCTCGATGCAATCACCAGCACAGGACAAGATGTAAAGCGAATTCGAATTAGCGGTGGGCTTTCTTCAGTAGATGGGCTTTGCCAAATGCTGGCAGATATGTCTCAACGTCTGGTCATTCGCTCTGAGATTCGGCAGTCAACTTCGCGCGGAATCGCATGGTTAGCTGGTAAACCGGCGGCTGATTGGAGCGATTTAGAAGATGATTATTTTTTGCCGAAGCAAAACCGGCCGCTTCAAAACCGATACCGTACCTTTTGCCAGGCGCTTGGTTGGAATTAAAGTGTTAAACAACCCTTAACATTTTGCTCACTGTTGTTAAACAACCGATAACGCAACTAAGATAACGTCTTGAATTGTGTTTAAAAGGAATAAGATTGAAAGAGGAAAAAAAGATGCAAAATTCTTCTCCCGAAAAAGGGAAAGGCCTGCAAAAAATAATGGCCGCTTTGGAAGGCTATTTATACCTGCTGCCGACGCTGATCATTTTAGGCGTGTTTGTCTTTTACCCGATTATTAGCTCGTTCAACATGAGCCTAACCCGGGTTGCTCCGTTTGGGAATCAGACACGTTATGTTGGGCTAGAAAACTACCAGCGTTTGTTTAATGAAATCTTGGAAGGCGGGGATTATTGGAACAGCTTGAAAGTTTCTTTCCTGTTTACTTTATGGACCGTTCCAACAGGTATTGCGTTAGCCGTTGGTCTGGCCATCGCACTTTCTTATCCATTAAAAAGATTGTCATGGTTTCACCGCCTGCTGATTTTTATACCGATTGTGATTTCAAGTGCGGTAACCGGGGTGTTGTTCCGCTTTTTGTACAACCCGGCCGTCGGTTATCTTAATTACTGGCTTACCTTTGTCGGCATTCAGGAAGGGCCGAACTGGCTGGCCTCAAAAGATTGGGCCTTGATTTCTGTGTCGATCGCCGTCGTTTGGCGCCAACTAGGCTTTAACGTCATTATTGCCTTGGCAGGGGTGCAGAATATCGACGGAACTTACTACGAAGCGGCCAAGGTAGATGGAGCAAATCTATGGCATCGCATTCGTCATATTACTCTGCCCCTTTTAACACCTACTCTCTTTTTCTTGCTGATCATCAACGTCATTAACTCGCTCCAAACCTTTGGCGAAATTAACATTTTGACAGACGGGGGGCCAGGGCAAGCAACGACCAACTTGGTGTATGCCATCTTTGTAGACGGTTTTATTGGCACCCCATTGCGCGGTTTTGCTTCGGCCCAGGCTTACCTATTGGCTTTGATTATTTTGGTTGTTTCGCTTATTCAATTTAGGGGCTTAGGCCGGAAGGTGAATTACTAATGAGCTCACTCACTGACGAAACACGGACCGCTGCACCGGCTAAGAAAATGAGCCGGAATGATTGGATTTTGCAGATTTTTCTGATTTCTATCGGATTGCTTATCGCTATGCCGATTATCATTGCCATTTTTACCAGCTTGAAGTCGGTTACCGATATTAATGCCAACCCATACAACATTTTCCCTCGTGATTGGACCCTGGATAATTACCGGAATGCTTGGAATGCGACTCCATTCGGCCGGTATTTAGTCAACAGTGCGATCCAGTCCGGCATTATTGTGATTTGCCAAGTCCTGTTTAGCATTTTTGCCGCATTTGCCTTTTCATTTCTGAAGTTCCCCGGCCGGGATTTAATGTTCTACCTGATAATAGGTAGCCTAATGGTTCCCTTCCAGCTTACCTTTATCCCCAATTTCATTTTTGTAAGCGAGCTTCCCAAAAATTGCGTAGAGCTTTTAGGCGAAGCTGCCAATGTCTGTAATAGTGTGGGTGCAAACACCTACTTCGGGCTGACCGTCCCATTCTTAGCCAGTGCATTTGGGGTCTTTTTGCTGCGGCAATTCTTTATGGCTCTGCCCAAAGAGCTGTATGACTCTGCTCAAATTGATGGGGCCAGCAACTTCCGCTTTTTGTGGCAGATCGTTGTCCCACTGAGTGGCGGTGCGATTAGCGCACTCAGCATCTTTGCCTTTTTAGGTGCGTGGAGCCAGTATCTTTGGCCACTTATTATTACCAATGAACAAAGTATGCGAACCGTTCAAATCGGCATCCGCTTTTTCTTGTTTGACCAAGAGCGCGGGGCTGATTGGGGTTCTCTAATGGCCGGAGCCGTGATCGTGATGTTACCGACGCTGCTAATCTTTTTGGTGGCGCAACGTCAATTGGTGAAAGGCATTGCAATGACCGGTTTGAAAGGATAGATAAGTTTTATAAACACTCAGGCGCTTGCGCACCTGTTTCTCCTCACCCGCCCTTCGGGCACGCCCCAACTATGTTGGGGGTGAGGGCTTTTAATTTTTTTGAACGCAGAAACTTTTCTGCATAGATTAATCCCGCAATTGGGACACCCCATTGTTGGGACATCCATAATATGGACATCCTTAGGAGGATCGAATGAAGAAACATATGTTTAAATGGCTCGCACTAACTGCGGCCCTCATGCTTTTGCTAGCCGCCTGTGGTGGCGGTGACGCACCTGCACCGGCTGAAGAACCGGCAGTGGAAGAAGTTGTGGAAGAAGAGGTTGCTGAAGAAGTAGCAGCTCCAGTCGAAGAAGAAGAAGAAGAAGAAATGGCGGAAGAAGAGATGGCTGAAGTTGTCACCATCGAATTCTGGCACGCCATGGGCGGTGAACTAGGTGAAGTCGTTGATGAGTTAGTTGCTCGTTTCAACGATAGCCAGAGCGACATTGTGGTCAACGCAACTTTCCAAGGGTCATATGATGACACTTACAACGCTTTGCTTGCTGCTTTTGAAACCGGCACCGAGCCGAACTTGGTCCAGAATTTTGACCTAGCATCACAGACAATGATCGACACCGGCCGTCTGATCCCAGCTTACCAATTGATGGAAGCGGACGGATTTGATGGTAGCGTCTTCTTGCCAGCGGTTGCTGATTACTATTCAGATGACAACGGCATGGTTGCTTTGGCTTTCAATAGTTCAACCCCAATCGCATACTACAACACAGCGATGTTTGAGGCGGCAGGCGTTGCCCCTCCGGCCGAAGGCGAGAGCTGGACATTCAGCGAATTCACCGCTGCGTGTGATGCGATCCAAGCCAGCGGCGTTGAAAACTGTATCGCTTTGGGTCAGGTCGGCTGGTTCTTCGAGCAGATTTTGGCCAATAGTGGCGGTATGTACTACGACAACAACAACGGCCGTACCGGCCGTGCAACCACAGCGACCTTCAATGAAGGTGTTGCCGTTGAAGTCTTTGACTTCTTGAGCGGATTGATTGCTGACGGTTACTCTCCTAACTTAGGTAGCACTTGGTCAGACACCGACGCAGTGTTCTTTGCAGAAGAAGCAGCGATCATCTTTGACTCAACTTCAGGTGTCCGTGGCTTCCAAGATGGTGCAGAGTTTGACGTAGGCACGATGTTCATGCCTTATGCTGACAGTGCAGACGGCCGGAATGGTGTCATCATCGGTGGTGCGGCATTATGGCTTATCGATGACGAAGAAGCGGCTAAAGATGCTGCGACTTGGGAATTCATGAAGTTCATGGCTGGCGAAGATCAGCAGGTAACCTGGCACACAGGCACCGGCTACTTCCCAGTACGCACCGACATCTCTGGCAACAGTGATCTACAAACGTTCTGGACCGAAAATCCTAACTTTGTAACTGCAATCGACCAGTTAGAGAAAACCAACACCACATTGGCCGATGGTAGCCCTAACTACGCAGTATTGGGCGGCCGAGCTGGACCAGCTCCTGCGATTCGGCGTTTCATCGTTGAAGCATATAGTGCAGTTCTAGACGATGGCTTGACGGCTCAAGAAGCACTTGACATCGCAGCTGATAAAGCTGACCAAGAATTGGCTGACTACAACGCTTTCTTTGGTGTTGAAGCACCAACCGAAGCCGAAGCAGCTAGCGAAGAAGAAGTTGCGGCCGTCGTGGCTGAAATGGCTGATGGAGCCACAGAACTTCAATTCTGGCATGCAATGGGTGGCGAATTGGGCGAAGTGGTTGACGAACTCGTTAATCGTTACAACGCTAGCCAGAGCGACATTTTTGTCACAGCGACCTTCCAAGGGTCGTATGATGACACTTATAACGCTTTGCTTGCCGCCTTTGAAACCGGCACAGAGCCAAACATCATTCAGAACTTTGACTTGGCTTCACAGACGATGATCGACACCGGCCGATTGGTCCCAGCTCATGAGCTAATGGCGGCCGATGGCTTTGATGCTAGCGTCTTCTTGCCAGCCGTTGCAGATTACTATTCTGACGACACCGGTATGGTTGCGTTGGCATTCAATAGCTCAACTCCGATCGCGTTCTACAACACGGCGATGTTTGAAGCTGCTGGCATCGCGCCACCGGCCGAAGGCGAGAGCTGGACATTCACTGAATTCACCGCAGCATGTGATGCAATTCAGGCGAGTGGCGTAGAGAACTGTATCGCTTTGGGTCAGGTCGGCTGGTTCTTCGAGCAGATCTTGGCAAATAGCGGTGGCATGTACTACGACAACAACAACGGCCGTACCGGACGCGCTTCAGAAGTGATGTTCAACCAAGGTGTTGCTGTTGAGGTCTTTGACTTCTTGAGCGGATTGGTTGCCGACGGCTATTCACCCAACTTAGGAAGCACATGGTCAGATACCGACGCGGTATTCTTCGCTGAAGAAGCAGCGATCATCTTTGACTCAACCTCAGGTGTTCGTGGTTTCCAAGATGGTGCAGGCTTTGAAGTGGGCACGATGTTCATGCCTTACGCAGACAGCGCAGACGGCCGTAACGGTGTCATCATCGGTGGTGCGGCACTTTGGTTGCTTGACTCAGAAGATGCGGGATTGAATGACGCATCTTGGCAGTTCATGAAGTTTATGGCGCAGGAAGATCAGCAAGTGACCTGGCACACAGGCACCGGCTACTTCCCAGTGCGGACTGACATTAGCGGAAATAGCGATTTGCAAACGTTCTGGACTGAAAACCCGAACTTTGTGACGGCTATCGATCAGTTAGAAAAAACCAACACGGTATTGGCAGATGGCACCCCGAACTACGCAGTTCTTGGCGGCCGGGCTGGACCAGCTCCTGCCATTCGTCGCTTTATCGTTGAAGCATACAGCGCGGTTTTGGATGATGGTTTGAGTGCGCAAGAAGCGCTTGACATCGCGGCCGAAAAAGCCAACCAAGAACTTGCTGACTACAACGCGTTCTTTGAGTAGAAAGAAAAGTGGTTAGTGGCTAGATGTTAGTGGTTAGCGACTAAAGCCACGAGCCATCGTTTTAGACCTGACAGATTTTTAAAATCTGTCAGGTCTTTTGTTTCTAATTGGTGAACTGTTGAATTGTCGAATAGTTATTTTTTAATGGGTTGTTTGCATGTGTATTTACTTCAAGCGAACGACCAAAAATTAACCATTCAACAGTTTGCAAAATCAGCAATTCACCCATTAAAATTTTAAATGTCTAAAAAACTCTTCCTCCCAACGCTCCTAATTCTGTTATTCACAGCTTCCTGTAGCGTTTTTTCCCCTTCTCCTTCTCTGACGGACCCAACAGATTCGGCCGGATTTAGCTATCGAGGGATGGGCGGCTTGCCCAACGGGTTTGACGCACAAGGGCATCGTGGGGCACGAGGTTTACTACCAGAAAACACATTGCCCGCCTTTGAAGCGGCCTTAGATCTAGGCGTGACCACACTGGAACTTGATCTGCACTACACTCAAGATGGTGAACTAGTCATTTGGCATGACCCTGTCATTGGCAAAGATAAATGCCGTTTACCAGATGGGGCCAAAGTAGGCGAAGAGGTCCCTGACCCCAAAAACCCACTGCGAAAAATATTGATTAGCCAACAACCATTGGCTGTTTTGGAAAACTATCAGTGCGATTTGAACCCAGATGCCAATGCGTTCCCCAAACAGCAGGTGCTCGATATGCCGTTGGCTGGTACTGATTATGGGATTGCAACATTGGATGAGTTGTTTGATTTTGTGGCAGCATATGCGCAGTCGGCCGAAAAGACTGATCTACAAAAGGCAAATGCGGCCGTCGTTGAATTCAACATCGAAACCAAACGAAAGGTTGATCATCCAGAATACATCGATGATGGCTTTACCGGTGGGGAAGCAGGGCCGTTTGAACTGGCGATTCTTGAGATTATCGCCAAATATGGCTTTGAACATCGCGTAGTCATTCAAAGCTTTGATCATCGCTCTTTGCAGGTCATTCGGGAAATTGATTCTGATATTCGTTTGGCCGCATTGACGACGGGGGGCGAGGCGAAGGTAAAAGTTTACAACGGATATAAATTTGATATCTGGTCACCGCGCGCCAGGGATTTGACCCCGGAATTGTTGGAAGAAGCGCAAGGGTTGGGGTTGAAGGTGATTCCGTGGACAGTGAATGATGTGGCTGAAATGGAGCGTCTGATTGAGATGGGCGTCGATGGGTTGATCAGTGATCGGCCGGATTTGTTGTTGCAGAATTAGTGGCAAGTTGTTGTGAGAGCCAGTCATTAGTTAATGCAAGATTGGGGAAACGTATGGCCAAAAAATTAATCATTCAACAATTCAACAATTCAACAGTTCAACAATTAAATAAAGCCTTCGTGTTTTTAAGCGCGTTGCTTTTACTGGTCGCCTGTTCAAACGAGCCAACCATCGGCCCGATAGTTGAGGGTTATACAGAAACCCGAGATGCGCGAGTGCCGTCGGCCGAAATTGTTGTTGAAGGGCTAATCAATCCTGTTGGGATTGAGCCTTTGCTTGGCGGGGGCTTGTTGATTGCCGAAGAAGGAACCGGTGAACGAGATGATAGCGCTGGGGTGACGCTGGTTTTGCCTGACGGCACGTCCGGCCGATTGATTTCTGGCTTGCCCAGCGGCCGGGATGCGGGTGACCTGTCCGGCGTGCCATTTGCTAAATGGAATGATGGGAAGCTGTATACGAGTCATTTTAATCTGGGAGCTTTGTACACCCTTCCACTTGATCCATCGGTCAGATTAGAACTGCCTGCTGTACCATTTACGGCCGATGATCTATCTAAAGAGATGCTGCCTCTCAACGCCGTCCAGCTACGCAATCCGTTTGATTTGGCCTTTGATGAAAATGGGACTCCCATCGTGACTGATGCCACTGACAACGGCGTGGCGATGATGACGGCCGACGGCCGAACGCAATTTTTTCATCGTTTTGACATGCTGGTTAATCCAGGTGACGGCAAAACTCGCATTGATGCGGTTCCCACTGGGATCGAGCGAGTAGGGCAAGAATATTTTGTGACGCTCACCAGCGGTTGTCCGTATCCAGCGACTGGCGGCCAGCTCGTCGCCATCGACACAGAACGGAACCAGCGCACTGTAGTAGATGGGTTGAGTATGCCGATTGACATCTCACAAGCACCAGATGGGACGCTGTGGCTGTTGGAGTTTGCGAAGTTTGCGGAAGGTGGCGACTGTTTTAGGGGGCAAGATTATTTACCAAACAGCGGCCGGTTGAGCCGCTTAAATGCGAACGGCACGCCAGAACTGATCCTGCAAGATTTGAGCTTTCCGGGGGCAATAGATTTCACGATTGACGGCGATTTGCTTGTGAGCGAAATTTTTAACGGACGGGTGCTTAAAGTGATTCAGCCGAACAATTTAGCACCGGCAACTTCGATCTCTGACATGTTGGGGGAAACGATTGCTGAACTGCCAGAGCCGGAAGAGCCAGATTTTCCACTCCAATTTGTGGATGTGGCTCAAGAATTGGGGCTGGATTTTGCACATGGGGCCTTTGTAACGGGTGAAATGTCGGCCGACCCTATCGCCATGATGGGGGGCGGACTGTGCTGGCTTGACTACAACAATGACGGCTGGATGGATTTGTATGTGGTCAACAGCCACGCACTGGCTGAAAAAGATTATTGGGCTAAACAGGGTCGCCTTCCGCAAAACCAGCTCTACCATAATAAAGAAGGGCGATTTATCAAAGCGACGTTGCATTCGCAAACCGGATTGGCGATACGTGGAAATGGGTGTGTGGCGGCCGACTTGAATCGTGACGGCTGGACAGACATTTATGTGACGGCTGACGGGCCGAATAAATTGCTGTGGAACAATGGTGATGGGACGTTTCGTGAGGGTGCGGCCGAGGCTGGCGTTGCGGCTAACGAATGGAATTCTGCCGCCAGCGTGGGGGATTTTAATGGAGACAACTGGCCCGATCTATTTGTGGCCGCCTATATCAATCTTGAAAATAAAGTTGAGAAACCGGTGGGGGCTTTTCCACAGGATTTTTATGGGCTGGCTGATCATTTTTATCTGAACAATGGAGACGGAACCTTTCGTGAAATCACGGCCGAACTGGGGCTTAATCGAGAAGAACGTGGCTTAGGGTCTGTCATGAGCGACCTAGATCATGATGGTGACTTGGATTTGTATATCGCCAATGACGGACATCCAAATCGACTCTATCTTAATGAGCAAGATGATTCGGAGATCGGTTTTAAGCTGGTCGATGCAAGCCGGACATCAGGCACAAATGATCCGAGTAGCGGGATGGGGATCGCCACGGGTGATTATGATAATGACGGCCGATTTGATTTGCTGGTGACCAACTGGGACACTGAACTTAATGCGCTTTATCGCAACCAAATCGACGAAGTGGGCGAGCTAAACTTTCGTTACAGCACATACAAAATTGGGATTGCAGGCTTAGGCAATAACATCACCGGCTGGGGTACGGCGTGGGTCGATTTTGACCATGATGGTGATCAAGATTTGCTTGTTGTCAACGGTCATGTACCTATCACTGATTTAACGGCCGATGCACAGCTTGTTCGTCTATACGGCAATCGTTTGGCCGAAGGCTTGCCCAATCAGTTTCGCGATTGGACTAGCTTTGTTGGCTTAGGCGAAGATGGATTGGGGCCGAAAATGGCCCGTGGCAGTGCGGTGGCTGATTTTGATAACGACGGAGATATTGATGTAGCGATCAATACGATTGGGGGCAAACTTATTTTGCTCGAAAACAAAGTCGAGCAAAACAATTGGTTTGGGGTGTCGATTCCGGGCGCTTTGCCTGGCTGTACTGCGGTGCTGACTTTGCCAGATGGGACTGAGCTGGTGCGGGAGTATTTGGCGGGCTCAAGCTATTTGGCTTCTGAAGATCCTCGCTTTCATTTTGGGACAGGTGAGTTTGCAGATGGGTTGTCGCTGACGTTAAAGCTCGCGGACGGCCGGGAGTTTGAGTTTACTAATTTAGAAGCAAACCGGTATCTTATTGCTTCAGATGGGCTGTTGAGGGAGTAGTTTGTAAAAGGCATAGGCATCTTCAGCGAGTTAAATAGCCTATCATTTCGAGCCATTTGGGGGAACTATATTTAAGGGATGACCCTTTATCCAAATAAATCCAAAGTAGTACCAATCGCTTAAGCTCAAGCCTGAAAGACGGCCATGCAAGGTGCAAAGCAAGAATCGTATTATAAAATAATCATGTAGATGGCGGAAATCCTTTGCTCCAAATTCTTCCGTCTTTAGAAAACCTCAGTTTATGCTAAGCCTGCATTGATTCAAAGATTCAAATTTATTTAATCCTTTTAACTTATGTATTCAATTATGACCCCCCCTCAAAGAAAACGTATCCTTTCAATCTTGATATGTACCACACTTCTTTTCTTTCTTGCCTCTATGTTGTTTAGCTTGCCTGTTCAAGCAGCTGGAACCATTTTCGTCAATGATTCTGTTATTGGGGGAAACAATGATGGTACTGATTGGGGAAATGCTTACTCAGATTTGCAAGATGCCTTAAGTGTCGCTACAGATGGAAGCGAAATCTGGGTTGCTAAAGGGGTTTATGTCCCCGGAAACACGGTGACACATACCTTCAATCTAACCGATGGGGTTGCTATTTTCGGCGGCTTCTCTGCCACTGAAACACTCCGAACAGAACGCAATTGGAAAGACAACATCACAGTTTTAAGTGGTGATATTGATACGAATGACTTGAAAACTGCGGCCAGTGTGACAAGTAATATCAATGGCAACAATAGTACCCACATTGTCACGAGCCGCGGGGTTACAAACACAGCGATACTTGACGGCTTTACAATCACGGGTGGTCAAGCAAATAAAGGGTACAACTGTTTAACAAACTGTGGCGGCGGTATGTCTAACGTCAATGGAAGTCCTACATTAAACAACCTTCTTTTTATCACCAATATCGCCACTGGTATCGGTGGTGGCATGTTTAATGAAGACCATAGCAACCCAGTCCTCACGAATGTCGCTTTTACTGGTAACTTTGCAGCTTGGCAGGGCGGGGGTATGGCGAATCGATTTGATAGCAATCCGGTACTTATCAATGTCTCCTTCTCTGGAAACTCCGCATTCCATGGTGCAGGCATGGTTAATGAGATTAGCAGTCCAACACTCATCAATGTTTCGTTTTCTGGTAATTTCGCACATGGTTTTGAGGAAGCTAATAACGGTCGCGGTGGTGGGATGTTAAATTTCGGTTTTAGTAACCCCCGTATTACCAACAGCATATTCTGGAATAATGTTGCTGGCATCGGCCCCAACATATCAAATAATATCACTTCGACCATAAACTCAACTCCGACTATTTCCTACAGCCTGATAGAAGGAAGTGGTGGCAGTGATAACATCGGAGGCACCTGGAATAGTGTGTTTGGGATAGATGGGGGGAACAATATCGATACTGACCCGCTCTTTGTTACCCCGATTGACGCTAGTCAAGCTCCAACCACAAAGGGAAGTGCCCAGCTTCAAGTAGGATCTCCAGCTATCGACGTTGGTCAGACTATCTCCTACACAGATGTAACTTCTGCCACGACCGATCTTGCCGAGAATCAGCGTATTCAAAATGTAATCATTGATATGGGGGCGTATGAATTTACGTTCATTGAATTGACCGTGGCTACTACCGGTACGGGCACAGGCAATGTGACAAGCATTCCAGCAGGCATTGATTGCGGCATAACGTGTACGAAATTGTTCGCAGCCAGTACGCCAGTTACGTTAACTGCGACGGCCGACAAGAATTTCACGTTTACCGGCTGGTCGGGTTGGCCTGACGCATGTGAAGGTACGGGGCCTTGTGTTGTCACAATGGATCAAGTGACAACCGCAATAGCCACTTTCCATATAAGTTACCCGCTCACTACCACAACTACGGGCAGTGGCATTGGTAATATCGCAAGGTCGCCCAATGCCATTAGCTATACGCATGGCACAACAGTCACGCTAACGCCTATCGCCGACATTAGCTCCACCTTCACCAACTGGTCAGGGGCGTGCACAGGTAGTGCAGATTGTGTTGTAACAATGGAAATGGCTAACATGGTAACCGCCACATTTACAATCAAAAGTTACGCACTCACAACAGCGACTACAGGCACCGGCAGTGGCTCTATCGCAAGATCACCTAATGCGGTGACTTATACTCATGGCACACTTGTTACCTTGACCCCCACGGCCGTTAACGGCTCTACTTTCACCGGCTGGTCGGGCGCTTGTACCGGCACTGGACCTTGTACTGTCACAATGGATAATGCAAAGACAGTCACAGCTACTTTCCATGTTAGCTATGCGCTTACCTCGACAATGAGCGGAAGCGGAAGCGGGTCTGTTATTAAGTCACCCAATTTCGCTACGCATGTACATGGTACAACTGTGACATTGTCGGCCGTGGCTAATAGCAATTCTACCTTTACCGGCTGGTCTGGAGCAGGTTGCACCGGTACCGCCAATTGTGTCGTGACGATGGACGCTGCTAAATCAGTTGATGCCATTTTTACGATCAAAAGTTATGCGCTCACAACGGCAACCAGCGGGGCTGGTAACGGCTCGATTATGCGGTCACCCAATGCTGCAACTTATGGCCACGGAACAAAGGTCACCCTGACAGTCGTTGCTGACAGTGGCTCACTATTTATGGGTTGGTCAGGAGCTGGCTGTTCTGGTGTAGGCAGTTGTATTGTGACCATGGATTCTGCGAAAAGTGTAGCAGCATCCTTTAACACAATCATCTACCTACCAATCATAATGACATCTGATTAGGCAGCGGCTTGAACATCACCTTCCAGGTGTTTTATTAGCAGCGAAGAACCTTACGGTTGACCAAAAGTATATTTGAACACAGAGGATAGAGATGAATCTCATCTCTATCCTCTCTCGCATTCCCCCTCCCCTTGTGCTTTTAACGAACTATCGATAATGGCGATGCCTCCATCTGAGTCACAGTGATCCCCGCTTCACGGTCTACCATTGTTCCAACAAGCGCTTTCGCCTCATTTAGCCAATAATCGTTTTCATAAGCCGCTTTATATAGTTCGGTCTTGTTACTTTCGCCCTCAAATCGACGAATCCAGACATATTGATTGGCTTCGCGCACAAACCAACTGCCTACAATAACCATCCCACATGAACGCTGAAACGGGATGAGTACCGTATCCATAAACTTTACCCAGCGGTCAATCTGCCCTTCCTTAATTATATATTGCCGAAGCTCAAAAAATGGCTTCTCATTTTCTTGTGTCATTTTGTTCATCCTGTGAAATTAGATTAATTTTGCTTCTATAACGTACAAGATTTTGACACAGTTGGCTAAAAAAGGGGAACGTAATCTAGCATTTTTCCAAAGCGCAGTTCAATATGAAATTTGCCCAACAGATGGATGAAGAAGCTTAGATCGCATTTTTTACGTAGATCTTAATAAATTTAGCTGGCAATCTGTCGATGGCCGATTGGACTTGGAAGAGTCTTGGGACACAACTAATCTGCTTGTAGTCTATGCACCCTCTCTTTATGTTTGCTCCATAAACTAAATAGTGTGAGAATCTCTTACATAAGTTTAGACGTAAAACACCCATGCTACTGAGGAGAAAAATGCAGCTACTGGCCCCCCAGAATTTACCTTACGATTATGACGAATGGAGGCAACAGCCTTTTCATATTCGCGCCAAGATGGTCTGCCAGGCTTGGGCAATCCAAGGATATGGCGCACCTCCGGCCGTTTATGGTTTTTACATTCTAAAAGTTGTTTTTTACATCTGGATGTGGAGCTGGTTTGCTGGCTTTTCAAGCGATCTCGGCAACTTGAGCAGTATCGCAACCTGGTGGTTCAAACCAGAGGCACTTGCCAAGGCGATTGCCTGGAGCATACTTTTTGAAGGATTAGGGTTGGCATCTGGCAGTGGCCCTTTAACCGCCCGCTACAACCCGCCATTTGGTGGATTCCTCTACTTTTTAAGACCAAAAACAATCAAAATCCCATTTATTCCGGGACTCCCATTTTTTGGGGGCGATACACGTCGCTGGGTAGACAGCCTGCTTTACTTTATCTACATCGTTTTGCTTGTTCGTTTGCTCATCTCCTCAGCCGTCACCCCGGTGCTTATATGGCCTCCCGCTATTTTACTGCTCGTCTTAGGGCTATCAGACCGTACCCAGTATTTGGCCTCCCGGCCGGAGCATTACCTGATCGCCATCGTCTGTTTTGCCTTTCCTGAAAGCGCAATTCCGGCCGCTAAATGGGTCTGGTTCGGCGTTTGGATTTGGGCCGCCACCTCTAAACTCAACCACCATTTCCCATCTGTCATCAGCGTCATGGTCAGCAACAGCGCCGTCATTCGCTCTGAGTGGGTGCGAAAACTGCTCTTCCGCGATTTCCCAAATGATCTACGAGCCAGCAGCTTAGCAACCAAAGCGGCCCATATCGGCACCGCCACCGAATACACTTTTCCTCTTCTACTGATGTTTGGGGCATTTTGGGGTGGCAGTGTTTGGGGATGGGGATCACCGGCCGTTGTTATTGGGCTTGTTGTCATGGTTGGTTTCCATACTTTTATTACCTCTAACATCCCGATGGGGGTCCCGATTGAGTGGAATTTTATGATGGTCTATGGTGGCATCGCTTTATTTGGAGCACATGCAGATATATCCCCTTTCACTGTCCAATCCTTTGGACTAGCCGTTTTGCTCATCATCGCATTGTTTATTGTGCCACTGGCAGGCAACCTTTTTCCTGCATCGGTTTCATTCTTGGTTGGCATGCGTTTTTATGCTGGGAATTGGGCCTATAGCGTTTGGCTATTCAAGGATGATGCGGAAGAAAAAATTAACAGCCATGTCACCACAACAGCAGCCACGATTCCGGCTCAAATCAGCATGTTGTATGACCAGAGCACTTCGGAAGCACTTTTAAGCCGAGTCATCGCCTTTCGTATGATGCATCTACACGGCCGTGCATTGCACAGCCTGCTCCCCAAAGCGGTAGACGATATCGACCGCTACGTTTGGCGAGATGGGGAGCTCGTGGCCGGTGTGGTACTCGGTTGGAATTTCGGCGATGGCCATCTCCATAACGAGCTTTTGCTCGAATCGCTACAAAAACGCTGTCAATGGGAATCTGGCGATCTGCGGGTAATATTTGTAGACCCACAACCGATCGGCCGACCATTTCACGATTGGCGTATTTTTGACGCCAAAGATGGAAAAATGTCAGAAGGACGTATTACGGTGGATGAGTTGCGCTCGCGCCAACCTTATCCATCCGAGGAAGACATGGCTAATTTTGATTAAAGGATCTACTCCTAAAAACCCATCTTATGATGCTGTTATTATCGGATCAGGGCCAAATGGGCTTACGGCCGCCATTGAACTGGCTCGCAACGGAGCTAAAGTGCTTGTGCTTGAAGCCGCAGACACAATCGGTGGTGGCACACGCACACAAGAGCTAACCCTGCCAGGGTTCAAGCATGACTTTTGCGCGGCCGTACACCCGATGGGGGTCCTTTCCCCTTATTGGAAAGCGCTGCCTTTAGAAAAGTTCGGGTTAAAATGGATTTTCCCTGAAGCTTCAATCGCCCATCCGCTTGAAGGAGAATCAGCCGTTTTAATGACTAAATCCCTTGAAGAAACGGCCGAGAACCTAGGCATTGACAGCCGGGCGTGGCAACGCATGGTCCAGCCGCTTTTGAACCAAGGAGAAGGTTTGCTCAAAGACGCTTTGGGACCGTTGGGAATTCCACGACATCCATTGGCTTTTACATGGTTTGGAATGCAAGGGGCGTTACCCGCCACCGCTTATGCCAAGCTGCGTTTTAAAACGGCGCGCGCCAGAGCCTTGTTTGCCGGATGTGCCGGACACAGTGTTTTGCCCTTAAGTAAACCGTTTAGTGGTGCAGTTGGGTTGATTTTCGCCCTGACAGCACATATGGAGAATTGGCCGGTCGCGGCCGGGGGATCAGCCACGATCACCCAAGCGTTAGCCAGCTATCTAGAAACCTGGGGAGGCACAATCGAAACCGGTGTCACGGTCACCGACTTGGCCCAAGTGCCAGATTCAAAAGTTGTGCTGTTTGATACCGGCCCCGATCAACTTGCGTCTATCGCCAAATCAGCTTTGCCTGACCAATACGTTCGCAGATTGGGGCGTTACAATTACGGGCCGGGCGTGTTCAAACTAGATTGGGCTTTAGACGGCCCTATTCCATGGACTGACCAAAATTGTTTAAAAGCCTCCACCGTACATGTGGGCGGCACGCTTGAAGAAATCGCCCAAAGCGAACATGACGCTTGGCACGGCCTACATTCTGAAAAGCCGTATTTAATTGTGTGCCAGCAGAGCCAGTTTGACTCTAGTCGTGCGCCTGAAGGGAAACATACCGGTTACGCCTATTGTCATGTCCCGAATGGATCAACCATCGATATGACCGCCCGTATTGAAGATCAGATTGAGCGGTTTGCCCCTGGCTTCAAAGATTTGATTTTGGCGCGACATACAACCAACACCAAGGACTTCTCTCTGTATAATCGCAATTATGTGGGTGGAGCAATTACGGGAGGTGCGGCCGACATTACACAGCTTTTCACGCGGCCGGTTGCGCGTTTAAACCCATACAGCACGCCAAATCGACGTCTCTTTATCTGTTCTCACTCCTCTCCTCCAGGGGGTGGTGTGCATGGGATGTGTGGTTTTCATGCGGCCCGCAGTGTGCTCCGAGTATTGCGCTAAGCGCCACGGCCGGGGGAATACCTTGACTCTTGGTTTCT